>CANJWR010000191.1 GCA_947478455.1 Beijerinckiaceae bacterium | reverse complement strand
GGTTATCGAGGAGTGGCGGCGTCACTACAATGAGGTGAGACCGCATTCGAGCCTGGGTCAGCAGACCCCGGCAGCGTTCAACAGATCCTGCGGCGTAGCCGCGAAACCCGAGGCCAATTTCCAATGATGGAATGGCCCGAGGAAAGCCGGCAGGTCATGGACACGGTCACAAATACGATGGCGTCTGTTTGGCGCTTTCTAGCGACCAACCCATCTGCGCGGCAATTCTTCTTGGAGCGCATGGACGATCAGGAAGCGCTGATGCCCGCGGTCGAGGAATTGTTGCGCATTACATCTGTCGCAAACAATCCCCGACGCATCGCAAAGGATTGCGAGTTTCGTGGTGTGAAGTTCCGCAAGAATGATCGCCTGCTTTTGGTCGCGACCCTCGCCAATCGAGATCCGAAAGTATTCCCAAATCCTCAGGAGATCGATCTGGATCGGGAAGTAAATAACCACGTCACATTCGGCGTTGGGCCACATCGCTGCATTGGATCCATCTTGGCGAAGCGCGAAATCATGGTGTCCCTGCAAGAATGGATGAAGCGTATCCCGGACTTCTGGCTCGCCGATCCGCAGCCGCCGAGCACCTTGTATGGCGGCACTGTCATGGGCTTTAAATCTCTCGTCGTCGAATGGTCAAAGGACTAATGATTTGAGCGGAAGCGACGAACGTCCTTTGGCGGGGCAAACTGCTTTTATAACAGCCGGCGCAGCAGCAATCTCCTTGGCGGCGGCGTATCTACTCGTCCGAGATGGTGCGGCCGTCGTGCTGATGGGGCGCACGTTAGGTTCGCTGGAAGAAGCGCGGGCGCAGATTTTAGCGAAGTATCCGGCTGCCAAGGTGGAACTGCACGAAGGCGACGCCTGCATCGAGGCCGATGTTATCGCTGGCGTGAACAAAGCTCATGGTGTTGCTGGAAGACTGGACATTGTCGTCAGTGCCGTAGGCGGCGGCAGTTTCAAGCCAATGCTGATGCTGAAGCCAGAAGAGATTCTGGGGGATTTGAACCTCAATATCATCAGTGCGTTTCTGGCGGCCAAACATGCTGTCCCGCTCATGCGGTCCGGCGGCAGCATTGTCTTGATCTCATCGATCGCCGGAACGACGCCATTTCGTTACTTGCTGTCCTACAATACTGCAAAAGCAGGCCTGGAAGGATTTGTTCGTATTGCTGCAGAGGAACTGGGACCACGCGGCATTCGCGTGAACGCTGTCCGTCCCGGCTTCACGCGCAGCGCAGGCACGTCGGCGATGTTCGATAATCCCTCGATTGTACAAAGAACGATTGACGAATGTCCGCTCGGCCGCGTCGGCGAACCCGAAGACATTGCGCCAGCCATTCGCTTTTTGGCTGGACCAGAATCGAGTTGGATGACCGGACAAAGCTTTGCTGTGGATGGCGGCAATGAGCTTCGGAAAAACCCGGATCTGACGGATATGGTCGAGCAGATGTTTGGCGCCCAAGCTTTGATGGCCTAACCCACGCCCATCTATAAACTAGGAAAATACAATGACCACGGCTTCACACTCCGACTGCTTCGTCGATGAGCGTATCACCGTCGCGCAGGTGGTTTACAATTATGCAATGGGCATCGATACCAAGAATTGGGATCTGCATCGTTCGATTTTTGCAGACGAAGTCACAATGGATTTCGAATCCTGGCACTCGGTTCCCAAGCATGTCATTCGCGCCGATGAACTCTCAAAAAATTCAAGCGTTTATTTTGCGGGCCTCGACGCCACGCAGCACTCGATGACCAATCCGCAGGTCACGATCGATGGCGATCGAGCCCGGTGCATCGTTTACATGCAAGCTGAGCATTTCCTGAACGATGCAGAGCCGGCGCGGCGCTTCGTAATTGGCGGCTATTACACGGATGAGCTCGTTCGCGACGGCGACACCTGGAAGATCGTCGCTGTGACACTGAAGGTGCTGTGGACCCGAGGGGATCGGAGCTTCATGGACGATGCGCACATACTCGGCGCAAAACGGCTTGGCCTGAGCTGACCATGACTGGACGGGTTCGCGGTAAGGTTGCCTTCGTTACCGGCGGAGCCAGTGGTCTCGGCGAGGCGATGGTGCGCTTGCTGGTGGATGAAGGCGCACGCGTCGTCATCGCGGATGTGGACGCCGCCCGAGGTGAAGCGATTGCGACTGAGATCGGTGATGGTGGTCAAAACGCGTTCTTTTTAAGCCTCGACGTCACGGATGAAGCGGCTTGGGATGCCGCTATGGAGGAGACGCTGCGCCGGTTCGGCAAGCTCAATGTGCTCGTGAACAATGCCGGCATTGCACCCCCGGGTGATATGGAGATGCCCTTCGCGCTCTGGCGTAAGACACTTGCGGTCAATCTCGACGGCGTGTTCCTCGGCACGCGTGCGGCAATTCGAACGATAACCAAATCGGGTGAACGGGGATCGATCATCAACGTTTCGTCCACAATGGGCATGTCAGCGGAGCCTACCACGGCGGCGTACAGCGCCAGTAAAGGCGGCGTGCGTAATTTCACCAAGGCAGCTGCGGTGCATTGCGCGGAAAAGAAACTCCCAATCCGGGTGAATTCGATCCATCCGGGCATGTGCCTGACGCCATTGGTGAAGAACTATCTCGACGCCAACCCTCAAGAACTGGCGCCGCAATTGGCGCGGCACCCGATCGGTCATCTCGGTGAGCCGATCGATATCGCCTATGGTGTCGTCTTCCTGGCCTCCGATGAGTCGAAATTCATGCTTGGCTCAGAGCTGGTCATCGATGGCGGCTATCTGATCTGAACCCGTCGCTCGTTCAGCAGGGCTCCCTTTGCTGCCTACCGTCACCATTTATTTTTCTCCGGAGAGCGCCTTCATCACCGCAGAATAGGCAAATATGGGGGACCCGGAGACTTTCATTAAGCCACGTAGAAACACCATCCGCTTGGTTCGCTTGATGACTTCGCCCGCACACTCAATCACGTCGCCTTTTAGCGCAGGACCAACAAAGTCGCCATTCAGCGAGATGGTTACCGCGGCGCCGTCACGGAGCGATCCGGAGAACACGTACAAGGAGTAGTCCGCAAAGGTCATGATGGCGCCACCGTGCATTAAGCCGCCGCCATTCAGGTGTTGGGTCTCAACCCGCATTGCGCAAACGAAGCCGCGGTCTTGGTCTTCACGCCAAAAGAACGGGCCCGCGTGTGAGTTGAACGGGTCGCCGTACGTGGAGTACCAACCTTTCCATTCGCCTTCTGTGATGAGAATTGAGCGAGAGCCTTGAGCAGTTGAATTGTTCATAGACATCCATCCAAGAGGAGCGGCGTATGTTTGCCTGGAGAGAATAAATGCGTGGGTTGAGGGATAAAACGATTCTGGTCGCAGGCGGTGGAACTGGCATCGGCGCGGCTACGGCGTTGCGTCTGGGAGCTGAAGGCGCCGTCGTCATCATAGGTGACTACGACGCCGGAGCGGCGCAGAGTGTTGCGGAGCAGGTGGTCGCGGACGGCGGTAGGGCGCAGGGCGCCGGATTTGACGTTCGAGACCGTGAAAGCGTTGCGAGTCTGATTAGGCTTGCACTCGAGCCGTCGGGAGAAATCGATGGCGTACATATCAATGTCGCCAACATGGCGATCCTGTCGCGTGACGAGGATGTGGTCGCAACGGATCTGTCGGTGTTCGACGCGACCATGGATGTGAATTTGCGCGGGCATGTGTGCGTCACTCAATTGGCGATCCCCCACCTTTTGAAAAGCGGCGGCGCTCTGGTCTACACAACGTCTGAAGCAGCGTATCTTTCGGAGCCGACGCGTTTTTCATACGGCATCACCAAGTCCGGAATTAATGCGCTGATGCGCCATGTTGCGATCCGGTGGGGCAGGGAAGGAATTCGCGCCAACGCGGTTGCGCCAGGCTTTACGCTCACGTCTGCCATTGACGCCCATATTAGCGACGAACTTAAAGCGGAATTCCTCGGCAACATTCATAGCCCGCGGCTTGTCTCACCGGACGACATCGCAGCGACGGTCGCATTTCTGATGTCGGACGACGCAGCTTCGATCAACGGTCAGGTGATCAATGTCGATGGTGGGCGTATTCTTAGGGCGTGAGCTTTTCAAGGGGCACGCGACCGCACGGTACGATTGCGGCTTCAGATAGCGCAGCATTTGTGATGAACCGCGTTTTCCAAGATGGGGAGATCAGGTTTGAGCACTGAAGACATAATTGCGCTGCGCCAGTTGGCGGATATCTACGCGCGAGGCGCAGACCAGAAACGTGTAGAAGATTATCGCCGCATTTTCACGGCCGAAGCTGAGCTTGTAGGGCCGGGATTCGCGTATCATGGGCTGGAGGCTGTTTTACAATCCATCGTCGCGCTGGATCAAATGTTTTTGAAGACTATGCACTGGGTGCACAATCAAACGGTCGAGATTGATGGAGATTTGGCGTGGGGAGAGACCTGCTCCACCGTTGAGCAGCGCTTGCACCCTCCAAGGGACAACGAGCTGCTTTGCTACGCTGTGCGTTACCAGGACAAATGGCGCAAGAGCGACGGCGTCTGGAAGTTCACGCGACGGGAACTCTTGTTTGACTGGGAAGAAGTTCGGCCTGTGCGAAATGTAGGTCAGGTTTCGCCAGTCTAGAGTTGCGTCAGCATTGCTGCGCGGCGCATGGACTACTCGTGAGTGAATGTCTTTCGCGTTGTCGCGTCGTAACTTGAAGGTGCGCCGATAGGGGCGCCTTGCTTAGTGTCGGCTCTTGAAAGGTCGCGGCGTCGTTCGTTTCGTGCCGCTGTCAATTTTGTGCGCTTGCTCGCGCGCATTATGACCTCAAGAGAACTCACTTTCAGCGCTAGAAACAGTTGAAGCCCGCGCGTGGTCGCCTTTCAGCTAGGCCGCACGCCCCCGCAGCAGTGGCGATGACGAGCGCCATCGTTGAGCCCCTTAAGATCCATTACGCCCATTGTCTGGTGCGTGTGTTGTTCGGCCTCCGTCTGTTGATCGTCTCCCCAGCCATCAGCGTTCAACAGCTTTCTGGGTCTCTCGGCGTTTATGGCTATACGAATTGACAGGGCATAAAAATGATCGGACATTGAAGATCAAGGTCGCTGATAACATGGGCGCCTTTAAAGTCATGGGAGATGATGCGATGAGTTACTTTAAGGCGCTGGATCCATCGATCATCATCTGTCCGGCGGATGAGTTTCAGGTTCACCAAACCGCGCAGCCTGTTCGCCATGTCGCGACGAGTGACCGCAATTTCTATGAGCGTTATCACATGACCGGCCACGGTCACGATGATCTTGTCTATTTCAACGCGGGCTTTGGTCAGTACCCCAACCTCGGTGTGCAGGACGCGTTCTTCAATCTTGTCGAAGGCGACAATCACCACGTTATTCGTGCGTCGCATTTGCTCGGGGATCGTCTGCACATTGGCGCTGGCCCCATGCGCATCGAGATCATTGAGCCGCTGAAGAAATTCCGCTTAAGGATCGAAGATAATAGCTCTGAAATTGGCGCGGACCTGATTTATGAAGCGCGTGTGCCGGTATTTGTGGAGCCACGTCATACCAATGTGAAGAATGGTCGCATGCTGATGGACTATCAGCGCTACGATCAAGTTGGCGTGTGGTCTGGTTTCATCAAGATCGGCACGAGACGCATCGAGGTTCGTCCGGAGAACTGGACGGCCTATAGAAATCACTCTTGGGGTGTGCGTCCCGTTGGAGAGCCCGAGCATCCTGGCATCCATGGCGCGGTTGATGAGCGGTCGCAGTTTCCGCAAGTCGGCATGTGGAATTACACCACGATGCAGTTTGAAGATTTCGCCATTCTGCACTTGTTGAACGAAACGGATTCTGGCGCCCGGCCTATTCAAGGCTCGGTGCGAATCTGGAAGGATCCGGAGCGTCCTCTCGATTTGCTGGGTCCGGCAGATGTGCAGCACCAATTTGTGCCGGGTACGCGGAACGTTGCGCGTGCACAAATGTTGTTTCCCGACGCTCCAGGAGGAGCGCTGTCAATCGATATCGAACCGTTGATGCGGTGCTATATCACCGTTGGGACGGGGTATGGCACTGGGCACGGCTTCCAGGGCGATTGGCGTCACGGTAAATATATGGGTCCCGATTGGCTTGATTATTTACGCGTAAGCGTGGCGGAGCTCGAGGCGCAAGGCGCTCACATGCTCTACGTCGAGAGCATGGCCCGCTTCACGCTGAACGATCAAAAGATCGGCTACGGCTATCACGAGACAGCTTTTATCGGCCCCTACCGGAAGTGCGGTTTTCTGACTGACACTGACGTGGCGAGGTGACGATATGGCGGACGGTGAAGTCCAACTACGCTCCCTGGAGCGATGGCTGACCATTCAATGGCCAAATGCGCGCGATGTGACTTGCGCGTTTGTAGGCTCCCCCAAAACTGGCATGTCGAACGACACCAGCTTCTTGGATGTGACCTGGCAAGAAAATGGAGCCGCTCGAAATCGTAAGCTCGTCTTGCGGCGCGCCGTCGAAGGGCTTGAAGTGCACCCGCCGCAGGTATGTCTGGCTGCGCGGTCAACGGAGTTGCAGCATGCTGTGATGCAGGCGCTGGATCGCAGCGGCGCAATCCCGGCGCCAAAAGTTCTACCTTTGGAGCGGAATGTTGACTGGGTTGGCGCGCCATTCTTTCTGATGGAGTTCGTTGCGGGCATCACATTGTCGGACTTCCCGAGCTTCACAGAAATTGGGCCATTCGTAGATGCAGCGCCGGAAGCGCGATCAAAGATGTACGATCGCTCTCTTACGCATCTTGCGGCGCTGCACTGCGTGGATTGGCGCGCCGCTGGCGCCGCGTGGCTTGATCGCGCGGCTGGCGATGAACCACGATGCCCCGCACAGATGGCGCTGTGGCGCGAGTACTGCGCTCCGATTTTTGAGAGGGATGAATTTCCAGTTTTGAAGCAGGCGGTGTCCTGGTTGTCGAATAATTATCCCGATGAACCGGCGCCGTCCTTGGTTTGGGGCGACGCCAGACCGCAGAATATTTTGGTCAACGCGGCGCTGGAGCCACTCACCATTATGGATTGGGAGGGCGCCGCTATTCTGCCGGCGGAGTTCGATTTCGCCTATTGGCTTTGGAACGATTACTTTGTGCATGAGCGGGTTGGCGTGACCCGCAGATCCGGTGTTCCATCGCGCCACGCGCAAACTGAATTTTATAGCCGGGCGCTCGGACGATCGCTCCAAGCCGTGCCTTACTTCCGAGTTTTGTCGTTGATGACGATCGTTGCGTCGATGTTCAACGTTTATGAGCGTCTCGCTGGCCAAGGCGTTGCGCTTCAGGCTGACGAATGCGCGCGGCTCAGACTGCGGTGTATTCCCGCAGTTGCTCGATGGTGACGATCTCCAGCGCCTTGGCATGCGTACTCGCCAGCACCACATTGGGCGCCAACCCGGCAGAAAAAGCCTCTTTCCAGCGAAGGGCGCACAGGCACCAGCGGTCCCCGTCTTTCAGGCCGGGAAAGCGGTACTCGGGGCGCGGCGTGGAGAGGTCATTGCCGCATAGCTTGGAGAACTG
>CANJWR010000190.1 GCA_947478455.1 Beijerinckiaceae bacterium | reverse complement strand
GTCTTGGCTTCTTCAACCGTGATGACGCCTTCGTTGCCGACCTTCTGCATCGCCTTGGCGATCATGTCGCCGATCGACTTGTCGCCGTTCGCCGAAATGGTGCCGACCTGAGCGACTTCGTCCGAAGACTTGATCTTCTTGGCGCGGGCCTGAATGTCCTTGACGGCTTCAGCAACGGCCTGATCGATGCCGCGCTTCAGATCCATCGGGTTCATGCCGGCGGCCACGTACTTGGCGCCTTCCTTGACGATGGCCTGGGCGAGAACGGTGGCGGTCGTGGTGCCGTCGCCGGCGGTGTCGTTGGTCTTCGAGGCCACTTCGCGCACCATCTGGGCGCCCATGTTCTCGAACTTGTCTTCCAGCTCGATCTCCTTGGCGACGGTGACGCCGTCCTTGGTGATGCGCGGAGCGCCGAACGACTTGTCGATCACGACGTTGCGGCCCTTGGGACCGAGCGTCACCTTGACGGCGTTGGCGAGAACGTCGACGCCACGCAGCATGCGATCACGAGCGTCGGCCGAAAAACGTACGTCTTTGGCTGCCATGTTTACTGACTCCTGAACCTGACTGGTTCGCTATTGAAAATCGGGAAGAACGTCCGGCTTACTTGCCGATCACGCCCATGATGTCGCTTTCCTTCATGATCAGAAGGTCAACGCCGTCGATCTTGACTTCCGTGCCGGACCACTTGCCGAACAGAACCTTGTCGCCCTTCTTGACGTCGAGCGGGACGAGCTTGCCGGCTTCGTCACGAGCGCCGGAACCCACGGCGACGACTTCGCCTTCCTGGGGCTTTTCCTTGGCGGTGTCGGGGATGATGATGCCGCCTTTGGTCTTCTCTTCGCCATCGAGGCGCTTGACGACCACGCGGTCGTGCAGGGGACGGAACTTCATGATGACTTCCTCGGGTTTACGGGAGGCCGACGAAACGCCGGCGATTGAATGAGCAAGCGGCAGAGCCGCAGTGTTAGCACTCACCAGTAGCGAGTGCTAACAGACGGGTAAATATGATCGGTCCGTTTGTCTGTCAAGGATCAGCCGAACGGGGTCGTTAAAATAGTTAACGACGTTGGGGAACCATCCATCAACCCTGCTTAAGCGGTCAGAACGGGAAACGATCGTTCTCCACATCCTCGCAGGTATATCCGACGAAGCATTGCGGATTATCGGCGGTTTTCACCCAGGCCGGGCGTGTGGTCTCGACGGGAGTGCAGAACTGCCGCGCGCGCACATAGCGGTCAAACGTGTTCGGCCCCGTGCTCATCACCACCGCTCCGCGCGTCTGCACCATGGCGGCCGCCGCCGCGCAGGTCATGCGGGGTGAATAGGGGCGCGTCTGGGCGGAGGCAGACCCGGCCGAGACCACCAGCCCGGCTGCGAGCACGAGCGCCGGGAAGATCGAGAAGGCGATACGCGACATATTGTTGAACTCCGGTCTCGGCTGAAAACCCCCGCCCGCCAAATTGGGAAGCCGAAGGCCCCTGTTCAAGGTTTTATCCCTGATTTCAGCCATCTAGTCCTCGTCACGGGCCAGATGCGGGTTGCGCCAGACCTTGAGGGCGATGATCGCCATGCCTGCCAGCAGAGCGACCCCGATGATCAGGAAGCTGTCGTTCAACCCCGCCATATGCGCCGCAAAGCCCATGCCGATGGGCGTTACGCCTGCCGAAAGACGGTTGGCTGTCGTGCGCAGGGCCGCCGCAACGCCCATCGTGCCCGGGGTCGAGGCGCTGGCCAGAATCGACAGCATCAGGGGCTGGCTGATCCCCATACAGACGCCGCGCAGGCCCGCCACGATGGCGAGTGGCAGAAAGGCTTGCTGGAACGGCGTGATCGCCACAAAGAAGATTGAGCCGCTTCCCGTCAGGATCAGCAGCCAGATCGGCGACATGAAACGGGTCAATGGCCCAACCAGCAGCGCGCTGAACGCCGCCACGGCCGACGAGATCGTCAGCAGCAACCCGATGGAGGTGGCCGATAGCCCGAGACCCTGCAGATAGATCGGATAAAAGGAATCCTGCACGCTGGAGGCCGCCACCCGCAGCATTGTCACCGCCAGCACCACGCCCATCACCGGCATGGCCGCCAGCCGGATCGCCGCCAGATAATCGGCCCAGCGCGGCATCAGGTCGCCCATTCGCAGCGGTCGCGGGCCGCCTGCCCGCGAACCCGGAATGTCCGGCAGCGCCATGGCCGAAAAGCAGGTGCCGAAGGACCAGAGCGCGAAACAGGCAAACCCGCCCCAGATGCCGAACTGGTCCCACGCGAGGCCGACCAGCGGCGGGCCAGCGAAACTGCCCATTCGCAACCCGAAAGCGAAACGGCCCGAATAAGCCGGATTCCCGTTGAGCAGTTTACCGAAAGCGGTCTGCGCCCCAATCCACCCCATGGAGGCCCCGTAGCCGTTGATCATCTGCACCGCGATGATCAACGGGATCGAGGTCTGTAGCGGAAATGACAGGATCAGCGCCCCGCTGATGAGGGTACTCAGCGCCATCAGGCGCTTCGCGCCCAGCCGGTCCATCAGTGCGCCGCCGTGAATGGCGAAAAAGAACGGCAGAATGTGACGTGAGCCGATCACCAGCCCGATCATTGCGGGCGAAGCCCCCAGCCCCGCCAGCCAGATCGGCAGGATCACCGAGCCAACATCGGTCATGCTGTTGGAGAACAGGCCCGTACCGTAAACCGGAATCTGGACGCGCAGGGGAACGTGGGTGCGGGCGTTGCCAGACAAGGTGCGGCGATCCTCCGTCAATGACCGGCGCGGTCTCGCCGCCTGATTGAAGCAAAAGCAAACTAGCAGATTGAACTTCCGGCGAAAGGGACGCAATGGCGCATCTGCCCTGCCGGTTGCGCCGGGCGACAAGTTAACCTGCGTCGTTTATTCAGGCGGGATGTTTGCAAAACTGATTCTTGCAATTCCTGTTCAATGCCGGCGGGCGCAGCGTTTTCAGTCCCTGCACCCGGAGTTCTCCGTATGAGGGTGCTGGCAGCCTTTCTGGTCAATACTGCGTTCAATTTCGCCATCGGGCTCCTGGTGGCGAAATTTCTCGGTCCGGACCAGTTCGGACGTTTCGCGCTGGCCATGGCGGTGGCGATGCTGATCCAGACCACTACGGTCGAGTGGATCAGGCTCGTGGCGATCCGCTTCTATTCCGAGCGCACCCGCATCGAGGAGCCGGCGCTGCGCGCCACGCTCGATGTGACCTTCGCGATCATCGCGGTCGTGCTGGCGGCCTGCGCCATTGCGCTGATGCTCTCCGGCCTCACCTTCGTGTTGTCGAACGCCCTGATCGGGATTGCGGTTGGGGTGTCGGTGGCGAACGGATTGTTCGACTATCACATCGCCCTCATCCGGGCGCGGTTTCTCGACAAGGTCTATGCGCGGCTTGTGCTGTCCAAGAATGTTCTGGCGCTGCTTTTGACTGTCGGCGGCGCCTGGGTCGCTGGCTCCGCGCTGCTGGCCCTGACCGGCGCCTGCCTCAGCATGGCTGGCTCGCTGATCTTTGCCCGCTCGGCCCTAACGGACGAGAGTGCGAAGCCGCGCCTCGCCAGCATGGAGCGGGCGGTGGAATATGCGCGCTATGCACTCCCGATCGTGGCGGCGAACATTCTCTATCTGGCCATTGCGTTTGTGAACCGCGCGCTGGTGACGCAGCATTTCGGCTTTGCCGAAACCGGCCAGTTCTCGCTCGCGTTCGACATCGGCACGCGACTGATGGCGGCGGTCGGTTCGGGCCTCGACGTGCTGCTGTTCCAGATTGCCGTGCGGGCGCAGGAAACCCATGGGGCCGAGCGCGCCCGCGAACAGGTCGCGGCCAATATGGCGACTGTCTTCGCCATTCTGCTGCCGGCGGGCGTCGGCCTCTGGCTGACGCTGCCGAGCCTTGAACAACTCGTGGTGCCGCAGGAGTTCCGTGGGCCATTCGGACACTATCTGGAACTGCTGCTGGTAGGCATGTTCTGTTTCGGGCTGATGAACTACGCCATCAATCCGATCTTCCAGATCGCCAAGACTACACGGCCGCTTATAGCCTGCGCGATCGTTGCCTGCATCGCCGACGGATTGCTGATCCTCGCCCTGCCCGCCACGCCCGATGCATCGAATTTCGCCATCGCGCAGGCAGGCGCGTTCACGGTCGCCATGCTGGCGTTGCTGGCCTATGCGGCAACGCTCCAACCCGTCTGGCCGCGAGCCCGCGACATTGGCCTCGCAATCGCCGGCAGCGCCGCCATGGCGGCAATCGTCTACCAGATGCGCGACTGGCCGGCCGGCGTGTTGACCCTGTTGATACAGGCAGCGACCGGTGGAGCAATTTACGCCTGCTTCGTTCTAGCATTCGATATTGCCGGACTACGCGGTCAGGCGATGAAAGTGATGCGAAGGTTTGTTTAGACTGCTGATGCATTGTGCAGTGGCCAGCCCGGGCCTAACGCGGGCTTGTTAGCTCCGCGTGTGCCGATGCAACCCCGGTGTGGGCTTCACGTTCCTTTTTCTCACCTTAGAGAGCAAAGACTACGCCACGCGGGCCTCGTATCCGGCCGCGCTGATGGCCTTGGCCATTAGGTCTGCGGTCGCGCTTGTGTCGGCTTCCACGCGGCCCGATTTCAGATCGATGGACACCAGCGCCTGAGGGTCGGTTTTCTTGACGATGCGCTCGACGGAATTGACGCATCCCTGACACGTCATGCCGGTCACCTGAAGGACGATCTTGCTCATGGGGTGTTCCTTTTTGTGAACTTACAATGTGGCTTCGCGCACGGCCTCGCCCTCGATCTCCACCAGATAGGCAGCGTCGGCGAGGCCCGCAACCTCCACATAAGTACTGGCAGGCGCCAGTTTTCCGAGCTTCTTCAAGCGCACGTCGCGCATGACCGAGACGCCGCCCCTGACGGTGCAGAAGACGTTGAGCTTGACGATGTCGGAGGGCAGCATTTCGGCGGCCTCCACAATTGCCAGAATATTGTCGAGCGCCTGCGCGGCCTGCGCCTCAAGGCCATCTGGCACCACGCCGGCCGCGGAACGCCCGACCTGCCCGGAAATGATCAGGCGTTTGGAGTATGGCGCGAGCAGCACGCCCTGCGAATAGCGTCCGGCGGTGCCCGGAACCGTGGGGGGATCAAGATAGCGAGGCATTCCGGCGTCCTTCATGACAATGTTGCGACGAACCTGATAGCAAAATCAGACCCCGCGTCATGATTCCCGTCAATGTCTTCCGACGTGGCGTCGTTTTCCGAATTGGCGTCGTTTGCGGACTTGTTGCTTGACACATCCGCCGCCCCGCCTTAGCCGCCTCTCATGTCAAACGCGATCTTTCTCCCCGGCCTTTCCACACTCGCCGACAGCTACGATGTCATTTTGTGCGACATCTGGGGCGTCGTTCACAATGGCCGCGAGGCCTATGTCCGCTCCTGCGATGCGCTGATGCGCTTTCGCCGGAAGGGCGGGACTGTGGTGCTGGTCACCAATGCGCCGCGCCCGTTTCCGCCCATTCTCGAACAGCTCGAACGGCTGAAAGTGCCGCGCGAGACCTTCGACAAGATGGTGACGTCAGGCGATGTGACGCTCGGCTTCATCGAGCAGCGCGGCAATGCGCCGCTTTACCATATCGGCCCCGAGCGCGATCTAGCCTTCTTCGAAATCCTGCGCGAGCAGACGGGCCTCAACCCGCCCATGGTCGGTCTGGAAACCGCGGATTACGTCATCTGCACCGGCCTGTTCCACGACGAGCGCGAGACGCCGGACGATTATGCGGCGTCCTTCGAGATCATGAAGCGCCGCAAACTCGATTTCATTTCGGCCAACCCGGATCTTGTCGTGCACGTGGGCGACAAGGAGCTTTATTGCGCCGGCGCTCTGGCGCATCGCTATGAGGAAATGGGCGGGCGGGTGTTTCAGGCCGGCAAGCCGTTCGGGCCGATTTACGAGCGCGCGCTGAAACTGGCCGCAGAGGTCCGGGGCGGGCCAACTGACAAGTCCCGCGTGCTGGCCATCGGGGATGCTCTACGCACCGACATAAAGGGCGCAACCGATCAGGGCCTCGATACGCTGTTCGTCACGCAGGGCATTCACCGCGCCGAACTGCATCCCTCGGGCGGGCGCGAGCTGGGCCCCTTCGATGTCGACGCCTACAAAAAAATGATCACGGCGGCGAGGCTTAACCCGCGCGCCGTAATGCAGGAACTTGCCTGGTAGAGAGGATCAGGCCGCTTCGGCGGGGCTGAAAACCTGCTCGATCTTGGCCTTCAGCGCCTGCGCGTTGAACGGCTTCACCAGATAATTGTTCACGCCGGCGTTGCGGGCGAGAAGGATGTTGTCGGTCTTCGACTCGGCTGTGACCATGATGAACGGCAGGTCGGCGTTCACCGGATCGCGGCGCACGCGTGTCAGGAGTTCATACCCCGTCATCGGCTCCATGTTCCAGTCGGAGATTACCAGACCGTACTGCTTGGCCTTGATCTTTTCGAGGGCGGCGGCTCCGTGCGGAGCGTCGTCGACATTCTCGAAGCCAATCTGCTTCAGCAGGTTACGGATGATTCGGACCATCGTGTTATAGTCGTCGACAACCAGAATCGGCATTTGGGGATCGGCGTTCATGTGCGTCTCCAGTGGTGCCCGGTCGGGGCAGGAATTCGGACGGTCCTGTTGACAGCTGTTTCCTGCTTCAACCTGACCTTGAGCTGACCTTAACGACGGCGTCTTGCCAGCCGGTTAAATCAATTGATTCAAATTCGACGCATCTGCGGGTTTTGCCTTCGGGTGAGTCGAATTGTCCGGTTGCGGCCAATCTGCAACACCTTCAGTGTGGGCGCTTCCGCAGGGACAAAACATGACTCACGACGGCATCAAGGAACATTTCTTCGAGGATCTCCACGTCGGCCAGACCGAGGCCCTGATGAAGACCGTCATGGCCGATGATGTGGTGGGCTTTGCGGCACTGACGGGGGATCACAATCCCATCCATCTCTCCGACCATTTCGCCCGCAAGACCCGTTTCGGCCAGCGCATCGCCCATGGCCTCTACACCGCCAGCCTGATTTCCGCCGTGCTGGGCATGCGGTTGCCGGGGCCCGGTGCGGTTTACATGTCGCAGACCCTGAATTTCCGCGCGCCGGTGAAGATCGGCGACGTCGTGTCCATTCTGGTTGAGGTGGTAGAGCTTGTGCCGGAAGGCCGCCGCTGCCGGCTGAAATGCGAGGCGCTGGTGGACGGCAAGGTCGTGCTGGAGGGCGAGGCTCTGGTTATGGTGCCGGTCCGAAAGGCGAAATAGTTTCACAACAGATCGCGCGCCGCCGTTCTTGACGCTGCGGCCCCCGGCGGGCAGTTTGCCCGGCGTCGCCGCGCAGCCTTGCTTTCCGGCGAGATGCTGCGTTTCTGAAGTCAGGAACCCTATCCGGAATGAACGCCCCCTTGCGATCGAAGCCTTTTGTTTGCGCCCGCGATCCCCGGACCCCCCCGGTGGGTCTGGAGGGCGCGGTCTATGTGATCGGCAATTTCGACGGCGTGCATCGCGGCCACCGGGCGGTGATCGACCATGCGCTGGCGCTGGCCGACAAGCT
>CANJWR010000189.1 GCA_947478455.1 Beijerinckiaceae bacterium | reverse complement strand
GGCAGATTGTGCTGGTCGACGCGCTGGCGGCGTTGAATTCGGGCCCTGCGGCGGTTCGCGATCTCGAAACCGCGCTCGCCGATATTCTGATGGCGTTCCGCTCCGGGCGCTCGTCATTGCTGTCGACGATCTTTCGTCCGCGCATTGACCGGATTCTGTTCGCAGCCACCAAGGCGGATCATCTGCATCACACGAGTCACGATCGGCTTGAGGCGATTCTGCAGAATCTTACAGGCAGGGCGATTGCGCGCGCAGAAGGTGTCGGCGCAACGGTCGATGTAATTGCGCTGGCGGCGGTGCGGGCGACGCGCGAAGCTGCTGTGCGCCACGGACGGGAAACGCTCGACGCCATTGTGGGCGTGCCGCTTGCGGGCGAGATTGTCGGCGGCGAGGCTTTTGATGGCAAGCACGAAGCGGCGATCTTTCCCGGCGAATTGCCGGCCGATCCGAAGAGTGTGTTTCGCGGCGACGGGCGGGGGACGCCCGATAGCGAGGCCGACTGGCGCTTTGCGCGTTTCCGGCCGCCTGTGGGAATTCTCGCTGCGGACGGTAAGCCTGCGCCGCTGCCGCATATCAGGCTCGACCGCGCGCTAGAATTTCTGCTTGGAGACCGGCTCGCATGAGCGATCAGAACACAGCTGCGCGCCGCCCGCGCGCGTTCCGTCTCGACGACGGCAAAATTGCGCTGGCGGACAAGGCCGAAGTGGAAATCGAGGCGCAGCCCGATCCGTATGAGCGCGAGGCTCTTGCGCCCGATCAGCCCGAGCAGGAAATCGCCGTCGAGATCGCCCAGCAGCGCGGCATGGTGGCGCGCACGTTCTTCACGTGGGGCGGCATTTTCTGGTCGGCGCTCGGCGGTCTGGCGACGCTGGCGCTCAGCATGTGGTTCGATCAGCTCATCACCGATTTGTTTGCCCGCACGCCCGCACTGGGCTGGTTCGGCGTTGCGCTGCTGGCGCTGGCTGCGCTTGCGCTGCTGGTGCTGGGAGCGCGCGAGGCGCTGGCTGTGAAACGTCAACGCCGCATTGCTACCCTGCATTCTGCACTTGCGGGGGCGCGCGCAAAGGATGATCGCGATGCAGCGCGGCGTCTGTTGCGCGAACTTTCGGGACTTTACGAAGCGCGGCCCGAAACCGCCCGGGCGCGCGCCAATGTGGACGAACTCACGCGCGAGATTGTCGATGGGCGCGATCTCATCGATATCGCCGAACGCGGCCTGATGCATCCGCTCGACGAGGCCGTGCGGCGCGAGATTGCAGGCGCGGCCAAACGCGTATCGGTGGTGACGGCGATCAGCCCGCGCGCCGTGCTGGACGTATTGTTCGTGCTGGCGCAATCGGCGCGGCTGGTGCGGCGCATTTCGGAGATTTACGGTGGACGCCCGGGCTTTCTGGGTTTTCTGCGGCTGGTGAAATCGGTCGGCGCGCATCTGGCGATTACGGGCGGCATGGCGGTCGGCGATTCCATCGTGCAGCAAATTCTCGGTCACGGCATTGCGGCCCGCCTCTCGGCGCGGCTAGGCGAAGGCGTGTTGAACGGATTGTTGACAGCGCGAGTCGGTCTGTCCGCCATGGCGGTCTGTCGCCCGATGCCATTTGCGGTTGAGCCTGCGCCCGGCATCGGCGATGTGGCGCCGTTCCTGTTTTCGACCGGCAAGAAAGACTGAATCAGGCCTTTGCCTGAAGGCTGCGCGGCGGTTCGGGTCTTTTGAAACCACGCCGCCAGAACGCGAGGCACGCCATCAGCAGACCGCCCGAAATGATCCACCAGACCGGCCTGACCCGGTAGGTGAAATCGAAATTGGCCTTCAGCACCAGCATCATGTCGACGCGCGTGGCCCAGCGGTAAAACAGCGCCTCGAAGATCGCGAGAACAAGGCCTATGCCGACGCCGAGCTTGAGCAGCCTCGCTGGATCGCCTTGCAGGCCACGGCTGCGCAGCAGCCGGAACCCGATGACGAAAGCCACAAAGCCCAGCGTAACGGTCGCCTCGTAAAGGTCGAGCCGCACCAGAATAAAAATATGCAGCAGGCTCAGGAGTGCCGCCGGATAGACCCAGGCGTGCCATTGGTTCCAGCGCGCCGAGCCGAGTTTGCGAATGCCCTGGTCGTTCGACGTGACGCCCATGATGACGAAGATGATCGTCGCCACCCAGCCGGCGCTGATGTAAATGCGCCAGAAGAGTTCCAGCACAATCCATTGCAAATTGAACTTGCGATCGACCAGATAAAGACCCAGATGCAGCAGTGTGTAGAACAGGCCTGTCAGGCCGAGCATCCGTCGCAGCAGAACGGGTCGGTTCCAGCGTGTCGCATAGCGCAAAGGCGTGATGGCGAGCGACAGCGCGATGAACCGCATGGCCCAGTCGCCGGTTTCGCGGATAAGGCCGCGCATCGGATTGGGGTAGGCGGCGGTGCGCCATTCCCACGCCATCCAGACCAGCGGCGCAAGGCAGACAAGAAACGTCGCAAGCTTCATCCACGACAGCCGCCCTGCGCGGTCCGTCCACGGCGCATAGGTGATGAGGGCGGCGCGGGTCATTCGTTCAGTATAGCGGGGCGGCCGCAAAGAAACAGTCACGCCCCCGCGAGCGCCTATTTGTTGAATTGCGTGGCCGACTGCGAACTGGAGATCATCATGTTATAGTCGTTGACGATCCAGGTGAGGTCGCTGCCGCGCGCCTTTCGGATATCGCCTTTGGCGCGGGCCAGCTTGTCGCGGAATTCGCGAAGCTTGCCGAGCAGCGAGCGCGGCTGGGATTCAAACACGAAGAACGAGTTTGGATTTGCTGCCGCGTAGGTATCCATCTCTTTCACGGCTGCCGCGTAGGTCGCCATGGAGACGTCGAAGATCTTCATATCCACGACCGGCTTCTTGCCGTCGGGGATCAGATCCACGATGTCGCGCGCATTGTTCATCACATTGCGGACATGCCAGCGCGCCTTGCGGCCCTCGGCCTTTTCGATGGCCGCAAGCTGCAGGAGATCAGCCTGCTTCTTTTCGCGCGCGAAAAGTTCGTCGACGCGGGCGCGTTCGCGCAGATAGGGGCCGGCAGCCTCGACAAGGCGCTTGTGGATGGCTTTGCCCTCGGCCATCTTGTCGACCTTGTAGTCCTGCCGTTCGTAATAGCCGTCGGCTTCGTTGATGATGGGCGCGAGCGCCGAATAGGCTGCGATATAATCTTTCATGGCAGCGTCGAGGTCCGGCATCAGCGGTTGCTCGGTCAGGGCCGCCGTGGCTTTGGTGATTTCGCCGCGCGTATCGTACAGCGAATAGAGGCCATAGATGATGCGTTCGCGGCCTGTCGGGCCGGTCTTCGGATTAACCCAGCTTTGATAGCGGCTCAACGAGTCCGACGCGCGCAGCGTGCGGTTGAGCAATTCCACATAGGCGTTGAGCTTACGGATCGAGGCCTGAAGGGCGCTCTGCTCAGCTGAAATGGCCGGCGGCGCGACGGGCGCCGACGTCGCGCCCGGCACATCCGGCATTTTCGGAAATTGCGCCAGCGCCGGCGCACAAAACGCAATGCTTGCAGAAAATACGAGAGCGGCAATCGAGCGCATGGCTTTGTCCCCGGCTGGATGGTCGCCGCTCTCCTTCGGCGACCGATGATCGATCCTACATCAGCAGACTTTCATCGATGTGTGTTTTGTCACCCGTCACGTTCGCCCTCAGAAGTCGTTTTTGGGCTGATCGTCGCCCGGGTCCTGCGTGTACCAGGCCGGGTTCATGCGCGTCGTCAGGCCTTCAGCGGCGAGATTGCCTTCGAATTCCTTGCGCAGATACGGGTCTTCCTCATTGTACGGAATGGCGTCGCCGCCCTTCTTGATGTCGATGGCGCCACGGTCGGTGATCGCCTCGCCGGGTACGCCGGGTTTGCGGGCGCGCGAATTATTGGCGCCGAACCATGCCGACAGACGCAGCGGGTCTTTCGAGACGCCGAAATGCTGGTGGAACCAGTCGCCCGACATCGGGGCGGCGGTGACCATGCCGCCGAACTCGTAGTCCTGCCGCTTGACGAATTCGCTCTTGCCGTTTTCCCACGGGCGCATGCCAAGATGCTCCGGCCATGTGTAGGTGTAGCCCTTGCCCTTGAGGCAGATCAGCACGGCGGCGGATGCGTGCTTGTGGGCCTTGGAATAGCGGCCGTTCTCGTGCTGGCCGATCCACAGATAGAAGCGGTTGCCGGCCATGTGCGGCTCGACGCGGCGATAGCCGGGCGACCGGCGATTATCGAGCGGCAGTTCGGTGGTGATCACGTCCGGCACGAAGTTGGTGCGGCGCATGGCGAGGCCGCGCACCGGATCGGGCGCAAGATCTTCCTGCGGCTTGAAGTAATCTTCCGTGCCCGAATAGCGCTCCGAGAAGTTGAACGGGCAGTCGAACACGAAGCGCGGATTGTCGATGAGGTTCATGATGTTCGGCGCTGTGGTGCCGCACAGCATGATGGCCGGCGAATTCGTGGCGTTGACGAAGCGATGAAAGGCGTTGAGCGGAATCGAGAACATCGAGCCGCGCTGCCATTCGAAAGTCTGCTTCTTCGTCTGGCCTTCCTGCCAGACTTCGGTCGAGCCGCGGCCTTCCAGAATCAGCACGACCTTTTCGTACACATGACGCTCGACATTCAGCGCGCCGCCCGAGGGGATTTCCGCCACATAGCTACCCCACAGGCCTTCGGTGCCGAAGAGCTGGATGTAGGAGCCGCGACCGCCGAGGCGCTTCCACGGCTTCATCGGCAGATGCTGGGCCTGTTTCACGCCGATGCCGCGATAGATCGGAATGCCTTCGGCTTCCATGAAGGCGTCGTATGGCATGGCGGGACGACCGAACTTGCCGTAACCGGCGTTTTCGCCCGCCTTGGGCTCGTGCCAGTGGGATCGTTGTTCGGCGTCGTGCGGCATGGGGTGTCCTCAAGTTAGCTTGTCTTTGGCGGTTTTATCCGAACGGGAATATCCGGCAAGCCTCAAACGCGCATAACGATGCAGCGCGCTGCGCCTGCCTTATTTCTCGTCCTTGTGCATTTTCTTCATGTATTCGATCAGCTCCGGCGGCGACTGCGACAGGCGGTCGATGAGCTTCAACACCGTGTCGCCGTCGACCGGGCTGATGTCGATCTGCATCTTCTTGGCTTCCGCCAGATAGTCCGGGTCGGCGTTGGCGTCCATGAAGGCTTTCTGCAACGCCCTCGCGCGGTCTTCCGGAATGCCCGGAGGTGCTACGAAGGGACGCGATAACACGTAAGGCATTTCGGCCATTTCGATCAGCGCGCGCGCCTTGTCGTTGGGGGCCAATTCGCGCGCCGTCGGTACGTTCGGAAACTCCGGATGGCGCGTGGTGCGGGCGAATTGCATCAGGGCGTGCATTCCGCTGTCGGGACGGCGCCATTCTGGCTTAGTGGAATTGACCGCCGAAAGGCCCACGAACCGGCCTTCGATTTCCTTGCGGTCGATGGCGAGGAAAATCGCGTTGCCGTCCGGGTAGCCGGTGATGAGATTAACGTTCAGGCCGATCGTGTCCTTCATCAACACCGGAATGTCGTTGCCGGTCGCGCCTTCCGCCGTGCCGCCCAGAATGATCTTTGGTCCACCGGGCTTGATGGCGTCCTGGATGTTCTTGATGTTGGCATCCGTGCGCGCCCATAGCATATAGGCGTCGTCGCCGTAGCTTGATGGCGAACCCAGCCAGGTGAACTTGCGGGCGTCGAACTGCACGTTGGAATTGCCGCCGAGCAGCCACATGAGCGGCATGTCGCGCGAGAAGGTGGCTATCTGCGTGCCGTCCTTCGGGGCGTTGTTGTAGATGTGGTTGGCGGCGCGCAGGGAACCCGCGCCCGGCATATTCTGCACGACGATATTCGGGTTGCCCGGAATATGTTTGCCGAGGTATCGCGCCAAATGGCGCGCATAGACGTCATACCCGCCGCCGGTGCCGTAACCGACGATCATCTGGACCTGCTTGCCCTTGTAGAAGTCGGCAACCGACTGCTGGGCCTGAGCGGCGCTGCCTGAAAGAAGTGCGGTAGCGCAAAAAAAGGCGACAAGTTTCTTCACGGCGGTTGCTCCCGATTGCGGATATTTATCTCTTGTAGTCACGGGGGCGACTGTTGCGCCGCCCCCTCCGGCGCCTCCCGGATTGGTCTATTTCGGGTATCCGTCTGGCGTTTCGTAGAATTTGGCGTCCATGCGCGACGGCACGCCTTCCTTTTTCAACGCTTCTTCGAACTCGTTGCGGATATACGGGTCTTCCTCGTGATACGGGATTGCGGTGCCGCCCTTCTTGAGGTCGATGGCGCCGAAGTCGAGCACCTTTTCGCCCGGCCGGCCGGGTTTGCGCTGGGAGTGGTTGTTGACGCCGAACCAGGCCGACAGACGCAGCGGCTCCTTGCTGACGCCGAAGTGCTGGTGGAACCAGTCGCCCGACATTGGGGCCGCCGACACCAGACCCACCGGCTCGTAGTCCTGACGGATCACATCCTTCTCGATGCCGTTCTTCCAGGGCTGCGTGCCGAGGCGGTCGGGCCAAGTGTAGGTGTAGCCCTTGCCGCGCAGACAAACGAGGACGGCGCTCGAATCGTGCTTGTGCGCCTTGGAATAGCGACCGGTCTCATGCTGCCCGATCCAGAGATAAAAGTCGCTGCCCTTGAACTCGGGCTCGATGCGCCGGTAGCCGGGCGAGCGGCGGTTATCGAGGGGTAATTCGCAATAGGCGACGTCAGGAATAAAGTTCGTCTTGCGCATCGCGAGGCCGCGCACGCGATCGGGCGCAATATCGTCGTTGGACTTGAAGAATTCGTCCTCGCCCGAATAGCGGTTGGAGAACACGTAAGGGCAGTTGAAGGCGAAATTCGCCTCGCCGATCAGGTTCATGATGTTGGGTGCGGACGTGCCGCACAGCAGCAGCGCCGGCTGGTTGGTGGCGTTGACGAAGCGGTGATAGGCGTTGAGCGGAATCGAGAACAGCGAATAGGGCTGCCATTCGAACGTCTGCTTTTTGGTCTGGCCTTCCTGCCAGACTTCCGTCGAGCCGCGGCCATACACGACCAGAACGGTCTTCTCGTACATGTGGCGTTCGATATTGAGCGCGCCGCCGGCCGGCACCTCGACGATGTACATGCCCCACAGGCCTTCGGTGCCATAGAGCTGGATGTAGGAACCTTTGCCGCCCAGCCGCTTCCACGGCTTCATCGGCAGATCCTGCACGCGATGCACGCCGACCGCGCGATAGACCGGAATGCCTTCGTCCTCCATGAAACGATCATAGGCGGCGGCAGGACGGCCGAATTCGCCATAACCGGCGTTTTCGCCAGACTTCGGCTCGTGCCAATGGGTTTTCTGGGCTGCATCATGCGGCATGAGGTTTCCTCGGTTTTCTCTCTTGAACGGGTCGGTTCTGTCGGATGCTTGATGGTCCGGACATCGCCTGACAGTACGGGAGTGCGCGGCCCGGTTCAAGCGGATGAGACCTTCGGCACATTCTGCCGCGAACGGGGGTGTAAACAAAAAGGCGCGACCTTGCGGCCGCGCCACGGATTTCGTTGCATTGATGCTGAATCCGCGCTCAGCGCATCTCTTCACGGTAGATGGCGAGCTTTTCCTGTGCGCTGCGATCGGAAAAGGTGAAGATCACCGCATTCTTCGAGGCGCGGGCCTTTCGCCAGGTCCAGCTCGGGATAGC
>CANJWR010000188.1 GCA_947478455.1 Beijerinckiaceae bacterium | reverse complement strand
GGACCTACGCGGGCAACGATCCCGTGCGGCCGGGCGAATGGCTTTCTGCGACCGATCCCTCGCTGGGCGTATTCCTGTCGCGCCGGACCGGTTTGCGAATCACCTTGCCGGATTTCTCCACCATGGGCCTGCGGTTGATGGGCGGGCGCATCACGCCGGGCGAACTCGGTCCTGCGGCGTTCCTGCTGTTCGACGGCGGCGTCAATGACCGGATCGGGCTGTTTATAGCCCGTACGGTGAGCGATGAGGCGACCGCGCCTGTCTATCGCGAAGATCGCGCCACGGGCACGCTGACATGGGCGAAAAACGCCACCGTTTATGCGCTCACCGCCAATGGAGATCAGGACCGGTTGATGCGGCTGTGGCGGCTGATGCCGGGCAATTGAACCCGACGTCTGATCGGCTCAGACCATGTCCTTGCGCGGATTGTAGGGCTTTTCGAATTGCCACTTCCGCATGAGGTTTTCGAGTTCCGTGTCCGGAGCCTCCGGCAGCGAAATCCTGATGGTCGCCAGCAGATCGCCCGAACCGCCGGCCGGATTGGGCAGACCCTTGCCGCGCAGGCGCAGCGTCCGACCGGCATTGGTGCCGGGCGGGATGTTCATTTCGACTGCGCCGCCGAGCGTGGGGATCTGAACCTTGCCGCCCAGAACGGCTTCATAAAGCGTCAGCGGCAGTTCCAGCCGCAGGTCATGGCCCTCAACCTTGAAATGGGGATGCGGAGCGATGTGAACCGTGATCATCGCATCGCCGGCTTCGCCGTTGGGAACCGGCGACGAATAGCCCTGACCCTTCAGGCGGATCTGCTTGCCTTCCTCGATGCCTGCCGGAATACGGATATCGAGCGTCTTACCGGTCGGAAAGACCACGCGCTTCGTGGCGCCGGAGACGGATTCTGCCAATGAGACTGTGACGGCGACGCCGATATCCTGTCCGCGCGGAGGCGCCTGACGCCCGCCCCGACGCCCGCCGCCGCTGAACAGATCGGCGAAAATATCGCCAGCGTCGAAGCCCCCCGCGCCCCCGAAGGGACCGCCGGCGCGTGCTTCATACTGAGCGCCTGCGCCCCGGCGTCCGCCGCCTTCGGCCCCGAAGCCCTCAAAGCCCTGAAACTTCGGCTTGCCCTCGGCGTCAATTTCGCCGCGGTCGAACTGGCCGCGTTTCTTTTCGTCGCCCAGAATTTCGTATGCCGAATTGGCCTCGGAGAATTTCTCCTTGGCCTTCGGATCGGTCTTGTTCTGGTCGGGATGGAATTTTTTTGCGAGCTTGCGGTAAGCTTTTTTGACTTCGTCGGCGCTCGCAGACTTGCCGACTCCCAGCACAATGTAAGGATCACGCATTTTTCTTGAGCCCACTCCGGCGTCCGCCCGATTCGGCGCAGACGCAATGTCTCCATTATGAAGATGGGTTTTGCGCCGTGCTTTCGCAAGGCGCAAGCGGAGCGTCGCGCTCGGCTATTTGCGTCGAGAAATATTCGAATTAATATCGACTGAATCGCCTGCACAAAGCTGTATTGAGCGTGCTCCATGAAATTTATCACTCTGGCTATGAGGTTATCGTGCTTCCTGACCGAGAGGCTTGGGCGCACACCGACAAGGGCTGGCAACGTTTTGCGTCGCTCCGTGATTTCCAAGCGGCCGTAAAGGTCTGAAGCCGCCAGTCCGGCATTCCTCGGCCGCTTGCGGACAGCCGCACGCATGCTAGCATCGCGGTAAATCAAAAGGACGGCCAATGGCCGTTTCAAGGGAGGACGGAATGCGTCGATCGATTTCGGCTTTGGCTTGTGTTGCGGCTTTCGCTTGCGCGGGCGGCGCGCAGGCGCAGGATTTCTACAAAGGCAAGACCATCACGGTCGTGGTCGGCAACACGCCGGGCGGTGGGTTCGACGCCAACGGTCGACTGCTGGCGCGCCACATCGGGCGCTTCATTCCGGGCAATCCCGACCTTGTCGTCTCCAACATGCCGGGCGCATCAAGCCAGCGCGCCGTGCAATATCTCGATCAGGCCGCGCCGCGCGACGGCACGGTGATGACGATCTTCAATTTCGGACTTATCGGCGAATCCAAGCTCATTCCCGACAAGGTGAAGGTCGATTTCACCAAATACAACTGGGTCGGCAGCATCGGGATGGACATTGCGGTCTGCTACATGTGGCACACCAAGGGCGCTAAGACGCTGGCCGAGGTTCAGAAGATTCCCGAAGTCGTGATGGGCCTGACCAATGTAGGCACATCCAACGACGTCAACCAGCGCATCATGAGCAAGCTTTTTGGCGTGAAACTCAAGCAGGTTGCGGGCTATCCGGGTAGCGCTGAACTGCGTCTGGCGACCGAGCGCGGCGAGCTCGACGGAGATTGCGGCGCATGGGGCGCGATGCCGGCGGACTGGCTGGAAGGCAAGAAGGTTTATCCGTTCCTGCGCACCGCCCCGATTCTGCCGCCCGATCTTCCGAAGGAAGTGCCCTATGCGGTCGACATCGCGCCCAACAAGGAAGCGGCGGACATCATCAAGTTTCTGGTGTCGTCGGTGGAAGTAGGGCGACCCTTCATCATGTCGGCTGCCGTGCCGGCAGAGCGCATGAAGATCCTCCGTGACGCTTTCAACGCCATGGTCAAGGATCCGCAGTTCATCGCCGACGCCACCAAACAGCGTCTGCCGGTGATGCCGCGCTCGGGCGAGGAAGCGCTGGAAGTCGTGAAGGGAATTTACGCAGCCTCGCCAGATGTCATCGAGGCCGCGCGCAAACTGGCGAACGATTGATTCGGCCTGCGGGCGTCAGGCTTTCTTCCAGGGCTTGACGTCCGAGACCGTCCAGTCGCCGGACTTGTCGCGGCAACCTGTGCCCTGCAGCGATTGCGCAGGGTGCGAGCCGCCGAGCTCGCTTACGAAGGCGCGGCATATCAGGCCATCAACGGCCTGAGCCTCGCCCACTGGTATAAACGCGCCTTTGACGCCTGAAGTCGGGTTATCCCAGCGCACCGGTGCGCCGCTGCCCTGCGGGTCGAGCGCGATGCCGAGTGCGCCGCTGGCGCGCCGCCAGTCCTCCGCATCGAGATTGCTCGATAGCGGCGACACGGGCTTGCGAATTGATCCGGTGATGTCTTCCTGCGATATGAATGACGGCAACGGGATCGCGGTCGAGCATCCGCCGAGGCACACCGTTGTGGCCAGCAGGATTGCTTTGGCAAAAAGCAGTTCGAGCGCCCTCGCGTTGCGTGACGGGCGGCTGGTTACGGCGGACTGAATTCGGCTCACGATGACAATGTTACCTGTATTCAACACAGAGGAACCTGACATTGAACCAGTTAACAGGCGGTGACTTGCACCCGTCCGAAGAGCCCTTCGGGTTGTTCGATTCCTGGATGAACGAGGCTCAGAAGTCCGAGCCCAACGACCCCAATGCGATGGCGCTGGCGACGGTCGATGCGGGCGGACTGCCGGATGTCCGCATGGTGCTGCTGAAGGGCGTCGATTCAGGTTTCGTATTTTATTCCAATCGCGAAAGTCAGAAGGGCCGCGAACTGGAATCCAACATGCAGGCGTCGGCGAATTTTCACTGGAAGTCGTTGCGCCGTCAGGTGCGCATTCGAGGCCCGGTCGAGCAGGTGACAGACGCCGAATCCGACGCCTATTTCGCCTCGCGTCCGCGCGACAGCCGCATCGGCGCATGGGCCAGCCAGCAGTCGCGCCCGATGGACGGGCGGTTCGCCCTCGAAAAGGCCGTGGCAATCTACGCGGCAAAATACGCCATCGGCGAGGTGCCGCGTCCCGCCTACTGGATCGGCTACCGGATCAGGCCGGTCTATATCGAGTTCTGGACCGACAAGCCGTTCCGGCTGCACGAGCGCGTCGTCTATCGTCGCGATCAACCGGCTGGCGGCTGGCGGCTGGACCGGTTTTTCCCGTAGGGTCAAAGCGGCTTGTGGCTGAGGGTTGCGAGCCATTTGGCCAGTCGGCTGCGTTCGGTCACATCGTCCATGTGATGATGGGTCAGAAACTGTTGGAGATTTGCCGTGACGTCTGCGGTGGTGCGGCCGCTGAGTCGGGCCGCCAGGGCAGAGGCGTCACTGTGACAGCCGGCGCAACGTCTGGCGTAGAGCGCCTCGTCTGCCCGGGTTGACGGGGAAACGAGCGCTATCAACAGCAACGCCAGACCTATCCTTCGGGCTGTCCGCTTTCTGGCGACAAACATAATCGCATTGGGCATGGAAACCTCACGCAAAGTATTCTGTTAGGCTAATTGAAAGGGACGGGCGTTGATCTGGATGGGGTTTGCGACATTTCACGCGCCATTGCGGGCAGTGATTCAAACGTGAAACAATCGGCCTGTGAGTCGCATTCCGACAAGGCGGGACATGGCGTTTCCTAAATGACCACTTCACGCGACTATCCGTCCCGACCGATCCTCGCTGCGAGCATCGCGGTGTTTCGTGACCGCAAGGTGTTGCTCGGCGCGCGCCGTGTTGGCCCCTACAGCGATACGTTCAGCCTGCCGGGCGGGCTGGTGGAGACTGGCGAGACGCTCGAACAGGCGGCTCTGCGCGAATTGTTCGAGGAGACCGGCGTCGTCGCCGAAATTGTCGGCTTCAACGGCCATGCGGAAATCATTCAGCAAGATGACGCGCAGAAGGTGAAGCGGCATTTCGTGATCGCCTCGTTCGTTGGGCGCTGGGTGTCGGGCGAAGGCGAGGACGGCGACGAATTGGGGCCGTTGATCTGGGCCGACGAGTCCGTCGAGGCGGCGCTGAAAACTACGCCCGGCTTGCCGGCGCTGCTGCGGCGCGCCCGCGCCATGATGGGGGTGTGATGGGCGTACGCCGTTTCCTTCGCACAGCAGGATTGTGCTCGGCCGTCTGGGCGGCGGGATGCGACTTTTCGCAGGCGCAGGCCTCCCGTCAGCAGGCACCGCGCGTCGAGCCTCCGGCGCCGTCCGAGATTCAGGCGCCGTATGAACCGCAATTGCTGCGGCTTGCAGAGATTCTCGGTTCGCTTGCGTTCCTGCGCGATCTTTGCGGGTCTGGCGACGGCGACAAATGGCGGGCACAAATGGCTGCGCTGCTAGCTGCGGAAGGCACGGTGGAGGGTCGGAAGGAACGGCTGGCCGGAGCTTTCAACAGGGGATTTCGCGGCTACGAGCAAAGCTACCGGAGCTGCACGCCCAATGCGGAATTGGCTATTTCCAGATATATAGAAGAGGGCGAGCGCATTGCGCGCGAAGTTGCGAGCCGCTACGGGGCCGGTTAACAGGGCCAATTAACCCTTTTGCGTTAACCCTTTCGAAAGACTCGGGTCGCCGGAAACGATCCGGATCAATATGGTCCGGCCCATGACATCCGACTCCGACCACCTGATCGAGGAAGAGGCTCCCGACGACGAGCGGCGCATCGCGCTCGCCTACGTGACGGAAGCCTATGCGGAAGCGATTCTCGCCGGCATAGACGGCGATTGTTTCGCACATGCGGCGATGTTTTCCGCCTTGCAGGAACTCGTCGCAACCTATGGCGAGGAGCCTGTCGCGCAATTCGCCGAGCGCCTTCCGCAACGCATTCGGGATGGAGAATTTTCCATCGCGCAGCGGCATTGAGGCGCTTTTTTCAATTTTGAATTGATGCTTGCGCCGCAAGGGAAATTTTCCCGTTGCGATGATCCGGAATATCCTGCTCTGTGAGCGCGCGGGCAACGCTCCACGCGCCTTCGCGTTTCGCAGATGACGGTTCCCCCGGTAATTCTGTGATCAGGATTTTCCTGAGCTCCGCCATCTCTTCCGATGCTCCATCGGTAAGGCCGGACCCTGGTGGTCCGGCCTTTTTCGTAGGAGCCTGCTATGTCTGCCCCGGCCGCAGCTTGTAGAAGATGTGGTTGCCAATCACGTCCATCTTTTTCAATCGCTTGGCCCAGCGGGGCTTCACGTAATTGGCGTGATAGTGCGTTGCACCGCCAACATCCGACAGATAGGTCGCGCCTTCAGTGACTTCTTTAGCGACCCGCTGAGCGGTGCGCCATGATTCCGATTCGGTGACGCGCAACGACTTTCCTTCGCAGGCGAAAGAGAACTGGCACGCCATGTAGCGATGACGGTTCTGGTAAACGACGCCGCAGACTGTGGGCGGATAAAGCCCGCTGGCGACGCGATTGAGAACGACCTGCGCGACCGCCGCCTGACCATCCTCGGGTTCGCTGCGGGCCTCGAAGTAAATGGCTTCGGCCAGACAACGTTCTTCTTTCGCGGCGTGATCCTGATCGATCAGCGACGCATAATTGGGACGTTCTGCGCGCGGGACCAGCGTCGCGTTGGGGCTCGTTTTGGCGTTTTGCGCAGATTTCGGCAGGGACGACAGGGCTACCACCACCGGCGTCTGATCGGCGGGCGCGGGCGTTGCGGAACCGAGCGCGACAGCGCGCGGAGCTGCGGGCGTCGAGCCATCGAGGGCGCGCGGCGTCGGGCCGCCTGAGCGCAGCGTCAGCGACGAGCCGACGTCGCCGGGCGATACGCCGGCGCTTGTCGTCGGGCTGGTGGAGTTTTCGAGATCGGGCCAGGGCTCGAAAGCCTCGTCGCCATCAGGGGCTTTTGCTGTCGGGGACGGCGGAGCGAAGCCGTCGAAGGCCAGATAATCTTCGGTCGACATGAGCAATTCGCTGGCCCGATAGGCGGCGAGACTGCCCTTGGCGCGGAGTTTGGCGTCGAAGGTCGGACGCAGGCCCACAACCGGATCGCCCTTGCGGCTGCGGTCGGGGGTCGGGAATGTTTTCACGCTCTTCTTGAGCTGGATGCGCGGCTCGATTTCATCGGGCCGTTCGCGAAAATCTTCGGGCTGGCCGACGAAAAGATTGGCTGTGCGGCCGAGCGCATCGCGCGTAAAGCCAGCAAGCCGGAAATTGCCCTGACGCGCCGCGCCAATGCCCGGCACAAGGTCGAGCGGCATCGGCAAAGCCGTGGCGGTCAGCGCTTCCATGGAAGCGCCAATCGACGAATCCTGACCGGCGTCAGCGGTGAAGGACACCACAAGGCCGATTCCCAGACACCAGGGCGCAACGATGCCCAGCGCCCAACTCATGCCACGACGACCCATACGCGACCCGCGCTACAAAGCCGGAAACGATCCGGCATACCCTCGGGGTGGCGGCAGAATGTGGCAAACGCGCCACACGCTACTTCCGCCAATACGACCGAATGGTTATCGCGCCTTAAGCTAAAAGAGGCGTTACCGGCGCGTCCGGGGCAGGCGTTTCGATTTGGGTCAGATTATTTTTCGCGAACTGTCGAAACCGCCTTTGCCCGTTCGTCTGTATGGTGGGCCATGCTGGCCTCCACGAAAGGACATTCCATGCAGTATCTTTTGCTTATCTATCAAAACGAAGCCGAGTTGGCGGCAGCCCGCGGGACCGCGTCGTTCGGAGAAATGATGCAGGCCTATAAGGACTTCACACAGGACATCATTCGCGGCGGGCAGTTCAAGGCCGGCGACGCCCTTCACCCGACGACGTCCGCCACGACCGTCCGGGTGCGGGATGGTAAGATCCTCACTACCGATGGGCCCTTTGCCGAAACGCGTGAGCAACTCGGAGGTTACTATCTCATCGAGGCGAAAGATATCGATGAGGCGACAGCGATTGCGGCGCGCATTCCGTCGGCCAAATTCGGCTCCATCGAGGTGCGGCCGATCATGGTCTACACGAACTAGGCAATCAGGCTTCGCACACTCCCATGCATCGTTCCGATATCGAGAGCATATTTCGGGACCAGTCGGGT
>CANJWR010000187.1 GCA_947478455.1 Beijerinckiaceae bacterium | reverse complement strand
CTGCAGAGCGGATTTGCGGAGCGCCGAGTTTTGCAATGCGAAGTTGCCAATTACCGGCGGGTGCGTCCGCATTGCCGGAAATGCGCGCATCGGCGTCCAGCAGGCCTTCAAGTTGCAGCGAGGAGTCCGCCAGCGATGCGAAGCCGAGCGGAAAGGATTTCGCGCTCACCGTCAGATCCAGCCGTTCGCCGGCGGCGCCTTCGACCGAGAGGCGACCAGACCCGGCGTTGAGTACAAGTGAAGAAATTCTGACGCCCTTGTCGACCAGTTCGAATTTGGCCTCGCGGGCGAGCGTAATCTTCTGAGCGCCCTTGCGGGCGTTAAAAGCCGCCAGTGACAGGCGCGGATTTCCGCCGGTGACCAGCGTTCCGCGCGCATCAAGTGCTATGCCGCGTGCTTCCGCCGCAAGCGCAATCTCGCTGCCGCCTGCAACAGATGTGGAGTTTTTGGCGTTGAGCCGCAACCGGCTCAGCGTTTCTCCGGCCACGATGGCCTTGTCGATGGAAACGAGTCCTTCCATTGCGGCAGCGCCATGCAGATCGTTCACGCGCGCATCGGCATCCAGTCGGCCAATGATGACGGAGGGCGCGCGCAGACCGGAGGCCGCCGCCTTGACTACTATATTCTGACGTCCACCATTGGAGTCGAATTTGACATCCGCGTCGAGGCGTCCGGCCATGCGCTGCATCACAAGCGGCGATAGTTCATCGAGGTCAGAAATTTTGAGATTGACCAGACCGGCGATCAGTTTTGCATCGGACATGTTCAGGTTCGCGACGATCCTGGCGTCGCCAATTGCGAGATCTTGTGTCGCAATAGACCATTGTTTGCGCAGGTTTTTGGAAATTGTCACGACGCCCTGCGCCTTGCTGCGACCGATCAGGCCGTCAAGCTCCGCACGGGCGTTGAGTTCGCCGAGAATGTCGCGGGCGTCCGCTTTCAGGGTGAGACGCGGGATGGCGCGGCCCATGGCCTTGGCGTCGTTGATCGAAAGAGATGCGGACAGGTCCGGGCGGGCAAGCGAGCCTGTCAGATGCACAACCGCGTCGGCGCGGCCTACAATGTCCTCGAAGGCTTTCGACGCATCGGGGATCGTGAGTTTCGCTGTCAGATCGGCGGCAGTCTTTGTGGCTGCGCCGTCGATTCGCATCGCAACGTGACGACCGTCAATGGTGAATTCGGTGAACCGGAATCCGCCGCCGGATTGCAGATCGATTTCGCCATCGAGATCGAATTTGCCGTCCAGCAGAGGGTCGAGCGCCTCGATCCCGGTCTCGATGCGTTGCCCGGCGAGCGCCATCGCGGCGCCGATCTGTCCTTTGGTCGGATCGCCCGCGAGGTCTGCGGTCGCCTTGAAGGCGCCTTTCAGGTCAAGGCCTGCCAGTCTGGCGAAACGAGACAGGTCCGGGGCGTCGATCAGCAGTCGCCCCGCCACCATGTTCGGGCCAGCCTTGCCCGAATAGGTGGCCTCCAGCGAAGGCAAAGTGGCGCGAGCAACTGATATATCCATGTCGCCTTGCGCATTGGCGACGCCGCGCACGACCAGATTGAATCGGTCGCCAAGCGCAGCCGCAAGGGCCTTATCGGCAAATGACAATCCGTCGCCATTGGCGTTGATGGACAAATTCAGCCGCGTCGCGGGATCGAGCACGGGTCCAGTCGGGTTGAGCGCCAGATCGCCCTTGATATTTTTGAATTCGCCTTGTGGCAGACGGGCATTGTCGAGCAAAAAGCTCGCTGCGATTTCGGGTGCGTGCAGAAATCCTTTTGCAGTGGCCTGAAAATTTACGTTGCCGATTTGAGCGGCTTTCGATCTTGCGCCGCCGGGTTGATCGGTCGAGCGCAGGCTTATGCGTCCGTCGAGCGACTTGTCGGAGCCGATGCGTCCGTCAATGTCTATCCGGCCAGCCTTCGCAGAAATAGAAAGGCCTTCGATGCTGTAGGAATTGTCGTCGCCGAGATGCGCCTTGCCGGACAAACGCGTGGCTTCGGCGAACACTGGCCCCACCACTTCCGGCAGCAGACCTTCGATATTCGCCATCGCGTCCAGCGACAGAATGCGCTCGCGTCCCTGCCTCACAAGATTGAGGCCACCGTTGGCCCCGATGTCCGGGCCAGCCTTGAACAGCAGCTTGGCGTTGAAGGAATCCAGCGTTCCATCGCCGTTCAAATCGAAATCGACGGGCGGCAGATCGGGCAGGGAAGCTGCGCGCGCAATCAGTCCGCCGGCGGCCTCATGGGCGACCACATTGAGCGTCAATGCGCCGGTTTCAGGAACAAACGAGACGCGAACCCCGATGGATCCTACGGCGTCCTTGCGGTTCAGTTGGAGCGTGAGATCGAGACCTTCGGACGGATTGCCAAGCCTTGCTTTGCCGTCGGCTCCCAGATGGGCAGGAACGCCCACAAATTCGGAGCCCAGCGCAAGGTCTTCGAGGGAAAAGGTCGCGATTTCGACCTTCACGGGCAGGTCAGGCAACAGAGGACCATCATCGGGCGCAGCAGCCCCAGTTGACGGCGCGGGCTTGCGGAGAATTTCCAGCTTGCCGATTTCCAGACGCTCGACGGACAGGCGTCGCAGCAGCAGGGCAGATCGCGTCCAGACGAGACGTGCGCGATCCAGTTTGAACCACGGGCCATTGGCGTCTGAAATCACGATGTCGCGGATGGTGGCGTCGGAGGTGAGCGCGCCATCGACTGCGCCGACCGAAACCGTCATGCCAGGCGACGATAGCGCTTTTGAAATAAGCGTCGCCAGAACGCCCTTGTCGTCTTCGTTCGATCCGGCAACGCCTGTCAGGTTCAGACTCGCCGCTACGGCCAGAACCAGCAGGAAGACAAACGACAGAATGTAGCCAAGGCGGCGCATCAGAATGATTGCCCGACGCTGACATAGACCGCGACGGGCTTTTCGCCGGCGCGACGGCCTATGGGGGTTGCGACATCGAGACGGATAGGCCCGAATCCAGTATAATAGCGAAGCCCAAGGCCTGCCGAGAACCGCATGTTCTTGCCAAATTCGGGCGTGCTCGTGGCGAAGGCGGAACCGGCGTCCACGAAGGGGACGATGCCGATGGTGTCGGTGATCTTGATGCGCGCTTCCAACGACGCCTCGAACAGACTCAGTCCACCGATTGGAATGCCGCCCGGCCCGAGCGGGCTTAGCGAACGATGCGCAAAGCCACGTACCGATCCGCCGCCGCCGGCGAAAAAGCGCCGGCTGCTCGGGATTTGACTGATGGTTGCGCCTGCGAGCGAGCCAAGCGCCACGCGCCCCGCCAGCACAGTGCGGGCTTCCTCGTCGAACGAATAATAGGCCGAGGCCTGCGCCTTCGCCTGCAGCAAATTGACCGTTGAGCCCAGCGCCTTCGAATAGCCTGCCGCGCTGGCGATGACCCGTACGCCGCGCGTCGGATCAAGCGGATTATCGGTCGTGTCGTAGCGCGCCGAAACCGGCACGCCGACCAGCGTGTAGTCGGTTGTGCCGAAAGGATCGCTGGCGCGACCGCGCTCGAATTCGAAACCGCCCTGCACATAGAATGCTTCATCGAAACGATGCCGGATGGCCGTCGAGCCGTTTACAAACGAGCTTGTGTAACCCGGCGTTACTTCGCGCACCACGTACAGATCAGCCAGCAGATCGTTGCGCGTGCCGTAGAGGCCCGGTTTGATGAAGCTCGCGCCGACGCGGCCAACCAGATGATCGGGATCGAGCCAGTTCGGGTTTGTGGTCTTGCCGCCGCTTGCATTGGAAAGGCCGACAGAACTCTCAAGCCGCAATCGTTCTCCGCCGCCGAACAGATTGCGGTCGGTCCAGGCGGCGCGCACGGAAGGCCCGTCGACGGTGGAATATTGAGCGGCTGCGGCGACCAGATGTTGTTTGCGTTCACCGATCTGCACCGTCATGGGCAAATTGCCCTGCGGGTTCAGTTTTTCGGCTTCCAGAATGCGCGCCGATCCGACGATCTCGACGCTGGCGATGGACTTGCGCATCGCGGCGATTTTTTCAGGCGTATAGGGCTCGTCCTCTTCGAGATAGATGAAGGAGCGCACGACTGCCGGATCGACCGTTTCCGTGCCGGTGATGTCGATCTTGCCGATGCCTGCCTTCGGGCCTGCATCGACCCGGATTGTAAGATCGACAACGTCGGACGTATGCTGGACCACAGGCTCCGACTTCACTACCCGCGCCAGCGCATAGGAACGCGAGCGAAGCAGATCGACAGCCTGAGATTCAACAGCCCGCAGGGCACCTGCACGCGCAGGATCGCCGGGGTCGAGCTTGATGCGCGCCATGGGAAGCACGTCGTTCGGGAATGGCGCGCCAGTCCTGTCGTCGAGAATCCGCAATGTGCGTAGTTTGAATTGCGCTCCCGGCGTGACTTCGATCTTCACCGGCACAAGCGCCGCGCCGCGCAATTTATCAGCCGCCAGAGCCGCACTGTCGCGGCCCTTGCCGGACATATCGATCGTCTGCCCGGCAACGACGGCCCTTATGGAAGCATCGTAATAGCCCTCGCCCCAAAGGGCATCGAGCAAGCGTGGCAGATCGGCCTCGACGCGCCGGGCCAGTCCATCGCCATTTGGCGGCGGCTCAAGGCGAAGTCGATAGAGGTCCGATGTGTCGCGGAGAATGCCGGCGGTTGCGGATTCTCCGGCGTTGAACTCGACCTGATAGGGCAGGGTTTCGGAGGTAGGGGCTGGCGGTTGTTCGTCCGATCCGAAGAGGCCGAAGAAAGATGCAGCCCGGGCGCTTTCGGCGAGGCCGATATTCAAACCGAGCGCGGCCGGAATCCCCAAAGCTACGCACCCGCCCAGGCCAAACGCACTGTTCAGAAACCTGCCGACCAGTCTGCGGCTGATGCGGCCCGATTCGCGGCTCATCGGGCGGCCGTCGATCCGAAATTGCGGATCTTGCTGAATTTAAACATTTCTGAACGCTTACACCACGCAACTCTGCACTCGGAAACTCTAGGCGCAGAGTGTTTACGTTTGATTGACCAAAACTACGTTTTTTTGCCCCTAGCGACAACTCGCGGGGAATCGCATCTGATTTGGCCTCCCGGCAAAGCTCAAGGCAGCCTCGTTAGGCGACGAAACCTGAGGTTCAGTGGGCCTGCGGAATTTCAGTTTACGGCTTAGCCGCTGGCGCGGCGTTGATGGGTTGCGTCGAATGATGCTTCGTCCATCGCGCCACAAGCGCCAATGCGACGAGGAGGCCCGCAGCCATTTGCGGGAAGCCGGACAGATCGCCTGCCTTCTGGCGAAGTTCCGCCTTGTTGGTCGAGATGAAGTGTTGCGCCAAAGCATCGCCCGGATTTTGCGCGCCTGCGGTCTCGCCAACCAGATAGCCGACGCCGACTGTCAGGGCGCTCGAGGCCAATTTGGAAAGCCAGAAAGCGCATGGGCCGGGTTTGGCCGCAGGAGCATCGGTTTCGGCCTGCATCAATGGTGGCGGCAGTTTGGGCTTTCGTCGCAGCAACAGGAAAGCAGAAGCTGCGCCGCCGATACTGAGCATTGCAATAGTGCCTGCGCGGAGCGGGTGCTGCTTTGCCTCATCAGCGACGCCCAGTGTCGCGCTCCGGGCAACGCCCTCGATTGTTCTTGCGACAGCGCGTGGTTCTAGCCTGGCGCGGATTGCAGAGCCCGAGCGCAGAAGTTGCGCGCGCGCGCTCGCAGAATCAGCGGCAATGCGGTCCTGATCTTCAGAGCCCATTGGTCCCGCCAGCCAAGGAGGCCTTCAGCGCTTGCAAATCGCCGCGCATCTGATTGATCGTTCTGACAGGCGTGAAGCTCGCCCTTCTCGATCGATAGATTGCAATTGATGCGACGAGCAACGCCAAACAAAAAAAGAAAACAGCGATGGCTGCTGCGGCCATTGTTGGCTGTAGGCCTGTCGAGACCATTTCGAAAAATGCTGCAACCGACAGAAATGCGAGCGCGAACAGTCCACACAGGAACGCAATCGCAACCAGCAGTCCGGTGAGTAAAAAGCTCCTGATATGGCTTGTCGTTTCAGCCTTCAACATTGCCAGATCGAGACGCGCGAGCGTCCCGATCTGGTTGGCGAATGTCTTCACATTTTCGGACAAGGAAGGGGCTGGCTGTTCGTTCATCTGTCCGCCTCGCTTCGGTCAATGTAGGTTCGGGTCAATCGCGGGGTTTGAGCAATCTTGCCGCCAACATGCCCGCCAGAATGCCGGCACCCACGAGCGCTACCGGATGACGGCGCGCGAAGTCCGAGGCCGAGTCGAGCAGTTCGTTCATACTCATTTCGCGAATATCGTTCGAAATCTGCTCTACCTTGCCGGCGGCGTTGCTGACCGCGCCGGCGATCTGCGGCGCATCCTCTTTCAGGTTGTCGGCTGCCTCGCGGGTCGAGCGGGCGAGACGCGAAACCGCGTCAGCCCCGCTGACCTTGCTGTCGTTGACGGTTTCCTTGAAAGAATCAGCCACATCCGAAACGGCGTCGGAGATCGTGTCTCTGGCGGTGCGAGCCGCGTTTGCGGCTGCATGGCGAATGTTGTCGGCGGTTGCGGCGGCGCTGTTGTCGGACATGGCTTTGCTCCTGATCTTCGAATGCTTAATTCGCCGCGACCGGAAAGGTTCCTGATCGACAGCCAAAAGCGGGAGCAACCGAAGTTGAGCCCGCTATTTGCGTCTCCGGTCGATGACTTGCGACATCATCGTCGGTTTCGATTAGCTGGATCGATGCGCGTACTACCAGTAGGGAGCGATGCCCCAGTAGTCGTAAAGTTCGCCCTCGCGCTTTCGGTCGCCCCAGGCGTAGTTATCTTCCCGATAAAAAGTCGGAGCGCCTTTCAACTGTTCCTGGGTAATGTCGACGCGAAACCCGCCGAGGTCAGTGTCGTAGGTAAGCTTGTTCCACGGGATCGTGTGTTCATCGGTTCCCATTCCGAGAAATCCGCCGAAGGACATGACGGCATAGACCGCCTTGCCGGTGATTTTTTCGATCATGATTCTCTTGATGGAACCGATCTCCTTGCCTGCGAGATCGTAAACACTGGTTCCTTCAACCCGATCGCTTTCGATCAGAGGTTTGCCGGTCATGAGGCTGGATGTCGTCGCCATATCGAAGCTCCTTGTTGGTTCAGACAGAACCCGGAACGCCGGCGGGAGTTCCATTGTGGGCTTCATGGCGCATTCGAAACAGTGGATCTGAAATGTGATCGACGGGATTGCGGCCTCGCGAATGCCCGCCTAGATTGCGGCCATACGGCGGCTTCCAGCCGCGCCAACGCGTTTCAGGACAGGCCCATGACAGAAACGGCGATGTACTATGATTCACACGTTTTCGTTTGCAAGAACGAGCGGCCGGCCGATCACCCGCGTGGTTGCTGCCTGCATCGCGGGGCAGGCGAGTTGCACGCTTATATGAAAGAGCGCGCCAAGAAACTGGGCGTCAAGAATGCCCGAATCAACCAGTCCGGTTGTCTTGAGCGTTGCGAGATGGGCCCGGCGATGGTGATCTATCCGGAAGGCGTCTGGTACACCTATCGCAACAAAGATGATATCGACGAAATCATCCAGACGCACATGATCGAGGGCGGTCGTGTCGAGCGTCTGATGCTGATGCCGCAGGACAAGCTTCCGGCGCAGCGCGAGGCGCGTCTGGCGGCTGGAGCCATGACTGCGGGATAGGCCGAAATCCCTGTCGACAAACGCGCGCGTCCTGCACTAGGCTGGCGGTTTCCGGGGAGGCTGCCAATGAAGCGTTTGCAATTTGCTCTGTGCGTAACGACTACTCTTGCGGCCAGCGCGTTCAGTTGCGTTGGCCCGGCGCAGGCACAGGTCTACAAGGGCAAGCAGATCCGCATGGTGATCGCCAGCGGCGCGGGCGGCGGCTATGACGCCTATGCGCGCATTCTG
>CANJWR010000186.1 GCA_947478455.1 Beijerinckiaceae bacterium | reverse complement strand
CGGGCCGACATTTCGGCCTCCTGGCTGGCCATGGACAACAGATAGGCGAGAATATCGAGCCGGGCCGCTCCAGCCATCTGGCCCATCTCGGCGGCCATCTGGGCGATGTAGCCAGCGACCTCTGCGCTTGCGCATGCATCCGGGCCGCCCGCAGGTGGGCTTCGGCCCCTTGAAGGGGAAGCCGACAATCCGCCCGCAGGCGAATCCGAACGAATGGCTTTTCGCCGCGCCGCCGCGCCGAATATTTTGCGCACGCCCATAACTGGCCTCTACAGGTGCCGCGCCGCGCAGGAATCTGTCGCGACAAGATCACTATACAACAACCAGAAGAATGTGAAAGGGTAAAAACAACCTTAGATTGTATTTTTGACTCAATCGCCAAAAGTGGACCTTTCGGGCGATCCGGGCGTTCCTGACATGTTCGTTCAGCCGCGGTTCAGCCGGGACTGGTTAACGTGTTCGCAAGAGTTGGAAAGGGCGCGAGACGCTGCCCCAACAACTCGCTTGGCCGCAACCTCAGGATGCGGCTTTACGGGAGTAAAAACAATGTCTTTCTTCGCCAGACATCGGGTTTCCGCTGCTGTTGCCGGTACTGTTCTGACCTTTGCGCTCGCCTCGCAGGCCGTCGCCGGTCCGATGATGGTCACGCCGTCGCGCGATCTCGGGATCCAGTCCAATGTCACTGACGTGCGCTATGTGGCGCGTCGGGCGTCGCGGGGCGGCGGTGGAGCTGCAGCCGCAGCAGCCTTCGGCGTGCTGGCGCTGGGTGTCGGCGCAGCGATCGCAAACAGCCAGCGCGAACAGGAATACTATCCGGCCTACGGCGGTTACCCCGCCTACGGCTATGGATATGACTACGGCTACCAGCCTGCGCCGGTCTATGCCGCGCCGCCGGCCTATTACTACGGTGCGCCGCAGCCTCGTTATAATGGCAGGAGCGGCGGAACCTACTGGCAGCAGAAGGCGCGCGACGCGCGCGACAGCGCTCAGTAGGCTTGTCTGAATTAACGGCAGAAGCCCTTCCGGGAAGCCGGGAGGGCTTTTTAATTAAGTCGCTTCACAGGCGGGCCAGACGGTCCAGCGCACCCTGCAGGATGTAGGCGGCGGCCATCTTGTCGACAATCTCGGCGCGCTTGGCGCGCGAGACATCCTGCTCGATCAGCGAACGCTGCACGAAGGCGGTGGAGAGCCTCTCGTCCCACCATACGGCCGGCAGCGGCGAAAGCTTCGCCAGATTGTTCAGAAACGATTTCGTCGATTGGACGCGCGGGCCTTCGCTGCCGTCCATGTTGAGCGGCAGCCCCACCACGAGCGCCACGACCTCGAATTTTTTTACCAGTTCGATCAGTCGCGCTGCGTCCTGCTGAAATTTGGTGCGTCTGATGGTTTCGAGCGGTGTCGCGATTCGGCGCTCCACATCGCAAAGGGCGAGGCCGATTGTTTTCGTGCCGAGGTCGACGCCGATCAGCCGCGAATGACGTTGCAGCAGCGGGCGCAATTGTTCGAGCGTCAGGATTTCAGCAGCCATGAGCGGCGTTAACACGGCGCGCGGCGAATGTCATGGTTTCCAGTCTTCCGACCGGAATTCCATCCCGCATTGCGCGGGCATTCCGCTGGATGCTATACGCACGGCCTTATTCCAGTAACGTCCGGAGCCAATATGTCGGTCGATCAGGCCACTGTCCGGCGCATCGCCCATCTCGCACGCATCGCCGTGACAGATGACGAAGTGCCTCATCTCGCACAGGAACTCAACGCCATGCTGGCGTTCGTCGAGGAGCTGAGCGCAGTAAATGTCGACGGCGTCGAACCGATGACGTCGGTCATTCCGATGAAGATGAAATTGCGCGACGACGTGGTGAGCGATCAGGCGGGCGCAGACATCATCGTCGCCAACGCGCCTGCCAGCGAAGACAATTTCTTCATGGTGCCGAAAGTCATCGAATAGGATCGCCTCACCGATCATTCGACGTACCAAGCTCAACTTTCAGAAGATGACCTCATGACACAGCCGACCGATTTGACACTGGCCGATGCGCGCAACGCGCTCAGGGACCGCAAGATTTCTTCGGTCGAACTGACGCAGGCCCATCTCGACGCGATGGAAAAGGCCCGCGCGCTCAATTGCTTCGTGGCAGAGACGCCCGTTCAGGCGCTGGCCATGGCGAAAGCGTCCGATGTGCGCCTCGCCAAAGGCGAAGGCGGCGTATTGGAAGGGCTTCCGCTCGGCATCAAGGATCTCTACGCCACGAAAGGCGTACACACGCAGGCCTGCAGCCACATCCTCGACAAGTTCCGTCCCGAATACGAATCCACCGTCACCGCGCAATTGTGGCGCGACGGCGCTGTGATGCTCGGCAAGCTCAACATGGACGAGTTCGCCATGGGTTCGTCGAACGAGACTTCTTATTACGGTCCGGTAGCGTCGCCGTGGCTTCCGCCGAAATGGACAGAGGACAATGCGAGAAGCGCTCTCGCATCCGACAAGCGCGGCCTGCTGGTTCCGGGCGGCTCATCCGGCGGTTCCGCCTCCGCTGTCGCGGCGCGACTTTGTCTTGGCGCAACCGCGTCCGACACTGGCGGATCAATTCGCCAACCCGCAGCCTTCACCGGCACCGTCGGCATCAAGCCCACCTATGGCCGCTGCTCGCGCTGGGGCATGGTGGCCTTCGCGTCGTCGCTCGATCAGGCTGGCCCCATTGCCCGCACTGTGCGCGATTGCGCCATCATGCTGGGCTCAATGGCCGGCTACGATCCCAAGGACACAACGTCTGTCGATGCGCCCGTGCCGGATTACGAGAAGTCAGTCGGCGCTTCCATTCGCGGCAAGAAGATCGGCATTCCGAAGGAATATCGCATCGAAGGAATGCCGGCCGAGATCGACCGCCTTTGGCAGCAGGGCATCGCCTGGCTGAAGGCAGCAGGTGCAGAGATCGTCGACATCTCGCTGCCGCATACAAAGACCGCTCTGCCCGCCTATTATATTGTGGCGCCCGCGGAAGCCTCGTCCAACCTGGCGCGCTACGACGGTGTACGCTACGGACTGCGTGTGCCTGGCCGCGACATCAGCGACATGTACGAACAGACTCGCGCCAAGGGATTCGGCAAGGAAGTGCGCCGCCGCATTATGATCGGCACCTACGTTCTGTCGGCGGGATATTACGACGCATATTATGTAAGGGCGCAGAAGATCCGCACGCTCATAAAGCGCGATTTCGAACTCGCCTATGCGTCGGGAGTCGACGCCATTCTGACACCTGCGACGCCGTCGGCGGCCTTTGGCATCGGCGAGAAGGGCTCTGCAGATCCCGTCGAGATGTATCTCAACGACGTCTTCACCGTGACTGTGAACATGGCGGGGCTGCCGGGCCTTGCGGTGCCGGCGGGTTACACGGCGGACGGTTTGCCGCTCGGCCTGCAACTCATCGGCCGCCCGTTCGACGAAGAGACTCTCTTCTCGCTCGCCGAAGTCATCGAGCAATCGGCGGGCCGCGTGACGCTGCCGAAGCCGTGGTGGAACTGAACGGATGGGCTCGTTCTCTCTCGCCATCATCGTGGGGTGTCTCGACGCCCTGCGCTGGCTGACCTGGGGAACAGCCCTGCTGCTCGCGGCGCTGATTGCGGTGCAGTTCGTTCGGCAGGACGAAAGCGCTGTGCCGGCCGCCAACGCGATGCTCGCGGCAGGCCTTGCGGCCACCGGCGCAACGTGCGGCTGGATCACCCGCCGCATGCGTAACAGGATAAAGAGCCAGTGAAGCCGCTCCGGCTGGAACGGACTTCCAGACAAAGATCACACAGTTCCGGTTTTGGCCGGACATCGACCGAATGGACAGCCAGATGAACACACACGCCAGGCCTTCCAAGCTGATCAAGGGCGCGACCGGTGACTGGGAAATCGTCATCGGCATGGAAATTCACGCGCAGGTTTCGTCGAACTCGAAACTCTTCTCCGGTGCATCGACCGAATTCGGCGGCGATCCGAATGCTCACGTCTCGCTCGTTGACGCCGCCATGCCGGGCATGTTGCCGGTGATCAACCGTGAGTGCGTCGCGCAGGCGATCCGCACTGGTCTCGGACTCAAGGCGCAGATCAACTGCCGCTCGGTCTTCGACCGCAAGAACTACTTCTATCCTGATCTCCCGCAGGGCTATCAGATCAGTCAGTACAAGAGCCCGATCGTCGGCGAGGGCACCGTCATCGTCGACGTGACCGCGAGCGAACAGATTCAGGTCGGCATCGAGCGCCTGCATCTCGAACAGGACGCCGGAAAGTCTTTGCACGATCAGTCGCCGACCGACAGCTTCGTCGATCTCAACCGCTCTGGCGTCGCCCTGATGGAAATCGTCTCGAAGCCCGACCTGCGTTCGGCCGAAGAGGCGCGCGCCTACGTCACCAAGCTGCGCACGATCCTGCGCTATCTGGGCACCTGCGACGGCGACATGGAGAAGGGCAGCCTGCGCGCAGACGTGAACGTGTCCGTGCGGAAGCCCGGCGCTCCACTGGGAACTCGTTGCGAAATCAAGAACGTAAATTCGATCCGCTTCATCGGTCAGGCTGTTGACGTGGAAGCTCGTCGCCAGATCGGCATTCTTGAGGACGGTGGCAAGATCGATCAGGAGACGCGCCTGTTCGATCCCGGCAAGGGCGAGACGCGCTCCATGCGCTCGAAGGAAGAAGCGCACGACTATCGGTATTTCCCCGATCCGGACCTGCTGCCGCTCGAATTCGAACAGTCCTACGTGGATGAACTCGCATCACATCTGCCGGAGCTGCCGGATGAGAAGAAGGCGCGTTTCATGCGCGACTACGGTCTGCCATCGTACGATGCAGGCGTTCTGGTGATGGAGCGCGCATCTGCAGATTATTACGAAAACGTCGCCAAAGGCCGTGACGCCAAGGCTGCGGCCAACTGGGTAATCAACGAATTGTTCGGTCGTCTCAACAAGGAAGGCAAGGACATCGAGACTTCGCCGGTAAGCGCCGATCAGCTCGGCGGCATCGTCGACCTGATCAGCGCCGGCACGATTTCGGGCAAGATCGCCAAGGATCTCTTCGAAATCGTTTTCACCGAAGGCGGCGATCCGCGCGAGCTCGTCGAGACGCGAGGCATGAAGCAGGTCACCGATACCGGCGCCATCGAAGCGGCTGTCGATGCAATCATTGCCGCCAACCCCGACAAGGTTGCGCAAGCGCAGGCGAAGCCGACCATGCTCGGATGGTTCGTCGGTCAGGTGATGAAGCAGACCGGCGGCAAGGCAAATCCGCAAGCTGTCAACGACGTCCTGAAGTCGAAACTCGGCATCTGAAATCTCGAATCATTGGGAGGTGATTCGCATACAATTGCGCGATTCATCTCCCGGACCATTCTGGCGGAAGCAATTTTTCGTCTCTGAATGCAAATTTTTTTGTTGCGTGCGAATTTTTTTTTCGCAGCGCATCGGACACCCCGGCGCGTTTCGGCTCCGTCCCGAATTTCGTTTGCTGAAGTTCTCCAGCAGCCGGGACTCTTGCTTGCGATCAGCGGCGGCAGGAAGCGCAATTTAGATTGCCCGACCGGCGCGAAGGCCTAGCCATCGAAAAATTGAAGATGAAAGATATGACTTATATATAAGGTTTTTTTGAAACTTTTTCAAAGTGTCGCAACATTTGAAAAGTTGCTGCTGCCGCCTCGAGCAAGCATGCCGAGGCGGTTCAGCAGCCTCTGGTGGAAGCCGGTTGGCGATGCGTTCAGCCTGTCCGATTGGTGCGCAAAGCCTCTGCGATAGGCGCAATCGGGAAGCGTTCAAACGTCGCCATCAGACGAATCTGATCTGCAAACAGGCGCACGTTGCGCTTGCAAGCGGCAAGACGCCTTGCATGAGTCGTTAACCACGGTATTTTATTTATGCCTGTTGTCGGCATCATCATCTTCCGCCGACACCCAACTTAGAGGGGACCCTAAATGGCGAAGGCAGCAAAGCGTAAACCGGCCAAGAAGGCCGCCAAGAAGAGCGTGAAGAAGAGCGGCGCCAAGAAGGTCGCTCGCAAGAAAGTAGCCAAGAAGGCCACCAAGAAGAAGGTTGCCAAGAAGGCTGTGAAGAAGGCCACCAAGAAGAAGGTTGCCAAGAAGGCCGTCAAGAAGGCCACCAAGAAGTCGCCGGCCAAGAAGGCCGCGAAGAAGGCCGTCAAGAAGGCTGCCAAGAAGCCCCGCAAGGCTGCTCCGCGCAAGGCGAAAGCTGCTCCTGCATCGGCTCCGGAAACCCCGTAAGCCTTCGTTTTCGTCTCCTCGGGACACGGCGGGATCAGCGCTATCGTTGATCCTGCACTCTCGGAGAGACATACGAACTGACACGATAGCCGTCGGCGCGCCGACGGAAATCGCAAAGCCTTCGAGCCACCATCTCTTGTTGACCGACTCCGCAACAAGCGGGAACAGCGGCCGACAACAGGTGGTGGCTTTTTGATTCTGGGCTCTGTTGAGTCTCAGGGCAACGTCTCAGACATCGTAGCCCCGCTCCGCCCCTAGTGATCCGGTATGCAGCTTTTCGCAAAGTCGCGCCAGATCAGCCCGGCGGCAGCGCCGCTCTTTTTCATTTTCTGCCATTCGAGGCTGCAGGCGCGCAATTGCGCGCGCGTCGTCGTGGGTGGCGCATCGGAAGGTTCTGCGGCCTGTTGCGGCGAAGTCGGCGCCTCGGAATTCGTTTGTGGCTCCGGCGCGGCAAGAGCGGGAAGCGATTGCGGGCGACGGGGCGGCAACGGCACATTGACTGGTGGCGTCACCTGTTGTTGGGCGAACACGCTGCCGCAAGGCGTCGCCAACGCGCAGGCGAGCGCCATACAGGCGCAAACTACGCGACGCGTCGCCGCGCGACCGACATGATGACCGGTCGCCTGAAAGACTGCGGGCGCGTGCGGCGTCGCGTTCATGGCAGGTCCCGGTCGCCCGATATCACGCGCCCTGGTTCGCATTCAGCAGGCCGCGTTTGCGTAGTAGTGGCTCAGTGGACGGCAGCCGTCCGCGGAACCCCACATAAGCGTCTTCAGGTTCCTGCCGGCCGCCGGCTGCATAAATATGATCGCGCAACCGCTTTGCTACGGTCGGATCGAAACAGTCGCCCGTCTCCTCAAACGCCTCGAACGCATCCGCGTCGAGAACCTCCGACCAGAGATAGCTGTAATACCCCGCCGAGTATCCGTCGCCCGAGAACACATGCGTAAAGTGTGTGCTTCGGTGACGCATGATGATTTCCTTCGGCATGCCGATCCTCTCCAGCGTCTCGCGTTCAAAGGCAGGCGTATCGATTTCGCAGTCGCCGCCAAGGAGATGGAACTCCAGATCGACGATGGCCGAGGATGTATATTCGATGGTCGCGAACCCTTGGTTGAACGCCCGCGCCGCCTGCACACGCCGGATGAGGTCTTCGGGGATCGGCTGCCCGGTCTCCACGTGTCGACCGAACTTGCGCAGAATGGCCGGCTGCATCAGCCAGTGCTCGAACAATTGTGAAGGCAGTTCCACGAAGTCGCGTGAAACGCTGGTGCCCGAAATGCGCGGATAGGTGACGTCCGACAGCATGCCGTGCAGCGCGTGACCGAACTCATGGAACAGGGTGCGTGCATCGTCGAGGCTCAGAAGGGCGGGGCGTCCCGCCGCCGGTTTCGAGAAGTTCATCACATTGACGATGATAGGCCGCACCTCACCGTCGAGACGGTTCTGGTCGCGGAAGTTCGACATCCATGCGCCGCTCCGCTTGCTGGGTCGCGCAAAATAGTCGCCGATGAACAGAGCGATATGCTTGCCTGAACGATCGCGCACCTCGAATGCCCGCGCGTCGGGATGATAGAGCTTCAGTTTTGTATTCTCGACGAATTCGATGTCGAATAACCGCTCCGCCGCATGAAAGGCGGCGGCGATCATGCTGTCGAGGCTCAGGTAGGGCTTCAATTCGGCGTCGTCGATGTCGAATTCCGCCTTGCGCAGTTTCTCCG
>CANJWR010000185.1 GCA_947478455.1 Beijerinckiaceae bacterium | reverse complement strand
GGTACGCTGGTCGACAGCCAGAACTTCATCGTGGAAGCGCAGAAGCGCGCCTTCACATCGCTTGGCCTCGAACCGCCGACGCGTGAGCGGGCCTTGTCCATTGTGGGCCTGTCGCTCGATGAAGCCTTCATGGTGCTGACCCATGGCGACGCAGCTTTGTCGCCGCGCCTGTCGGACGCCTACCGGCTCGCGTGGCAGACCATGCGGCACGAGCCTGACTATCAGGACGGACTATACGAGGGCGCGAAGGAAGCCGTCGAGGCGCTGGCGAAAATGCCGGACACGATGCTCGGCGTTGCGACCGGCAAGTCGATGCGCGGCGTCAACCATCTGTTCGAGCAATGCGGCTGGCAGAATCTCTTTGTCACTGTGCAGACTTCCGACAATCATCCCTCCAAGCCTCACCCGAGTATGATCTTGCGGGCTCTGGAGGAGACTGGCGTCGATCCTGACCACACGTGGATGATCGGCGACACGACCTTCGACATGTCTATGGCGCGTTCTGCAAAAGTGCGCGCGCTGGGCGTCGCATGGGGCTATCATCCGCATGAACATCTGGTGGAGGCCGGCGCAGAAGAAGTCGTGCATACGTTTGATGCTCTGCTGAAGCGTCTGGGCTAGAGTTCGGGAAACAGCATGCGCGAAGACCTCACCAAGGATCTGCTGCCCGGCGCGGGCGAGAAGATCGATCCCGTCGAAATGGCGCGGCGCGACCAGCGCAAGCATCTGCCGAAGAAATTTTACACGGAAGCGGCGGCGCAGCCCGGCGATGGCGGCTTCGTGCTGGCGCTGGACGGCAAGCCGGCGCGCACGCCGGGCCGCTCGTTGCTCGCGACGCCTTCTTGCGACCTCATGGACGCTATTGCGGCCGAGTGGGACGCGCAGGAAGACTTCATCAATCCGTCCATGATGCCGATCACCCGCATCGTCAATTCGTCGCTCGACGGGGTGGCGCGCGAAATGGAGGCTGTGGCGGCGGAGGTGGTGAAATATTCCGGCAGCGACCTGCTGGTGTATCGCGCCGGAGACCCTGAAGGGCTGGTGGCCGAACAGGCGGCGGCCTGGGATCCGGTGCTGGCATGGGCGCGCGAGGAGCTTGGCACGCGTTTCGTATTGGCGCAGGGCGTCATGTTCGTCGCCCAGCCCGAGCATGTCGCCCCGGCCATCGCAAAGGCCGTGCAGGAAACGGCCGGCGGTTCCCCCCTGCGTCTCGGCGCACTGAACGTCATCACGACGCTGACAGGTTCGGCCCTTTTGGCGCTGGCGGTGGCGCACGGGCGGTTGACCGCCGCTGAAGCCTGGGCGGCGGCCCATGTGGACGAGGATTTCCAGATGCGCGTATGGGGCGAGGACTACGAGGCCGCGCAACGCCGCGCCCGGCGCTGGACCGAGATGCAAGCGGCCTGCAAGGTGCTGGCGCTGGCTTGAGCACCCTCCATCCGTCGCATTCCCGCCATGGCGCGTCGCGTGCTAGAGAGTCGTTCGACCATTGAGCGACCAGCGGGCCGGGGGCAGCATGAAACATATTCTCGATACGCTTGAAGAACGTCGCGCTGGAGCCCGGCTCGGCGGCGGGCAGGCGCGAATCGACGCCCAGCACAAGCGCGGCAAGCTGACTGCGCGCGAGCGGATCGAGTTGCTGCTCGACCACGGCTCGTTCGAGGAATTCGACATGTTCGTGCAGCATCGCTGCGTGGATTTCGGCATGGACAAGGCCGAGAAAATCCCCGGCGACGGTGTCGTCACCGGCTGGGGCACGGTCAATGGCCGCACCATCTATGTGTTCGCCAAGGATTTCACCGTGTTCGGCGGCTCGCTCAGCGAGACCCACGCCCAGAAGATCACCAAGATTCAGGATATGGCGCTGAAGAACCGTGCGCCGATCATCGGCCTGTTCGACGCCGGCGGCGCGCGCATTCAGGAAGGCGTGGCGGCGCTGGGCGGCTATGGCGAGGTGTTTCAGCGCAATGTGCTGGCGTCGGGCGTCATTCCGCAGATTTCGCTGATCATGGGTCCGTGCGCGGGCGGCGACGTCTATTCGCCGGCCATGACGGACTTCATCTTTATGGTGCGTGACACGAGCTACATGTTCGTCACTGGCCCGGATGTGGTGAAGACCGTCACCAACGAAACCGTGACGGCGGAAGAGCTCGGCGGCGCATCGGTTCACACAACAAAGTCGTCGATCGCCGACAAGGCGTTCGACAATGATGTGGAAGCACTGTTGCAGATGCGCCGGCTGATTGACTTCCTGCCGTCGTCCAATCGCGACGATGTGCCGGAATGGCCCTCGTTTGACGATGGTGAGCGCATTGACAAATCGCTCGACACAATCGTGCCGGACAATCCGAACAAGCCCTACGACATCAAGGAACTGATTTTGAAAGTCGCCGACGAGAGCGATTTTTTCGAAATTCAGGAAGCCCACGCAAAGAACATCGTCACCGGCTTCGGTCGCGTTGAAGGCCGTACGGTCGGCTTCGTGGCCAATCAGCCGATGGTGCTGGCGGGCGTGCTGGACAGCGACGCCTCGCGCAAGGCGGCGCGTTTTGTGCGCTTCTGCGATGCGTTCAACATTCCGGTCGTGACTTTCGTGGATGTGCCGGGCTTCCTGCCGGGAACGGCGCAGGAATATGGCGGCCTCATCAAGCACGGGGCGAAATTGTTGTTCGCCTATGCGGAAGCGACGGTGCCGAAAGTTACTGTCATCACCCGCAAGGCGTTTGGCGGCGCATATGACGTGATGGCCTCGAAGCACCTGCGGGGCGACGTGAACTACGCTTGGCCGTCAGCGCAGATCGCCGTGATGGGCGCCAAGGGCGCAGTCGAAATCATCTTCCGCGCCGACATCGGCGATCCGGCGAAGATCGCCGAGCGCACGAAGGAATACGAAGAACGGTTCCTGTCACCCTTCGTGGCGGCTGAGCGTGGCTACATCGACGAGGTGATCCTGCCGCACAACACGCGCCGTCGCGTGGCGCGCGCGCTGGCGATGCTGCGCCACAAGGAACTCGAAAATCCGTGGAAGAAGCACGATAACATTCCGTTGTGACGTGGCATCCGTCATGGCCGGACGCGTCCCGGCCATCCACGATGATCGATCGCCCAGACTTTTACGACAGTGAAAACATCAGGACGTGGATGCCCGGCTCAGGGCCGGGCATGACGGTCGTGTGTTCATCGCGCCGTGGGAAACGCTATCGCAGCGCGCTCCAATCCCTAACGATTCGTATCTTCACGACTCGAAAACCACATGCATTGGCAGGCGTTTAACCGTGAAAACATCGGGCCTTCAGGCGTTCACGCGATGGAAATGCCTCTGACCCATAAGTTAACGTCATCAAAGCAAGGAAAGCCGGTAACACTCCGGCAAGGGGCGTCAAGATGACGAATTCGAACGTGAAGACCATTGGTGATTATCTGGACCGTGGCCGCGCGGCGACTGTCGCAGTCATGAACAGCGGCCGCGTGACGACAGCCGATGTGAACCATCTGCGTCGCGAGGTTTTCGGAGACGACATGATTTCGGGCGACGAGGCGCAGGCCCTGTTCGCACTGGAGCGCGCCGTAGCCGACAAGTCGCCCGAATGGACGGCCTTCTTCGTCGAAGCCATTACCTCCTACGTGGTGTGGCAGATGCGCCCGACCGGCATCGTCAACGAATCGCAGGGCGAATGGCTGATCCGTCAGGTCGACGAGACCAAGACCCTGAACGCTCTGGCGGCGCTGGTAAACGTCATGGCCGAAGCTCACCGGGTTCCGGGCTGGTTCCTCGCCGCCGCCCGTGCGCGCGCGACACTCGCCTGGCCGGGCGCTGCCGAAGCTCTGGCCGCCGCCGAGGCCGAAGCGAAGCGCGAAATCGCCGCCTGAGCTTTCCGGACCGGGGCAACTGCCCTTTAGGTGTATGGACGCGCCCTTTGCGCCGCAATATGACTGGTCATCTTCCAGTCATCTCGGGGTTCGGGGCGCCGATGTTCAAGAAAATTCTGATCGCCAACCGTGGCGAGATTGCCTGCCGCGTCATCAAGACAGCGCGCCGCATGGGCATCGCGACGGTGGCCGTCTATTCCGACGCCGATAAAGACGCCCTGCACGTCGAAATGGCCGATGAGGCCGTGCATATCGGGCCGCCGGCAGCCGCCGAATCCTACCTTGTCATCGAAAAGATCATCGCCGCCTGCAAGCAGACCGGGGCCGAGGCTGTGCATCCGGGCTACGGGTTCCTGTCCGAACGGCAGGCCTTCGCCGAGGCTCTGAAGGAAAACGGCATTGTGTTCATCGGCCCCAATCCGCGCGCCATTGCGGCCATGGGCGACAAGATCGAATCGAAGAAATTCGCCAATGCGGCGAAGGTCTCCACCGTGCCGGGCTATCTGGGCGTCATCGAAGACCCCGCCCATGCGGTGAAGATTGCCGACGAGATCGGCTATCCGGTGATGATCAAGGCCTCGGCTGGCGGCGGCGGCAAGGGGATGCGCATCGCCAATACCCGCGACGAAGTGGCGGAAGGCTTTGCGCGCGCGAAGTCGGAGGCGAAATCCTCGTTCGGCGACGACCGGGTGTTCGTCGAGAAATTCATCGTCAATCCGCGCCATATCGAAATTCAGGTGCTGGGCGACAAGCACGGCAACGTTATCTATCTGGGCGAACGCGAATGTTCGATCCAGCGCCGCAACCAGAAGGTGATCGAGGAAGCCCCGTCGCCGTTGCTCGACGAGGAAACGCGCCGGAAGATGGGCGAACAGGCAGTCGCGCTCGCAAAGGCTGTCGATTATGATTCCGCCGGTACGGTGGAATTCGTCGCCGGGCAGGACCGCAGCTTCTTCTTTCTTGAAATGAACACGCGCCTGCAGGTGGAGCATCCGGTGACGGAACTCATCACCGGCATCGATCTCGTCGAGCAGATGATCCGCGTGGCTGCTGGCGAGCCGCTCGGTATCAAGCAGAGCGATGTGCACCTGAAGGGCTGGGCGGTCGAGAGCCGCATCTATGCCGAAGACCCGACCCGTAACTTCCTGCCGTCAACCGGGCGTCTGGTGAAATATCGCCCGCCGGCCGAAGGTCATGCGGATGGCGTCACGGTCCGTAACGACACCGGCGTTTTCGAGGGCGGCGAAATCTCGATCTATTACGATCCGATGATCGCCAAGCTCGTCACCCACGCGGGCGATCGTCTGACGGCGATCGAGGCGCAGGCGCGTGCGCTCGATGAATTCGTCATCGACGGCATTCGGCACAACATTCCGTTCCTGTCGTCGCTGATGCAGCACGGGCGCTGGAAATCGGGCCAGCTTTCGACGGGCTTTATCGCCGAGGAATATCCGGACGGATTTTCGCCGCTGGTGGCGAAAGGCGAAATCGCCCATATGCTGGCGGCTGTGGCCTGCGCGGTCGATCACACGATGAACGAGCGCAAGCGCCAGATCTCCGGCCAGTTGCGCACGCAGCGCCCGGTGACGTTCCAGCGCGACCGCGCCGTGATGCTGGCGGGCGAGCGGTTCGATCTCACCATCGACGATGGCGGCGCAAGCTTCCTCGTGCGCTTCGAGGACGCCAGCGCGCATGCGCATCATCTGGAATCCGAATGGTCGCCGGGCGAGCCCGTGTGGCGCGGCATCGTGGATGGCGAACAGGTAGCCGTGCAGGTGCGGCCCATTCTCAACGGCTTCCTGCTGTCGCATGCAGGCGTCTCGGTGGAAGCGCGCGTCTATACGCGCCGCGAGGCCGAACTCGCCGCCCTGATGCCCGCCAAGCGCATCGCCGACACATCGAAGTCGCTGCTCTGCCCGATGCCCGGACTGGTGAAGTCGCTGCTGGTTGTCGAAGGTCAGGACGTAAAGGCAGGCGAGCCGCTCTGCATGGTGGAAGCCATGAAAATGGAAAACGTGCTGCGCGCCGAACGCGACGTGACGGTGAAGAAGATCAACGCGAAGGAAGGGGATTCGCTGGCGGTGGATGCGGTGATCATGGAGTTTGCGTGAAGGTTCACAAACTCCATTCGCGATGATCAAAAATCGGGCAGTGCAACAGGGCTTGCGATTTGACGGAAGCGGACCAATAACTGCTTCGCTTTTTCGATTTTTCCATTGTCCGATTTTTCAGGCTTCCTTCTGGCGGTTTCGGCCCAAGGATCTTGGTGGCCCTCCTTAGCTAAAAAAACCGCCGTAGCAGCCAGCTCCAGCTCGATTGCATCCGCGCTGGCAGCCATTGTAGCCAACAATCTTCGGCTTGCACTAACCGTAGCTTTGGTTGGCTCGGAAACGCTATAAATCGAATATGAGCCGCCCCAATTTGCGACTTGCTCTACCTCCTGCATTTTTCCTAGGAGGTGAGCATTCCGTGCGGCACTCGCGACTTCTTCGCTGAATGGACCGTAATGCTTGTAAGAAAATGTAAGCCCACTTTCGTTGCCGGTAACAGTCAGTAAATATGCAATTTTCTGTAGCCGGGTTCTCCCGACCACGCGACCGCCCCCGTCCCTGACTATTTCCACAATTTTGGTCGCGGTGTTTATCGACATGCAGCCGTCTCCCCTTCAACGGTCGTGCGAATCATTTCACGAATTTCAGTATCACTTTCACTATGATAAGCACGCAAAAGTTTGAACGACGAAAGTGAGGCTACAACTCTAGATCGGCTTTTTAGATCCACCACCTCGCCACCGTCGGTTCGAACATTTATCTGTTCTGCTGGCCCTTTGGAGCCCCCACCTGTCTTGTAAGGTGATCGTTCCGCTTCGTCGATCAGCAAGCGCGGTACGGGATCTCTTGACTGTTCCCTCCAGCTTTTTAATTTTTCGTTAATATTTGCGCAGCATCGGTCGATTTTGGCCAGAAGTGCAGGTTCGTTCGAGCTCCCTGGATCAAACGTGTGTGCCACAACGGCGCGAATATCCATACACTTGTAAAGATTGCGATCCCGTAGGCGCTTAGCGAATTCGCTGATCAGGGGGTCGTTGGACGAAGACAGCATTGGAAGTGCTCCCCATACAACGGTGTCATCCAAATTGAGCGCCGATTCTATATCGTCCGGGGAGTTCGCGAAAAGCGCCAACGGATGTTTCTGCGGCAGACCAGTTTCCTCCCATTGTCCGCTCTGGATCAACTCGACAGTTCGGACTAGCAACTCCGTAAAGAGCTTCTCTGCCCCCCGCGTAGCTTTGTGAAAATAAACTGTTGGATAGAGCTGAAATAGTCCCAGCACGAAGGCTTCTGCCGCATGAATGGCTTTCGGTCCAATTGTGAATGTCTCTATTGTTCCCGTTTGCTCGTCGTCGATGCCGATGGGAACTGGCGCAATCTGCAAATTGGCAATTAGCCATTCGAAGTCGATGCCCGCATGATGAGTGCCTGTCATTAACCGATCGCGACGCATATAATCGAGACGATCCGCGTCGAATTGGCTCGAAACGACTGCATTATAGACGGTGCTGCGCCCTTCATTCTTGATCATGTCGGCGACGTCGTCCGCGAATCCGCTGCCCATTTCGTTTAGAATTTCAGCTACTTGTCCTTGTCGTATAAGTGCGTCGCTCATAAATTCATGGTTAGCTAGCTTCAATCCTAAGCGTTCACCAACTTTTTCGAACGCATGGCTAAATGGACCGTGACCCAGATCGTGCACAAGCGCGGCTGCAAGCGCTCGGTTCTCCTTTGTTTCACTTCTCAGCATTCCGACATGTTTGCGAACGACTCCCATAAGACTGCGCGCTGTATGGAAAACGCCGAGACTATGAGCGAGGCGCGAATGGGACGCGCCGGGGTATACGAGATCAGAAAATCCCAATTGTTTGACGCGGCGAAGACGCTGAAATGCACGGGTTTGTAGTACCCGCCAAAGAGGCTCTTCGCTGAATCGTGTGGGTAGAGGTTTCAACCACAAGTTGAATATTTTGGTTTCCGCTGGCTCCGCGTATTTTCTGATGCATGCGTGACACGGATCTTTTTCAGGCGGCGCTCGGGCTTTCCGCGCCTTGGTTTATCAGC
>CANJWR010000184.1 GCA_947478455.1 Beijerinckiaceae bacterium | reverse complement strand
GGTCAGATGCCGCTGCATCGTCGCCTCCCGAAGCGCGGCTTCACCAACATCCATGCCCTCGACATCAACGAGGTCAATATCGGCCGCGTGCAGCAGGCGATTGACGCCGGCAAGCTCGACGCCGGTCAGGTTGTGACTGTCGACGCGCTCGTGGCCGCCGGCGTGCTGGCCCGCGCCCGCGACGGCGTCAAGGTGCTGGGCAAGGGCGAGCTGACCTCGAAGGTTTCCTTCGAAGTTCGCGGCGCGTCCAAGTCTGCCCTGGCGGCGATCGAGAAGGTTGGCGGTTCGGTCAAGGTCGTGCCGGCTGCTGCCGTCGAAGCTTCGGCCTGATCGTTCGACCGGAGACGCCCGGGGTGACAAACCCGCTGCGATGACACCATATCTGCGAGCGGGGCGAGGGCGAAAACCCATCCGCCCCGTTCCCGCGTGTAGGGAAGCTTTCGCGGCGACTTGTCGCAGCGTGAGTGCGAGGAACAGATCGGGGTTGGCGACGGCCTGAAGGCTGCGTCGACCGTTTAACTCGAATGCGGCGCGCTTGCGCGCCCACCGGAGCGCTTCATGGCATCGGCAGCCGAACAGCTCGCAGCATCCATCAACTTCTCGGCTATCGGGAAGGCTGAGGAACTCAAGAAGCGGATCTGGTTCACGCTTGGCGCGCTGATCGTTTACCGCCTCGGCACCTATATTCCGGTGCCGGGCATCGATCCTGCTGCCTTCGAGGCGAGCTTCACCGGCAAGCAGCAGGGCGTGCTCGAACTCTTCAACATGTTCGCAGGCGGCGCCGTTCAGCGCATGGCGATCTTCGCCCTGAACATCATGCCGTATATTTCGGCCTCCATTATCATCCAGCTTCTCACTTCGGTCATTCCGTCGCTGGAATCGATCAAGAAGGAGGGCGAGTCCGGCCGCAAGATTCTCAACCAGTACACCCGCTACCTGACCGTCGTGCTCGCCGCCTTCCAGGCTTACGGCATTGCGATCGGTCTTGAAGGGCAGGCGTCCATCGTCAGCGATCCGGGCTGGTTCTTCCGCCTGTCGACTGTGCTGACCCTCATGGGCGGCACGATGTTCCTGATGTGGCTCGGCGAGCAGATCACTGCGCGCGGCATCGGCAACGGGTCATCGCTGATCATCTTTGCGGGCATCGTGGCTGCATTCCCGTCGGCGATCATCAACACGTTGGAACTTGGTCGGCAGGGGGCGATTTCGACCGCGCTCATCCTTGGCGTGATCATCATGGCCATCGTGGTCATCGCGTTCATCGTCTATATGGAGCGCGCCCAACGTCGTCTGTTGATCACCTATCCGAAGCGTCAGGTCGGTAATCGCGTTTATGAAGGCCAGACCTCGTTCCTGCCACTGAAGCTCAACACGGCGGGCGTCATTCCGCCCATTTTTGCTTCTTCGCTGCTCTTGCTGCCGACGACGATTGCCAACTTCGCGCAGGCTTCTGGGGGGACTGGCATATTGGCGACGATCGCGACCTATCTGGGGCACGGGCGTCCGCTCTACATGCTGACCTACGTGCTGATGATCGTGTTCTTCGCGTTCTTCTACACGGCGGTTGTATTCAACCCGACCGAGACCGCCGACAATCTCAAGAAGCATGGCGGATTCATTCCTGGCATCCGGCCGGGCGAGCGGACCGCGCAATTCATCGATTCGGTGCTGACGCGCATCACGGTGATCGGAGCGGCCTATCTCTCGATCATTTGTCTGATACCCGAAATGCTCATTTCCTACGCCGCGCTTCCGTTCTATTTCGGAGGAACTTCGCTGCTGATCGTCGTCAGCGTGACGATGGATACGGTTGCGCAGGTCCACGGGCACCTTCAGGCGCAGCAATACGAAGGCCTTGTGAAAAAAGCGAAGCTGCGGGGGAGAAAGAAATGAAACTGATTCTGCTGGGACCACCGGGGGCTGGCAAAGGAACCCAGGCTGCGCGTCTCACGGAAAAGTTCGGCATTCCGCAACTCTCGACCGGCGACATGCTTCGCGCGGCCGTGAAGGCCGGAACGCCGGTGGGCATGCAGGCCAAGGCCGTGATGGATGCCGGCGGGCTTGTTTCGGATGAGATCGTGGTTGGCATCGTGGCCGACCGGATCGAGGAGCCGGACGCTCGCAAGGGTTTCATTCTTGATGGTTTCCCGCGCACTGTCGCGCAGGCGCAGGCGCTCGACGCCATGCTGGCAAAGAAGAACCTTAAGCTCGATTCCATCGTCGAACTTAAAGTCGACGAGAATGCGCTTCTGGCCCGCATCGAGAAGCGCGCGCGTGAAACTCTCGCCGCCGGCGGCGCGGTTCGGGCCGACGATAATCCGGAAACTTTCAAGACCCGTCTTGAATCCTATCGTCTGCAGACAGCGCCGGTTTCGGCCTATTACGCCGGTCGTGGCGTGCTGAAGACCGTCGACGGCATGGCGCCGATCGATCAGGTGACGGCAGCGCTCGACAAGGCTTTGGGCGCCTGATTTTCAACTATCGAATGTAATTGCCGCGCGAAAACTCGCGCGGCAATTTTCGTTTATGGCGTGTGCGGATGTTCGGTGTGCTCGAACAGTTCGACGATGTTGCCGGACGGATCGCTCAACAGAATCTGGCTGCTGCCGACTCCCCTTTGAATGTCGTTTCTGAATTTCACATTCGTGGATTTGAGGCGTTCGACCTCTTTGGTCAAGTCGTCCACTACCAGCACGATGCGGGCCCATCCGCCGGGCTCCTGAACGCCGCCGTCGGGCGTCGCCTGCGCGGCTGCGCTGGTACGGCTGCTCAGCAACAGTCTTGTTGCGCCTCTGGTGACTGAGGCGAAGGCCTTGCCGGCCTGCGCCTGCAAAGCGAAGCCCAGATGCCCCGTGTAGAAATCCAGAGATTCCTGCACATCATTGACAATGTAGCGCATGGTCACAAAATTCTCGTTCATCTTGCCTCCCGTTCGGATTTTCCGACTTGTGCTGATTATAGAGCAAGAATGTCGAACAAGAAGTCGTCAGTTGAACGTCAGGTTGCGCCTCCATGGACGATCATTGCGCATATTTAACCTGCGCTGCTGGCTCTTTCTGTTAATCTGGGACAGGAAACGTGAGGAGGCAGGCATGAAGTTCAAAACACTTTGGTCGGCTTGTGCGGTCGTGATCGGCCTCGCTCCTTTGACTGCAGCTGCTCACGATGTGGGCGTCGGGCTGCAACTGCTGGGCGACGGCAAGATCAGCCGCGAACCGAAGGTCGGTTATCTTTTTGCCTGCCAGACCGTCTTCAACGGGCGCGGGGCCGAACGTATCGGCCCCTGGGCGCAGAACGGCGTCTGGAAGCCCGACGCCAAGCCCAATGTGAAGGGCGCCGTCGATTGGCCGAATGCGACGATCACCCTAACTGTCGAAGGCGCCCAGCGGGTAGTGCGCAGCAATGGATTGCCTAATCATCCGACCGGCCTGTTTCCGATCGACAAGGCCGATCCGGCCTACAAGTTCGATCGCAATCCCAATGCGATTGCGGAACAGAACGTTCTCCTGCGAATTCCGGCGCAGCCGATTGCGAGCGGGCGGCCTTCCTGTGCGCCCATGGGGATGATTGGATTTGCGTTGACGGGCGCGGCGATTTTCAACGCGCTGGACGCTGTGGGACGTGATGCGCCGGCCTACGAGATTCAGGATGTGTGCAGCGGCCATCCGGAGCGCGGCGGAACGTATCATTATCACGACTACAGTTCGTGCATGATCGACGCATCGGGCAAGGCCGGACGTCATAGCGATCTGGTTGGCTATGCGCTCGATGGCTTCGGGATTTTCGGTCCAAAGGGCGACCGGGGCCAGCGCATGAAAAACACCGATCTCGACGCCTGTCACGGGCATACGCACGAAATCCAGTGGGATGGTCAGCGCAGGCCGATGTACCATTATCATTTCACAGACGAATATCCCTATTCCATCGGTTGCTTTAACGGCACTCCGATAAAGGCTCCGCCGCCATCGCCGGTCGCGCCAGCGAATTTGCGTCCGACCATTGCGCCGGGACCTGGGCAGCCCGTGGGTGGCCCTCAGGGGCAGATCGGGACCGGCAATGCGCGAGATCAGGCGGCGCTGGCGGCAGCGGCGAAAGAGCTGGGCGTCGACGTCGATACGCTGCTCATTGCGATCGGGCCGCCGCCGCCGAATTTCGCACAGGCGTCGCGGGATCTGGGCATTCTGGAAGCACGAATTCGGGAGGTCATTCAGCGCGCTCGCGCAGGCCGCTGACAAACACATCAAGGGGGCGACATGCAAGGCAAGATCGGACTCGAGGAGCATTTCGCGCTCGAAGAGACGTTGCAGGATTCGGCGATTTTCGTGCCGGCCGATTACTGGCCCGAACTGAAAGCACGTCTCACCGATATACATGTTCGCCGTCTGGCGGAGATGGACCGGCATGGCATGGAGATGATGATCCTGTCGCTCAACGCGCCCGCCGTGCAGGCCATAGGATCGGCGCAGGCGGCGCTCGACCTGTCGCGGCGCGCTAATGATTTTCTTGCCGAGCAAGTTGTCCGCAATCCGACGCGGTTTCAGGCCTTCGCGGCTTTGCCGATGCAGGAGCCGGAGCTTGCAACGCGCGAACTGGAACGCTGTGTGAATGACCTTGGCTTCAGGGGCGCGCTGGTCAACGGTTTTTCGGACGCCCCGCAGGCCAATCAATGCCTCTATTACGATTTACCGCAGTACCGGCCGTTCTGGCGTGTGTGCGAAAGTCTCGGCGTGCCGTTCTATCTGCATCCGCGCAATCCGTTGCCGGGCTGGTCGCAGATTTACGATGGCCATCCGTGGCTGCTCGGGCCCACGTGGGCCTTCGGGCAGGAGACGGCTGTTCATGCGCTGCGGCTCATGGGATCGGGATTGTTCGACGAATGCCCGAATTTGCAGATCATTCTGGGCCATATGGGCGAGGGGCTGCCGTACAGCATGTGGCGGATCGATAACCGCAATGCGTGGGTCAAGACGCCCCCTAAATATCCGGCGAAGAAAAAGATCGGCGAATATTTCCAGCAGAATTTCTATCTCACCACGTCTGGCAATTTTCGCACACAGACCCTGATAGACGCCATTCTGGAAATCGGCGCGGACCGTATTCTGTTTTCGACCGACTGGCCGTTCGAGAACGTGGACCATGCTGCGGTCTGGTTCGACGCCTGTGCGATCAGCGAGGCGGATCGCCGCAAGATCGGGCGCGACAATGCCGCGCGGCTGTTCGGTCTCAACGTGTGAAGGGGGAAGCCGCATGACAGCCTATGTGATCTTCGACGTCGAAATCTCGGATCCTGCCCGCTATCAGACCTTTATGGCCGGCGTGAAGCCGGCGCTGGAAGAGGCGGGCGCGCGCTATCTGGCGCGCGGCGGCGACCACAAGGTCTATGAGGGCGACTGGGAGCCGCGCCGAATCGTGTTGCTCGAATTCCCGTCGATCGAGGCATGGGAGGAATTCTACAACGGACCGACCTATCAGGGTTTGAAGTCGATCCGGGACGAATGCAGTTCGGCGCGGTTGGTCAGCGTCATGGGGCTGGATTGAGCCAGCCAGACTTGTTTTTATTTCAGTTCAGGCCGTTGGCCACGGGCCCGAAATAGTTCACCAGCTTGAAGCCGATGAGATGCGCGCCCGCAAAGACAGTTATGGACAGGATGACTCCGATCATCCCGTATTCGATCGATGTGGCGCCGCTGGTGTCCTGAAAAAAGCTGTTCAGCATGGATTTGGCCTCCGGTAATGTCTTGAAACGGGACTGATCGGCCCCTTCGGGAGGTAAGCTGCGAGGATCGGGCCAGTTCAAAACTGGATGCGTCTGGAAAGACTTGTGTCCGACTGGTCGGAGCAACTCGCCTAAAATGGCGAAAATATTGCCCAAACCTGTTGACCTGCGGGGACTAACCCCTTAAATGCCGGTCATCCTTGAAACGGATTATCCCGGCTCCCGTCCCGACGGGCGCGGGGATTTGTTTGTTTCAACCCCTGCATGGGCCGGCCTCCACCGGACGCAGGGTTCCCGCCGCCCTCCGGGCGGCATCACCAAAGCCGCCCTGTGCGGCAAGACATGGAGACGGCAGTGGCCCGTATTGCAGGCGTTAACATCCCGACAAACAAGCGCGTCATCATTGCGCTTCAGTACATCCACGGCATTGGCCCGAAGAAGGCCGAAGAAATCTGCGAGAAGGTTTCGATCCCCGCAGAGCGCCGCGTGTCCCAGCTCACCGACGCCGAAGTGCTCCAGATCCGCGAAACAATCGACCGCGACTATATGGTCGAGGGCGATCTGCGCCGCGACGTTGCGATCAACATCAAGCGTCTGATGGACCTTGGTTGCTATCGTGGCCTGCGTCATCGTCGCCAGCTGCCGGTTCGCGGCCAGCGCACGCATACCAACGCCCGCACCCGTAAGGGCAAGGCCAAGCCGATCGCCGGCAAGAAGAAGTAATTCGAGGCGTTTCGGTCGGCAGCGGGAACCCGGTTTTCGGTTTCCCGAAGCGGTCGGCTGATCGTCAGTTTTCAGGTGTAGCCGCTGGCATTACGGCGGTGCAGAGACCCAAAGGCTAGAGTCAAAATGGCAAAAGAAGCACAAGGCACCCGCATTCGCCGTCGCGAACGCAAGAACATCGCGTCGGGCGTCGCTCATGTGAACTCGTCGTTCAACAACACCATGATCACCATCACGGACGCTCAGGGCAACACGATTGCTTGGTCGTCGTCGGGCACGATGGGCTTCAAGGGTTCGCGCAAGTCGACCCCCTATGCCGCCCAGATGGCCGCTGAAGACGCAGCCCGCAAGGCTTCCGAGCACGGCGTTCGCACCATCGAAGTTGAAGTTTCCGGTCCGGGTTCGGGTCGTGAATCGGCACTGCGCGCACTGCAGGCCGCCGGCTTCACCGTCACCTCCATCCGCGACGTCACGCCGATCCCGCATAACGGCTGCCGTCCGCGCAAGCGTCGTCGCGTCTGAGTTTTTCCAGCACCGATTCCATCGCCGCCCCGACGGGGGCGGCTTTGGCGTAATCTGCATTCGTTTCCGACAGCGCGAGGCCATGGTCGACGGACCGATATGCCGCGCGTTCATCGAGAGAGGCCGCCAACGTGATTCAAAAAAACTGGCAAGAACTGATCCGCCCCAACAAGCTTGAAATTACGCTGGGAGACGATCCCAAGCGCATGGCGACCGTCGTGGCGGAACCGCTTGAGCGGGGCTTCGGCCTGACGCTCGGCAACGCGCTGCGCCGTGTTCTGCTGTCGTCGCTTCAGGGCGCGGCCATCACGTCCGTTCATATCGACGGCGTGCTGCACGAGTTCTCCTCGATCCCGGGCGTCCGTGAGGACGTGACCGACATCGTGCTGAACATCAAGGACATCGCGATCAAGATGCAGAGCGATGGCCCGAAGCGGATGATGCTGAAGAAGCAGGGTCCGGGCGCGGTGACTGCCGGTGACATTCAGGTGACTGGCGACATCCAGGTTCTGAACCCGTCTCTGGTGATCTGCACCCTCGACGAGGGCGCGGAAATCCGCATGGAATTCACCGTCAACGGCGGCAAGGGCTATGTGCCGGCCGACCGCAACCGCGCTGAAGATTCGCCGATCGGTCTTATCCCGGTCGACAGCCTTTTCGCGCCGGTTCGCAAGGTCAATTATCGCGTCGAGAACACCCGCGAGGGCCAGATCCTCGACTATGACAAGCTCACGCTGTCGCTGGAAACCAACGGGGCCATCAGCCCCGAGGACGCTGTCGCCTATGCGGCGCGCATCCTGCAGGACCAGCTCAATGTGTTTGTGAACTTCGAAGAGCCGAAGCGCGAAGAGGCTGCTCCGTCGATTCCGGAACTCGCCTTCAACCCGGCGCTGCTCAAGAAGGTCGATGAACTCGAGCTTTCCGTCCGTTCGGCCAACTGCCTCAAGAACGACAACATCGTTTACATCGGCGACCTCATCCAGAAGACGGAAGCCGAGATGCTGCGCACGCCGAACTTCGGCCGCAAGTCGCTCAACGAGATCAAGGAAGTCCTCGCC
>CANJWR010000183.1 GCA_947478455.1 Beijerinckiaceae bacterium | reverse complement strand
GACATCCTGCGCCGGGCGATGTTCGAATCCGCGCCCCCGCGCAATCTGGCCGCCGCCATCCGCGCCCGAATGGCGCCTCTTGGCGGCGTCGATCTTGATCCGCCGGCGCGTGAACCCCTGCGCGATCCACCCGCCTTGGGACGGGGACGGGGATGATCATCCTCGACACCAACGTGGTGTCCGAACTTCTGCGACCCACGCCAGCGCCACAGGTCGAAATCTGGCTGGCGGCGCAGGACGGCGCGGCCATCTATTTCACGGCGGTGGGTGAGGCTGAATTGCGCCTTGGCCTCGCCGTCTTGCCGCAGGGGCGCCGCCGCAGCGCGCTGGCGCAGGCCATCGAGGGCATGCTGGAGGAAGATTTCCGCAACCGCATCCTGCCTTTCGACAGCGCCGCCGCTCGCGCCTATGCCGCCATTGCAGCCGAACGCCGCGCCCTCGGCCGCCCCATCAGCCAGTTCGACTGCCAGATCGCCGCAATCGTCCGCGCCCACGAGGCGGCAGTCGCAACGCGCAACACAGACGAATTCGAGGGATGCGGGATCGAGGTCATCGACCCCTGGCGTGCGGGCTGAGGACAGCCTAGCCGCGCCACCACCGGAATGATCAGGAATTTGGCTGCGGTTTCTTGAAACCTATCGGAATCTCTGCATTTCGCCCAACCCGGAATTTTTGCGCACGCTCGCCTGGATGCGCGACATTCAGGCCATTCTGAAACCGCGCCAAACATCGAATGTTTAGATATCAGTTGACAGGCCTGCAGGCTTCGGGTGTATAGTCATCCCTAAACAGGCAGTGGGAGTGGCAGGCATGACCACGGAACGATTCGGCGAGTTCGTGCGCCGGGAGCGCGAGGCGCGCGAAATCGGGCTTCGCGAGATGGCGAAGATGATCGGCGTCAGCCCGACCTATCTGTCCAAGGTCGAGCGCGACGAATTCCCGCCGCCCGCCGAGGACAAGGTCAAGGCGATCGCGCAGGTGATCGCGTGCGACGTCGACGAGCTCCTTGCCCGCGCCGGAAAGGTTGCCTCGGACCTCTCCGACATCATCAAGCAGCAACCGCGCGAGCTTGCGGCGCTGCTGCGGACCACCAAGGGGCTTTCCGCCGAAGACGTGTTGAAGCTCGCCCGCCAGGCGCGGCGCGCGCAGGACAAGTAGCGGACGGCTTCAAGCCAGATTTTCGAAGATGCAAATGAGGATGAAGGCGAAATGGGCCTATTGGTCTCATATCTCTCAGAAGGCAGGATCGAAGCAGATGCTGACGCGCTGCTCGACGAGTTCGTCGAAGCGAGCGGCACGGCTCTGACGGCTCCGGTGCCGATTGACGACATTGTCGAGAAGCATCTGAAACTTGGGATCGAATTCGACGACCTGCACCGCAAATTTGGTGCGCTGAACTCCGTCCTCGCCCAAGGGCCGGATATCATTGGCGCGATTTTTCTGTCGCAGCGCCGGATCGTGGTGGACGAATTCCTTGACCCGGACGCCGACCCCTCGAAGGAGGGCCGATATCGGTTCACGGTCGCGCATGAAGTCGGGCATTGGCGGCTGCATCGCGGGCTGATGGGCAAGGACATCGGCAACGTGCCGGTCGAGGACAGTCCGCAGGCCATGGTGATCTGCCGATCCAGCGAGGCCAAGGCCCGGGTGGAACTGCAGGCGGATATCTTCGCCTCCTGTCTGCTTATGCCGCGACGATTGGTTCAGGCCGCCTGGAACGCGGTTTTCGCGGACGGTCGGCCGCGAGCGCTCAGGCCATCGATTGGCGCGGGTCTTGCGGCCGTGCCGATAGAAGATCATCGGCCGGATCTCGACGACGCGGAAGCATCGGAAACAAGCTTGCTAGAACGGTTCGTTGATCCGTTCGCGCGGGAGTTCGCAGTGTCACCGAAAGCAATGGGGGTTCGGCTGGAACGGCTCGGGCTTGTACTGCGCGGCGGTGCTTCGCCATCCGTTTCCGGGCGCCGGGCATAGCCCCCCTTTTTTGAGGAGATTGTTTAGTGTCACCTGAACGTATGGAAATCATGCCACCTGGATCGTCTGAGGCCGCTTTTGAGACGCGGGATTTCTATCTGGCCTGCTTCCTTCGCTGTGCCGGATATCCGCTTCTGGGGCTTCGAGACGAAGGCAGGCGAAAGGTGTTCGTCTTTCGCGATCAGCGCGCGCGCCGTGACGACGTGATCGCTTTCTATGGCGATACGGCAACCGTGAAGCCACAGGCTTTCGCGGCGGCAATCAAGGACATGAAGGGGCTTCTCCACAATGGCTGAGAACACTTCGCAGGTCGCAAAGCCATCGCAACGGGAAGGCCAGGCGCGCGAGGCCCTGCAACGCATCGAGGCGCTGGTCATCGACGGCCTTCGCCATGGCCATTTCGAATACACGCTTGCCTGCGAGATCGGATCGGGCGGGAAGCGGCAACTCGTGATCCGCGCCGGCAAGAGCCACAAGTTTCTGATCGCGCCGGAGGAAATCCAGCGCTGATGCTAACTTGGCGATCCTCGCCATGGGGACGCCCTCATCGAGCACCGCGATCGACGTTATCGGCGCCATGCCGAAGCGGATGATCAGAGGCGCGGCGCCGAAAACGGCCTCGCGACATGAACCATGGCGACGCTTCGACAACCGCCCGACGACCAGATCGGGCCTGCACTCACCTTCTGGCAGCCGCGCAGTTCAAGGGTTCTCAAACCCGAGGATGGCCGCGAAATCCTCGACAATCTTAAAGGCTTCTTCTCGGTGCTGGCTGAATGGCAGCGGGCGGAAGCCAAGCAGGCTCGCGCCGAATCCACCGCCGTGACGAGTGCGGAGGCCTCCCATGAGCATTGAAGATGACATCCTCTCGCAGGCGCTGACCTATGCCCGGATGGGCTTCGGAGTCTTGCCGGTCCATCGGCCGATCATGGAAGCCGGTGCAAGGGTTTGCGCCTGCGGAAAGCTGCACTGCGCTTCTCCTGCGAAGCACCCGGTGGGGCGACTTGTTCCACGCGGTGCGCTGCAAGCTTCGAAGGACGCTCGGCAGCTGACCGAATGGTTCGCGGGCACAAGGCACAACATCGGCATCGCTACCGGCGGAGTCAGCAACCTCATCGTGCTCGATATCGATCCACGGCACGGCGGCGATGCCACGCTTGCGTGTTTCGAGCGCCTGCAAGGGAAACTGCCGCCGACGGTTCGTTTCAAGACGGGCGGCGGCGGCCAGCATATCCTATTCCGGCACCCGGGCGGGTACATCCCGAACAGCGCGGGCAAAATTGGCCCGGGCGTCGACGTCCGGGCCGACGGCGGCTACATCGTTGCGCCGCCCTCAGAGCACATCAGCGGCGGGCGCTATGAGGTCGACGGTCGCTTTTGTTTCGAAGTAACGCGTATCGCCGACATGCCGGAAATTCTCAAAGCGGTTGTGACCTTGCCGACCCGCAAGCCACGCAGACGCAAGGAAGTTGCTGAGAAGCGTTTGGCTTGGCGCGAGGCTCTGAACGGCCGGGTTCCCGAAGGCCGCCGCAACGAGTCGATCGCACGGCTCGCCGGCCTTCTGCTGGGCCGTGGGCTCGATCCGCATGTGAGCCTCGATATCCTCCTGGCGTACAATGACGCCCGTCTAGCGCCGCCGCTTAACTCCTATGAGGTCATCGCGACCGTCGCGAGCATTGCATCGCGCGAGGGCCTTGAGAGAAACCGCCGGGAGAACAGCGGTGGATGATCCGCATCAGATCCTCGATGACCTGATCCGGCGCAACCTCCCCACGGGGATGCCGGACGCGGATCGTCCTGCACGGTATGCGGACGACACGCTCGCGCTCGGTTTCACGGAACGCCATCGCAGCGATCTACGCTACGTGGCGGTCTGGGGCCGGTGGTTGATCTGGAATGGCCGGCGCTGGGCAAGCGACGAGACGCAACGCGCCGTCGAGATGGCGCGGGAGGTCGGCCGTGAGGCCTCAATCGAGGTGCTTGCAGGCAAGGGATCGATGCGCCTCGCCGCGTCAGTGGCCAGCGCCAAGACCATTGGCGCGATCGAGCGACTTGCCCGCGCCGACCACCGGCACGCTGCAACCGTCGACGAATGGGATCGTGATCCGTGGCTTGTCAACACGCCCGACGAGACCATCGATTTGCGCACCGGCAAGGGGCGCGCTCACAATCGGGACGACCGGATCACCAAGATGACGACGGTAGCGCCGGGCGGCGCCTGTCCGCTCTGGCTGTCCGTGCTGGATCGCATCTTCAAGGGTGATGCCGAGCTGATCGCGTTCGTCCAAAGGATGTTCGGCTACACGCTGACGGGCTCGATCAGGGATCACGCGCTTTTCTTCCTCCACGGGAGCGGCGGCAATGGCAAAGGCGTGCTGCTGAACACGTGGAGTTCGATCCTTGGCGATTATGCCGTGACGGCCGCCATGGAAACCTTCACCGCCAGCCAGGGTGAGCGGCACCCCACTGACCTTGCCATGTTGCGCGGCGCGCGGGTGGTGATGGCGCAGGAGACAGAGGAAGGCCAGCGGTGGGCGGAGGCGCGCATCAAGGCGCTGACGGGCGGTGATCCGATCAGCGCGCGCTTCATGCGGCAGGACTTTTTCACCTTCACGCCGAACTTCAAGCTCGTGATCGCGGGAAATCACAAGCCGTCCCTTCGATCGGTCGACGAAGCGGTGAAGCGGCGCTTCAACCTGATCCCCTTCACGGAAACCATCCCCGAAAGCGAACGCGACCCCAAGCTTGCGGAGAAGCTGCGGGAGGAATGGCCGGGCATTCTCGCCTGGGGCATTGCCGGTTGCCTCGAATGGCAGCGCATCGGTCTTTCGCCGCCGCCTTCAGTAAGGGCGGCGACCGAGAACTATCTCTCCGATGAAGACACCATAGGCCAGTTCCTGATCGAGCGCTGCGCGTTAGACGACGCCACGACTTCAACTGAGGTGAAGCTGCTTTTCGCGGCCTGGACGGAATGGTCCGGTGCGGCGGGCGAAGGCAACATGTCGGTCAAGCGCTTCTCGCAGGCGCTGGCCAATCGCGGATTGCACCGCGGGAAGCACCATACGACCAGGCGGGCTGTATTCGAGGGTGTCCGGCTCCTTTCGAACATGGCGCCTAGAGGTTCCTGAATCCGCGATTTTGGCGTCTTGAGGCCCCAAGTCTTGAATTGTTAGGATTTCTCTGTTAGGCGTCTCAAGGTGCCGAAATTTCCGTTTATGGAGCCTTGAGACGCCATGGCCGCCCGCAACCCCTTGCTTGCCGCACCGCCCTATGAGGTCGAGCAAGCGCTGAAGACCCTCGGGGCGAACATCCGCACGGCGCGGCTGCGGCGCAACCTCTCCATAGCCGAGGTCGCGGCCAAGATCGGCGTTGACCGGCATGTGATCGGCGATGCCGAACGCGGCAAACCGTCTACGGGGATCGCAATCTATGCCGGGCTGCTCTGGGCCATGGGGCTGGCCGATCAGCTGGGCCGCGTCGCCGATCCACTGAGCGACGAGGAGGGCCTGACGCTGGCCAAGGCGCAGGGCCGCGACAAGGCCGGTGGCCGGAAGGCACTCGACAATGATTTCTAGACCAACAGGTGCTGCTGAGTGCTTCGTCTATGTCACGCTGCCGGGTGAGACCGAGGCGGTCACCGCCGGGCGCTATGTCCGCGAGACGAACCGGCAAGGCGTCACCACCGGGCGCTTCGTCTATGGCCGAAGCTATCTCGCCCGCGCCGATGCTGTTGAGATCGATCCGGCAGAACTGCAGCTCGGCGCGCGCACCTATGAAACGGTGCTGATGAAAGGTCTGTTCGGCGCATTGCGGGATGCAGGCCCGGACTATTGGGGGCGACGTGTCATCGAGAAGCACGCCGGGCTCACAGAGCTTGGCGAACTCGACTACCTCCTTCATTCGCCCGACGACCGCGCGGGAGCGCTCGGTTTCGGCCTTGGACAAGCGCCGCCTGCACCCGTGCGCGTCTTCAACCGCACGCTCGATCTCGCCCGCCTTCAGGAGATGGCCGATCGACTGGTGAACGACGAGCCGCGTGCCGCAGACACCGAGGCGGCGCAGGTGGAGGAACTGCTGCTGCTTGGCACCGCAATGGGCGGCGCACGCCCGAAAGTGGGTGTCGAGGATACGCAAGGGCTGTGGCTCGCCAAGTTCAACCGCGCCGACGACAAATGGAACATGGCGCGGGTTGAGCATGCCATGCTCCTGACGGCGCGCGCTTGCGGCCTTCTCACCGCCACAAGCCGTATCGAGACGATCGGCGATCGGGACGTGCTGCTGGTGAAGCGCTTCGATCGCGAGAAGGTCGCCAAGGGATACGTGCGCGCGCGCATGGTGAGCGCCCTCACGCTGCTGCGCGCCGACGAGACCCAGCGCGAGCGCTGGTCCTATGTCGTGCTGGCAGAGGAATTGCGCCGGATCAGCGCCGACCCCAAGCGTGATGCGGCCGAACTCTTCCGGCGGATGCTGTTCAACGCGCTGATCTCGAACATTGACGATCACCCACGCAACCACGCCGTGATCGCACCGCAGCGCGAATGGCGGCTTTCACCAGCCTATGATCTAACGCCGTCCGTGCCGGTCAGCACCGATCGCCGTGACCTTGCCATGTCGGCGGGCGATCTTGGCCGCTGGGCTAATGCCCGCAACATGCTGAGCCAGGCGCCACGCTTTCTCCTCGATCCTGCCGAGGCCAGCGCCATGATCGACGCCATGGAAGAAGTCGTCAAAGGTGGCTGGTATGCGATTGCGCGTGGCGCGGGCGTGTCCGAGGCGGATTGCGCGACCATCGCCAATGCCTTCGTCTATCCCGGCTTTCGCCAGCAGAAGCCCGAAGGGTTGTGAAGCCGTGTTTCGGTTAAGCCGTATCGCGCGCGCGAAGTGAGCGCCAAGTAAAAGACCACTTCGAAACCCTTCGCCTGCCGGGGGTGCCCTCTTAGGTTCTTCCCGGCGCATTTTGTATGCGGGCGGCGGCAGCGCGATCCTTCGCCAGCGGCAAAGGTGCGAACCGGGTTCGCACCTGCATTGAGGTTCGCGGGTTCGCAATCGGGTTCGCGGCGAAATGAGATCGATGGGGCGATTGCGAACTGGGGCCGGATCTGAAAGCAGCGGGATCATGCTGCCGTGCAACGCGCTTCGATGGCTATGATCGCCAGATCGCGATAGCGCGCCATCGCCTTCGGGCTCGTTGAAACCGGGTTGATCTCGATGGCCTTCAGGCCTTGGACATCGCCCGCCTCGGCAAACGCCACCAGCTTGGCCAGCTTCGCCCGAAACCGCGCATGTGTCGGCTTCGAGAAATCCGGCGCCGCCGGAAGCGTGCCCGCCTGCGCCTGCACGATGATCGCCTTGCGCTTGCCGGTCTTTGGGCTGGGCGGCGACGTTGCCTGCTCGGGCTCCGTGATCTGGATCGACGCTTGGTCGTCGCTGGCGGAGGCAATTGCCCGCCAGCCGAACCGGCCTTCGGGCGTCTTGAAAACTTCGAACTCGCCGGGCTTTAACCCGGTGCGCTGCGCACCGCGCTGGGCGTTGAACTTCTTGTCGTAGGTCGTGGCTTCCGTGGTCATCGTCGCGCTCCTTCGGATTGGGTTCAGTTAGAAGTGACGAGCGCCGAGCGGCCTTCGGCGGTGACGCCGTAGATCATCGGCAGGCGCTTTCCGAACGGGCTCGGGTTGTCAGCAACGAGGCGCATTGCCTTGACACGCGCCTCCTCAAGGGTCGGCGCGGTCGCCCGGGCGAAACGCCCGGTTCCGAGGAACAGGGCGACGTCGAAGCGAACGGCTTGGGCAAGGACCGCCGCGTTGGCGGCGTCGGCGGGATGAACTTTACGGCGTTTCATGAGCGATCTCCGTGGGTCACGGGATCGCAGACAGCCTCGACGGCAAAACGAGAGCAACTGCTAAGTTACTGATTTGTTGGGTATTAGTTGGTAGTCGGATATCATCCCTTCAACAAGGTAAGTGTCATTATGCCCACTTTGTTCTTTTGGGCATAATGATCTGTCGATAGCTTCTATAGATGTCCGGTTTAGGTAGCTCTTCAAATGTCCGCTTTCGGGCTGCCTGCTTCTGCATTTGCCCCGCTGTGGGCGGGGTGGGCAGGTTTGGGCCCTCTTGCCCAAAGCT
>CANJWR010000182.1 GCA_947478455.1 Beijerinckiaceae bacterium | reverse complement strand
CGATCAAGAACGACTGGCGACAGGAATGGTCGCCGCAATTCGATTCGAACGAGACGCCCATAAATCAGTACCGCGTCATCCGCGACCTGACGCGCACGCTGGATCGCGACAATGTCATCATCACCCACGACGCCGGCAGCCCGCGAGAGCAGTTGTTGCCCATGTGGGAGAGCACAAAGGCGGGTTCCTACATTGGCTGGGGCAAGTCCACGCAGCTCGGCTACGGCCTGCCGCTCGCCATGGGGGCGAAGCTCGCAGCGCCCGACAAGATGTGCGTCAACATCATGGGCGACGCATCATTCGGCATGACTGGCATGGACATCGAAACCGCCTCCCGCAACAACATCGGCATCCTGACCGTGGTGTTCAACAACGCCGTGATGGCCTGCGAACGTCAGGTGCTGCAGGTCTCGACCGCCAAATACGATGCGCTCGACATCGGCGGCAATTACACGAAAGTGGCCGAGGGCCTGAACGTCGCCGCCCGCCGCGTCGAAAATCCCGCCGATATTGTTCCGGCCATTCGGGAGGCAATGGATACGAACCAGAAGGGCCAACCCTTCCTGCTCGAAATCTCCGCCAAACAGGGCTACGAGTTCTCACGTTATTGACGCGGGAACCCGCAGCTATTTCGGCATGCGGGCGACGTCGCTCTTTTCGTCGCGTGAACCCAGACGCTGTTCGGGCATAAGCGAAATCAGGATGATCGACAGGATCAGCCCGATCATCGCCGCGCCAAAGATCCAGTGGAAGACCCCGATCAGATCCTGACCCATCGCGATGCCGCCCGAATGCGGGCCTGCAGCCGTCGCGCCACCGCTGATGACAATGGCGCCGAAGATCGCCACCCCGATGGCGGAACCGAAATTTCGCATGAAGGAAACCGCCGCTGTGGCGGTGCCGAGCTGGTGCAGCGACACCGAATTCTGGACCGAGATCATCGAGACCGGAAACACGGTCCCGATTCCCACCGATGCGACGCCGAACAGGACTTCGAGCAGGATCACCGGCAGCCCGAGCGGCGACAGAAACATCGGCAGGATGCAGAGCACCGAAATGCCCATCCCGACCATCGGGATGCGCCGGTAGTGCTGAACGCGCATCATCAACCGACCCGCGGTGATCGCCCCGAACGTGCTGCCGACCATGAGCGGCATCAACGCTAGGCCGGATTCGGTGGCTGAAAAGCCGAGCGCATTTTCGAAATAGATCGGCACATAAATCGACAGCGCGATGAAGACCCCCATGGCGACGCCTGTCGCGGAAGAAGCCGCTCTGACCACCTTGTTGGCGAACAGCGACAAGGGCACCAGAGGCTCTTCGGCGGTCAGCAGCCGCCAGATGAACAATCCCGTCGCCAGCAACCCGACCGCCACCGTACCGAGAATTTCGACCGACATCCACGGATAGCGGACACCGCCCGAAGTAAGCGCCAGTTGCAGCAGCACCGACGCCACCACGAGCAGAACAGCGCCTCCGAAATCAAGCTTGTGCGGGCGTTCATGACGCGGCAGCTTTTTCAGCTTGTTGTTGATCATGAAATAAGCGAGCAGGCAGATCGGCAGATTGATCCAGAAGATCAGGGACCAGTGATACTTCTCGGCGAAGAAGCCTCCCAGCACAGGCCCCGCCAGACTGGACACCGTCCACATCAGCGATGTGTAGATCTGATAGCGCGGCCGCTGGCGCACCGGCACGATGTCGCCGATGATGGTGATGCATAGAGAAACGAGACCGCCGCCCCCGATGCCCTGCACGCCGCGCGCCAGCGCCAGCAGAATGATGTTGGGCGAGAGCGCACACAGCAACGAGCCTATCGCGAAGATCGCGATGGATGCGAGCAGGATGATGCGCCGTCCATGAATATCGCTGAGCTTGCCGAACAGCGGCGCCGAGGCTGTCGACATCAGTAGATAGGAAGAGATCACCCACGGCAGATGTTCGACATTGCCCAGTTCACGACCGATGGTCGGCAGGGCGGGCCCCATGATGGTCGCGTCGAGCGCGCCGGGAAACATGGCCGTCATCAGGCCCATGATGATCGAACGGATTTCCGCCTGGCTCAGCTTGTGAGCCGGCGTGCTGTCGGGTGTCGCCATCATTTGTCCGGTTCGAAGTCAGAAATCGGGATTGCCTAGGTCATGGGTCGAAGCTGCCCGGGAAGCAACCCCCCGTGCGCGCAATGCAGACTTTACGCCAGCTGAGCAGGCGGCCCGATGACACGAAAACGCCCGCCCCGGCAGAGCCAGAGCGGGCGCAGAAAGCCACTATGTCTCAGAGGTGCGAGATTTTCGGCATCACTTCGGTTTTGAACAATTGCAGCGACCGCATGGCGTCCGAAAACGACATCGAGCCGAAGAACAAATAGGAAATCAGATAGTTGATGCCCAACTGCCCGACCTGCTTCTCGATCTCGGCAATGACGGTGCGCGGGCTGCCGGCGATGACAGTGCCTTCCTTCAGATTGTCTTCGAAAGTGCCGCCCACCGGCACCACGAGGCGATTGGCGAATTCCGGCGCAGCGTGATTATCGCGCAGCCAGTTGAGATGTTTGATGTGCCGTTCAGCCGGTTCGCGGGCAATGCGACGGGCTTCCTCATCAGTATCCGCCACCACGATCTGGCGTGTCACCCCGATGGCGACGCCGCCCGGAAACTCGGCTTTCGGATAGGCCGGGCCGCCGCGCTTGGCGAGCGCCTCTTTGAACGTATCGATGTTGGCCTTTGCGCGCGCCACCGGCCCGTTGGAGGCGAAATGCAGCCCCTGTTCGCCGGCCCATGTGGAGCCCACAGCATTGGAAGACCCATACCAGAACGCCGGCGTCGGCTGTTGCAGCGGGCGCAGCGCCATCGGCACATTCTTGTAGCTGAAATTCGGCCCCTCGTAGCTGAACAGATCCTTGCTCAAAGCTTCCCGCAGGCATGCGAAAGCGTCGATGAAAATATCGCGGGACTTGTCGTGGTCGATCTTGTGGAAGCCCAGTTCGAACGGCGACACGCCGCGTCCCACACCGACCTCGATGCGGCCATTGCTCAGGTGATCGAGCATGCAGATTTCTTCCGCAAGACGCAGTGGCGAATAGAGCGGCAGCAGATAGACCAGAGGCCCAAAGCGGATCTGCTTCGTGACGCGCGCCAGCGCGCCCATGAACACGCCCGGAACCGGAACCATATTGAGCGGCGAGCAATGATGCTCGGCCAGATGCACGCAATAGAAACCCGCGTCGTCGGCAGCCTGAATGAACCTGATGCGTTCGTCGAAAGTGGTCGCCAGATCGCGGCCGGTATTCTCGATATGGTCGAACAAACCGATCTTCATGTTTCCTCGCTCTGGCTCTGCGGCCGGGCGCGACCGCAACAGGCCACGTTCCTCGATGGTCAATCCTTAGAATGCGATCCGGCGATCTGCAACCGCCGTGGTTGCGGCCAATTGAACACCGAAACCCCGTCGCGCGATTTCATCATTTCCCTCGATGCCCGACATAGTGGCCCGAAGCACGCCCGCGGCAATCGATCCGAGCGCCCGCCCGACGAAACAACACTGACGGCAAGGGCCAACAGCCCAATGGGTAGGGCTGGAAGGCGCAATGCCGACGTGATCGCCTATCTGCTGAGTCGCAACGGCAATCCGGCAGGCGAAAGGCAATTGCCGTCGAAGCCCGACGACCAGCAGAGGCTGACGCTCAAACGCTAAGGCGCGTGGAACAATCGCCCGGCGCTCAACGCGCCGGACTTGCTTTCGCGGGCCCCAGATAGGTGGCGACAATCCTGTCTTTCTCGCCGCTCTTTTCCAGCCGTTCGTAGGCGCGCGTCACCGCGCGCTTGAGCGTAAGGTCGCCCTTCCACAGCCCAAACACGACTCGGTAACGCGGCAAGTCGCCGGGCGCCCAGTCGCTGCGCCAACCGTTCTCCGCCGCAATCCGGTCGCCCATCAATTTCTCTGTTATGCCAGCATCGACTTCGCCCGACGCAATACGTTGCGCAAACACGGCCGGCGTAGCGGCGACCACCGCATTGGCCTGTGCGGCGCGCAGATCGCGCGAGAGACCCAGTCGGTCGAGACCCGAAATGCCCGCCAGCACGGCGATCCTCTTACCGGCCAGCGCCGGCGGCTGGCCCTTCGACACGATGGCCCAGCCGGTTTCGGCATGGGCGGCGGTTGTGTCAAGAAACGAGCGCGTCAGATCGCTTTCCACCACACCGCCCGCCAACACCTGACATTGCGCCCGCGTGATGCGCCAGTTGCGCGGATTGAAATCCTGCCCCATGGCGGAATTACTGGTGACCGCCAACTTTACCCCGAGATCGCCCGCAATGGCTTGCAGTAGTTCCACATCAATGCCGGGCTTGTCAGCAATGCCTGTCACAAGCGGCGGATAGGACGCCGGAAGACAAAGGCGCAAGGCGCCGGATTTGCGCACTTCCTGCAGGGACGTATCGGGATCGAGCAGATAGACCGCGCCCAACAGACTTAACACCAGCAGGGAGCTGATGCCGTCGCGAACAGGATTGCGCGGACCGCGAGCCATGGCTCAGGCTTTCCTGAACTCGAACAGCGCCCACGAGAAGAAAAACACCGCCATCGAAACCAGCACGATCGGTCCCAGATACGGGTCGAACTGGTTGAAATTGATGAAAGCCCCCCGGAACGAATCGACCGCGTAGGTGAGCGGATTGATTTCCACCAGCGTCACCAGCCATTGCGGATAGACGACGCGCATCTGCGCCGCCGATAGCGCCGGATCGAGTGGAAACACCGAACTCGACAAAAAATAGAGCGGCAGAATGACGACATTCGAGAACACCCCGAAACCCTCGAAACTGCCGATGCGCCCGGCGATGATCACGCCCGCCGATGTCAAGGCGAAAGCCAGCAGGAACATCAGGCCAAGCCCCTTCAGCACCGCCAGCGGCGTCAGCGAAATATCCGCATAGGGAGCGAGCGCCAGCACGAGCGACCCGTGGAACATCGCCACCGTTGCGCCGCCCAGCACCTTGCCCAGCAGAATCGTGAAGCGCGGCAAGGGCGAAACCAGCACCTCGCGCAGAAAGCCGAACTCGCGGTCCCAGATCACCGACACGGCCGATTGCACGGACGTGTAAAGAATGTTCAGCGCAATGACGGCCGGAAAGATGAACTGCAGATAGGTGAACGGAATGACGAATTTCACTTCGCCATAAATCTCGCCGCGAAAATACGGATTCAGCCCGATGCCCATGATCAGCACATAGATCAGCGGACGGCTGACGCCGCCGATGAGCTGGCCGCGATCACGCACGGCGCGCTTCACTTCGCGCAGCCAGATGGCGTAGAGCCCGCCAAGTTGCATCACCAGTTTCGACGACGGAATGTAGGGCGGCGCAATCTCTCTCATTTCGTGTGCTCGCCTCCGCGCTTGCCGAATGCGTAAGTGACATCGCGCGCGTTTGCCGCCTGATCCCGCAACTCGCGGCCCGTCAGCGACAGGAACACGCTTTCCAGACTTGGCTCCTCGACCGCCAGACGCTTGATGCGCGATCCAAATTTTGAAAACAACGCCTCCGCAAAAGCGTCGCCGTCGGATGTCAGAACGATTTCGCCCCCGTCACGCACAATGCGGTCAGGATAAGCGGCCACGATCTCGGCGGCGGCGGCCTCGTCACGTGGCGCGATGCGCAGCAATTCCTGTCCGTATTGCGATTTGAGAATGCCCGGCGAATCGATAGCGAGAATCTTGCCGTGATCGATGATGCAAACGCGGTCACAGGTCTCGACTTCCTCGATGTAATGGGTCGTCACCACAACGGTCAGGCCGCGCTCGCTGCGCAACTGATGGATGTAGCGCCACATGCGATCGCGCGATTGCGCGTCGAGCCCTACGGTCGGCTCGTCCAGGAAAAGCAGCCGGGAATCGTGCACCAGCGCGCGGGCGATTTCGAGACGTCGCTTCATACCTGATGATAGTGTGCGCACCAGTCTGTCGCGCCATTCGGTCAGCTCGACGACCGCGAGCATTTCGTCGATACGGCTTCGCCGGGCCGAAGCCGGAACCCCATAGACGAGGCCGTGAAAATTCAGGTTCTCCAGCACCGTCAGCCTGTCGTCCAGGCTCGGCTCCTGAAACACCACGCCGATGTTGAGCCGCGCCCCCAGTGGATCCTTGCGGATATCGATGCCGTTGATGCGCGCCGTGCCGCTGTCAGCCTGCAAGATCGTGCACAGAATATGCAGCATCGTGGTCTTGCCCGCGCCATTGGGCCCGAGCAGCGCGAACAATTCGCCGCGCTTCACGTCGAAACTGACAGCGTCGAGCGCCAGCGTGCGTCCATATCGCTTGGTGAGACCGTCGATTACGACGGCGGGCGTGTCGTCGCTCGCGTCAGCCATGATTACTTTACAATCCGCGCCGGAAACTTTTGAACCTCGAAGATGGCCAGCAATGTAACATCGTTTGTCAGGGATTCGATGGCCTTGTCCACATTGCTGCGCAAAAAGGCGTCGCCCTCCAGAAGCGCCGCGAAGGCCGGGTCACGGTTCTGCGAGACCCAGAAGGCAGGCTCCCGGACGAGCGCGGTTCCAGCGGAGCTTCCCAGCACGGAGCGCAGCGACGTCCAGCCGGGCGATTTCGTCGCCATCCTACAAAGCCGCGATAGTAGGGACGCGTCAGCGTCAGCCTGTCTGCCGGCGTCGGTTTCCGCAGCACTTTTCGGTGACAGGCTTGATGTTTTTGACAAGGTCGACTGACGTGTCCTGCTGGGCAGAGGACGGCGCTAGAGAACTTTTAAAGAGCGGCAAAGCCAGAATAAGTGCAGAAAAAAGGTTGGTTTTACGCATCAGCGCCTCCCCCAAAAAATGCGGCGGGGCTGATTGACCAGCCCGCGCTCGATCACATTGGGTGCATCCAGGCGCTGGAAACAGAATCGTCAAGGGACCCCACGGGCCGGAACGAAAAGAACCGATGCGGTCCGCGCAAGCGCGCACCGCAAACCCTATTCGGCCAGCTTGCGCGCAAGTTCGACAGCCGCACGCGGCGTGCGACGGATGTCGCCCACTGCCTTACCCAAGGTCTCAGCATCCATGTACGCAATATCGAGTTCGGTCTTTTTCGCAAACGCCAGAAACTCGTCGTCCTTCATCGTCTCCGCAAAAGCCTTCCGCAGGATCGCCATGCGATCTGCCGGCACGCCGGGGGGCGCCACAAAAGGCCGCGTGATGGCGTCCGTCTGGGTGATGAACGTCACCGCATCGCGCATCTCGTCCGACATCGGAAGATCGTAGATCAGCGGCACATTCGGCAATTGCGGCGACGCCGTCTTGGTGAATTGCACGAGCACGTTGATCTTGCCGTCGCGAATCCAGTCGGGCTTTCGAATCGGCATCACGCCCCAGCCGGTACAATTGCCGGACGCTTCGCCTTTCTCGAACGCCAGCCAAACATCCGCATTCGTCGAATAGCCCAGCACGATGCGCACCTTATCTCCATAAAGGGTGCGCAAAATAGAGCCGTAGATGTCACCCGAACCTTTCGACGTGGCGCCCAGTATCAGTTCCTTCGTTCGCAGATCCTCCGGCTTCGCGACGCCCGATGCGCTCCACGAAAAGCACACCTTGGTGTCGGACGACATATTGCCGAGCCAGTTGAGCTTGTCGAAATCGACCGTCTCGGTCGTCTTCGGCTCCAGCACCGACAAATTGACCAGATTCGAATTGAACGTGCCGATCACGGTTCCGTCGCGCGCGGCCGTCATGGAGATATATTGTAGACCCTTGAGGCTTGCGGCCCCCGGCATATTCTGAACGACGAAGCCGGGCTTGCCTGGGATGTATTTCGGCATGTACTGCGCCAGCGCGCGCGCATAGAGATCGAAGCCCGTTCCGGTCGGATTGCCGACAATCACCTGAATGGTTTTGCCCTGATAGAAGTCAGTTGCGGTTTGCGCATGTGCGACGGGCATCGACGCAAACGCCGCCATACAAAGCGCGCTGAGACGCAAGTTCATTTTATCCTCCCGTTCGACCGATAGCCGTTTCGGCTTTTCGTTACCGGCAGAATTCAGGCTTTTGACCCCAAATGCAAGCCCCTGCCGCAACGCCACAACCGGCTTGCGCATCGCAGCCGCATCGGTCAGTTTCGAGACTGAAATCAGACATCGTCGGCAGGATCGTTTTGAGAATCGGCATCGTTTCGGACATCCACTGCAACCACCGGGGACTGGCGGAAGCCTTACGG
>CANJWR010000181.1 GCA_947478455.1 Beijerinckiaceae bacterium | reverse complement strand
TCTTCACTCCAACGACGGCGCCGTTCGCCGCCCGTGATCAAAGTTATCTGTCCCATGCTATGCAGCTAACCTCGCTCTTAAAGTCAACTTAGCTACACAGCATCCTCTATCAAAAAATCAAAGCAAGGCGGCCCACGGCGTAGGGGTACTGTCTTCCGGCCTGTCTCCGTCGATCAGCGCTATCTCTGGTATTGGCTTGTCGGTCGTGGCTTTCGTGGCAAAGCCAAAAGGAACATGAGCGGCTCTGCAGGCCAGCTTCGTGTGCCGGTCGACTATCTCAGGGAGTCCGACTTTCCCCTCGCGCCGCTCGCCGAACAGCGGCGCATCGTGGCGCGGGTGGATGCGTTGTTTGCCGAAATCGCCGAGGGCGAGGCGGCGCTTGATGCGGCGCGCAAGGGGCTCGACACCTTCCGCCGCGCGCTCCTGAAAGCCGCCGTCACCGGCGAACTGACGAAGGACTGGCGCGCGAACAACCCCGTCACCGAGACCGGCCAGGAAACAGGTCATTCGCTCCTCGCCCGCATCCGCGCCGAACGTGCCGCCAAGGGGCAGACCAAAGGACGCGGCAAACGCGCCGCCGACGCCCCGCCGCTCGACACCGCCGCCTTGCCGGAATTGCCCGAGGGCTGGGCGTGGGGGACGCTCGGCCAGTTGTTCGTTGTCACGACAGGCTCAACGCCATCGCGATCCGACCCGTCGCTCTGGAACGGGGAGATACCCTGGGTGAGCAGCGGAGAGGTTGCCTTCTGCCGCATCCGCTCGACACACGAAACCATTTCTCGGGCGGGCTTGGGGAATGCCGATACGAGGCTCAACCCCGTCGGCACAGTGCTCCTTGCAATGATAGGCGAAGGAAAGACCCGCGGTCAATGCGCGATCCTCGATGTTGCTGCGGCCAACAATCAAAACGCCGCTGCGATACGAGTTTCGGCAACCCCTATCCCGCCAGAGTTTGTCTATCACGTGCTCGAAGAGCGATACTTCAGATCACGCCGAGAAAGTCAGGGCGGAAATCAGCCTGCCTTAAACGGCGGCAAAGTGGCCGAGATGGCAATTCCATTGCCAGCACTGAGTGAGATCGCGGAAATCTTGCGCCGTCTCTCCGATGCCATGTCTGCCGCTGGCGACACGCTGGCCATGCTGGACGCGGAAGCCGCCGACGCCGCGCGGCTGAAGCAATCCATTCTCAAATCCGCCTTCGAAGGCCGCCTCGTGCCCCAGGACCCCGCCGACGAACCCGCCAGCGCCATGCTCACGCGGCTCAGGGCCACCCCATCCACCGCCAAACCCGCTCGGCGCGGGCGGCGGGCCAAGTCATAATCAGGATTGACCGCATGCAATTTGAACCGATGGAATTGGAACCGATCAAGGCGGGGCAGGAACGGCTCAGCCGGGTGTTCAGCGACGAGTTCGCCTTCGCGATCCCGACCTATCAGCGCCCCTACGCTTGGGAGAAGGAGCAGGCTGAAGCTCTGCTCGACGACATCCTCGCGGCGCTCAAGGATGCGGTCGAGACCAAAGAGCCGATCACCTATTTTCTTGGCAGCATCGTGCTGATCAAGCAGCCGGGTTCGCCGGAAGCCAAGGTCGTCGATGGCCAGCAGCGGTTGACGACACTGACGATTCTGCTCTCGGTGCTGCGCGATCTTTCGTCGCTCGAAGTCGGGATCAAACGCCACGGCTATATCTGCGAGGAAGGCGACCCCGACAAAGGCACCAAGAGCCGCTATCGCCTGACGCTGCGCAAACGCGATCAAGAGTTCTTCCGTGCCACCGTCCAGAACAAGGGCGCCACCAACGCGCTGCCTGGCACCAAGGGGCAGACCGACAGTCGCTTGCGCATCGTCGAGAACGCGACACTCTTCTACGACCGTGCCAAGGCGATGACGCCCGAAGCCCGCGACCGGTTGGTCGCCTTCCTGCTACAGCGCTGCTATCTCGTGGTGATTGCGGTGGCGAATGTCGATATGGCGCATCGCGTGTTCACGGTGCTGAACGCGCGCGGTCTCGATCTTACGCCGGCCGACATCCTGAAAGCCGATCTGCTGGATCGCGTTGCTGCAGTCGACGAGAAGGACTATTCGGATTCCTGGGAGACAATCGAAGAACAGCTCGGACGCGAACGCTTTGCCGAACTCTTCCAGCACATCCGCATGATCTACCAGCGCGAGAAGCCGCGCGAGCGGCTGGAAGTCGGCTTCAAGAAGTTCGTCACCGACTTCGCGGACCATGCGAAGTTCATGAAGGACGTGTTGCAGCCGCTGGGCGCGACCTTCGCCAAGCTGCTGTCGCCGCCCGCATTTGCCACGCTCTATGGCGACGAGGCCACAAAGCGCCTGCGCTACCTCAGCAAGCTCGATAACAATGACTGGTTGCCTGTCGCGCTGAAGTTCTTCGCGCACACGAAGCCATCTGCCGAGGATGCGGCCTTGTTTATGCGGCGGCTTGAGACGCTGGCTTACTTCCTGTTCGTCACCCGTGCCGACATCAACGAGCGTATCAGGCGGTATGCCAATGTGCTCACCGATCTTGTCGGCGGTGACTGGAAGGGCAAATCGATCGAACTGAGCAAGGAAGACAAGGCTGCCTTCCGCACCGATCTCGACGGCCCGATTTATCAGGTTACGCGCGTGCGCCTCCCACTGCTGCTGCGCCTTGATGCGGAGCTTTCATCCGGCGGGGCGACCTACAGCCACGATATCGTTTCGGTGGAACACGTGCTCCCGCAAACGCCTGATGCGGCGAGCCAGTGGTTGAAGGATTTCCCGGACGAGGCGATCCGCGATGGATGGACGCACAAGCTGGCCAATCTCATGCTTCTGACGCTGCGCAAGAACATCCAGGCGAGCAACTGGGATTTCCCCACCAAGAAGGATCGCTACTTCTCCGAAAGCGGCGGTGTTTCGCCGTTCGTCATCACGACGCAGGTGCTGGGCGAGAAAGCATGGACTCCAGCCGTTCTTGAGACACGCCAGAAGGCGATGCTCGCCAAGCTTTATGCCACTTGGGACATCGCACCTGAGGCGCAGCCATGAACGCGCAAACCCTCGTCGCCAAGGTCTGGAACTTCGCGCATGTACTGCGCGATCAGGGCGTTTCCTATCAGGCCTATATCAGTCAGATTTCCTATCTCCTGTTCCTCAAGATGGACGAGGAGCGCGTCACCCAGATCGGCGAAGCCTCGATGCTGCCGGACGGCTCGCGCTGGGGCGACATCAAGGACCTGTCGGGCGAGGCGCTGAACGCCAGATACGTCAAGCTGCTGGATGTGCTCTCCAAGCAGGGCGGCATCATCGGCGCGATCTTCCTGAAGGCGCAGAACGAGATCCAGGACCCGGCCAAGCTGAAGCGCCTCGTCGGCCTGATCGACAGCGAGACCTGGCTCGGCCTGCCGGTTGATGTGAAGGGCGACATCTATGAGGGCCTGCTCGCCCGCAACGCCGAGGACGTGAAATCCGGCGCCGGGCAATACTTCACGCCGCGCCCGGTGATCGAGGCCATGGTGCAGGTGGTCGACCCCGAGCCGCACCAGACCGTGCATGATCCCGCCTGCGGAACGGCCGGCTTTCTGCTCGCTGCCTGGGAACACATGAAGCAGCACCCGAAGGCGCGAGACCGTGCGGTCTATTCGGCGCTGAAGGGCAAGTTCTCGGGCGTCGATATCGTGCCGGAGGTGGTGCGGCTCGCCGCCATGAACCTCTATCTGCACGGCATCACTGGCGTCGATTCCATCGTGGAGGCCAAGGATGCGCTGCTCGGCGCGGGCGGCAAGAGCTATGAGGTGATCCTGACCAACCCGCCCTTCGGCAAGAAGCAGAGCTATCGGATCGTCCGCGACGACGGCGAGATCGACAGCGAGCGTGACGACTACGACCGGCAGGACTTCTTCGTCACGACATCAAACAAACAGCTGAACTTCCTCCAGCATATCATGACCGTGCTGGCGCCAAACGGCGAAGCGGCGGTGGTGCTGCCGGACAATGTGCTGTTCGAGGGCGGAGCTGGCGAGACGATCCGGCGGCGGCTGTTGCGCAACTTCGACTTCCATACGCTGCTGCGGCTGCCGACCGGCATCTTCTACAAGCAGGGCGTGAAGGCAAACGTGCTGTTCTTCGACAAGAAGCCACCATCCGACAAAGCCTCAACGAAGGACCTCTGGATTTACGACCTGCGCACCAACCAGCGTTTCACACTGAAAGAGCGCCCGATGGTGCGGGCCGACCTTGATGACTTCATCGCCTGCTATCGATCCGAACGGCGCTTCGAGCGCGAGGAAAGCGAGAAGTTCAGGCGCTTCCCGCTTGATGCCTTGCTCGCCCGGGACAAGGTCAATCTCGATATCTTCTGGCTGAAGGACGACGCGCTCGACGATCCCGATCTCTTGCCGCCGCCCGACGAGGTCGCCGCCGAGATTGTAGAGAGCCTGGAGACGGCCCTCGAGCGGTTCCGTGGCGTGGCGGCGGCGTTGGGAGAGCGATGATGGCCATTCCGGATTTTCAGACCTTGATGCTGCCGGTTCTGCGTGCCTCAGCCGAGGGCGAAGTGCGTATCGGCGATGTCGTCGAGAAGTTGGCCGCGGAGTTTGCTCTTTCAGACGACGAACGTGCACACCTGCTGCCGTCAGGCCGTCAAACCACCTTCGCCAACCGGCTCCACTGGTCGAAAAGCTACCTCGGAAAAGCCGGTCTGGTGGTGCTGAGCGGCAGAGGCCGCTTCACGATCACTGATCGCGGTCGGGAGGTGCTCGCCTCGCCGCCGAAGCGGATCAATATCAAGTTCCTTCAGCGCTTTCCGGAGTTCGCCGCATTTCGCAATGACGGGGGAAGCGACGCAGACGAAAGCGAAGCCGCCGCCCCGGTCAAGGGAAAGCTCGTCGAAGAGCCCACACTAACCCCGGACGAGACCATCCGCGTCGCGTACCGTCGACTTGAAGCTGCGCTTGCCGAAGATCTCCTGTCGCGGGTTCGGCAGGGAACGCCCGCGTTTTTCGAGCGTGCCATCGTGCAATTGCTCCTCGCGATGGGTTATGGCGGCTCGGTCGGCGCGCTGGATCGCGCCCTGACCGGCGGCAGCGGTGACGGCGGAATCGATGGCGTCATCGATCAGGACCCGCTCGGGCTTGATCGCATCTATGTCCAGGCCAAGCGGTATCAGGATGGATCACCCGTTGGATCGGGGGCGATCCGCGACTTCTTTGGCAGCCTTGACAGGGTGCGCGCCACGAAGGGTCTGTTCGTGACAACTTCGACCTTCTCGGCAAGCGCGCGCGATACAGCCGAGATGCTTTCAAAACGTATTGTGCTGATCGACGGAGGACAGTTCGCCCGACTGATGCTGTCGCATGGCGTCGGATGCCGAGCGGAGCAAACTCTGACGATCAAACGCATCGACGAAGAATTCTTTGATCCGTGAGCGCCTGATGCCAGCCTTCGCCCGCACCATCGGCATCGACTATTCGGGGGCCGAGACGCCCAACGCCAGCCTGAAGGGCTTGCGCGTCTATTTGGCCGAAGGCGATGCGCCGCCTGCAGAGGTGCCGCCGCCACCGTCCGCCAAGAAATACTGGACGCGGCGCGGGATCGCGGAATGGCTGGTCGAACGGCTTGCAGAGGATGCACCGACGCTGGTGGGCATCGACCACGGCTTCTCTTTCCCGCTGCGCTACTTCGAGGTTCACGGGTTGTTGCCGGATTGGTCGAGCTTCCTCGACGACTTCCAGCGTCACTGGCCGACGGATGAGGATCACGTCTATGTCGATTTTGTCCGGGATGGCGTTACCGGCAACGGCGCGAAGCGCATGGGGAATGCACGCTGGCGGCGCCTCACGGAAGAATGCGCCGGCTCGGCGAAGTCGGTCTTTCACTTCGATGTTAAAGGGCAGGTCGCGAAATCGACCCATGCCGGCATTCCCTGGCTGCGCTTCATCCGACAGCATCTTGGCGAGCGCGTGCATTTCTGGCCGTTTGATGGATGGGACATTCCGGCCGGGCGGTCAGCCATCGCCGAGGTTTACCCGGCCCTGTGGTCGCGCGGCTTTGTCAACGAGGGCCGCACCGGCGATCAGCACGACGCTTTCAGCATCGCCGCCTGGCTTTCTCGTGCCGACCGTGACGGCAGCCTGGCAGCATTCCTCAAGCCCGAATTGGACCCAGCGGAACGCACCGTGGCGCAGGTGGAAGGATGGATTCTGGGCGTGCCAGGCCGCTCCCGGTTTGGCGGAAAATCGGGTAAGTCAAGCGAAGAGACTGATTGCAATCCGAGTGTGTTTAGATTACACTAAACGATATGAAGAAGTCATCGAAACCATCGCCTTCCGTCACCCCTTCGCGCCGCGAGGCCGTGATCTATGCCCGCGTCTCTTCCAAGGAGCAGGAGAAGGAGGGCTATTCGATCCCGGCGCAATTAAAGCTCCTCAAGGACTACGCCGTCGCCAACGGCTTGTCGGTCGCGCAGGAGTATGTGGACGTTGAAACCGCCAAGCAGACCGGGCGAACCGCCTTCGGCGAGATGGTGGCCTTCCTGCGCAAGTCACCGTCAGTGCGGGTGCTGCTGGTCGAGAAGACCGACCGGCTCTATCGCAACCTCAAGGACTGGGTGACGGTTGACGAACTCGATGTCGAAATGCACTTCCCGAAGGAAGGGGTGGTGCTGTCACGCGAGTCACGATCCTCTGAAAAGTTCATGCACGGCATCAAGGTGTTGATGGCGAAGAACTACATCGACAATCTGTCCGAGGAATCCCGCAAGGGCATGAACGAGAAGGCCGAGCAAGGCATCTGGCCCACCAAGACGCCGCTCGGCTACAAAAACGTCACCGCGCCCGACGGCAAGAAGATCATCGCCGTCAATCCGGCGCTAGCGCCCGCCGTCAAGCACCTGTTCGAATGGTATGCGCGCGGCGATGTCTCGCTGCATGAGGTGACGAAGCGCGCCCATGCCGAGGGGCTGCTCTATGCGAAGAGCGGCGCCAAGGTAACGACCAGCACGGTTCACACCATGCTGCGCACGCGCCTCTACACCGGCTGGTTCGAATGGAACGGCAAGCTTATCCAGGGCAAGCACGAGGCGCTGGTGTCGACCGAGCTATGGGAGCGTGTCCAAGCCGTCATGGACGGGCGCTTCGCTAAGAAGCTGCGGCAAGGGCATCGCGACTTCGCCTTCTCAGGGTTGATCACCTGCGGCGCTTGCGGTTGCGCGATCGTGGCCGAGATCAAGAAGGAACGCTACGTCTACTATCACTGCACGGGCTGGGCCGATAAGTGCCAGGGCACGCCCTCGGTCTGCCGCAAGAAGCATATGCGCGAAGAGGCGCTTGAGGCCCAATTCACCGAATTGCTCGGGCGGCTTCGCTTCGATGACGACGTGCTGGAATGGATGCGTGATGCTCTTCATGCCAGCCATGCTGATGAGCGCCGGGAACACGAAGAGGCGATCAAGCGCCAGCATTCCGAGCACAAACGGCTTCAGGAGCGCATCAACGCCATGTATGTCGACAAGCTCGACGGCTTGGTTGACACGGCTTTCTTCAACAAGATGTCGAACCAGTGGCGCGCTGAACAGCTCGTGTGCCTTGAAGCCATCGAACGGCACCAGAATGCCGAGAAATCCTACATGGAAGAGGGCATTCAGCTTCTGGAACTGGCGCGCAATGCCCAAAGGCTGTTCGCGAAGCAGGAACCGCGCGAAAAACGCCGCCTGCTGAGTTTTCTAGTATCGAACTGCCGCTGGAACGATGGCGAACTCACCGCCACCTTCCGGCAACCCTTTGATATCCTTGCGGAAGCCGTTGCCACGCCCATCCCGGCGAGAACGCCTGAAGGCGTCATTCCGGCGAAAAACGGGATTTGGCTGGGGGACCTGGATTCGAACCAAGATTGACCGAGTCAGAGTCGGTAGTTCTACCGTTGAACTATCCCCCAAGCGGAGCGCGAATCATGCGCCCGCACCGACCCTCTTCAAGCCGGTGGAATGAGCGGGTGTCTAGTCGCTGGCGGCGACGCTGTCAATGCCGCTGCGCCAATTCAAACAGGCCGCCCCCTCCCGGTCGCCCTCAGCCAAAATCGAATTGTTCCAATTCTGATCTGGCCCGGGACCATCGACGGTCCATTTCAAACCCTGTATGAATGTCGCCATGGACCCTGCGGGCGCCCGCCAAGGCGCGAGCCGCCCGGGGGTCAGGGTCGAGAGGAATGGATCGATGCAACCGATAGAGAAGGAATATGCCGATATTCCCGGGACCACCGTGTTCGACGCCGAACAGTCCCGCAAGGGCTACGGCATCAACATGTTCTGCATGTCCCTTTTGAAGGACGCCAACCGCAAGGCCTTCAAGGCCGACGAGGTCGGCTATCTCGGGAAGTACAAGCTGAGCCCTGAGCAGACGGACGCCATTCTCAAGCGCGAATGGAATCGCATGCTTGAGCTTGGCGGGAATATCTATTTCACCTCCAAGCTCGGCGCCACGGACGGCCTCTCCTTCCAGCAGTTGGCCGCCAAGATGACCGGATGCACCCAGCAGGAATATGCGGACATGATGCTCGCGGGCGGCCGTTCGCCCAATGGCGCCCGCACCAAG
>CANJWR010000180.1 GCA_947478455.1 Beijerinckiaceae bacterium | reverse complement strand
TCTTCCACCTGCTGTGATCAGGGCCGAGCATGGCAGGCGGCGGTTGAGAACGGGTTCGCGTGGAAGCGGTTTTTCAGCTGTGCGCAGACATCTTCTGTTAAGCGCAAGCTCCGCGCAGCGGCAGCTTATGCCCGCGCAGCGGCACTCAAGCCCGCGTGCCGGACGCGCTCTCCCCATCCGGCACGCAAACTGCTAGGGATCGACCGATGGATTCCGAGCTGAAAGCCCTTATCGTCGATGACAGTCCCATCCGCGCCGCCATCATCGAGGACGGCTTGCGGGAGGCGGGCTTCACGCGTGTGCAGCGCCTCGACACGACGGACCGGCTGATCGCCCGCATCGGCGAAATCGATCCCGACATTGTCGTCATCGACCTCGCCAATCCGCAACGCGACACGCTGGAGCAGATGTTTCTGGTCAGCCGGCTCATCAAGCGGCCGGTCACCATGTTCGTCGATCAGTCCGATTCCGACCAGACGCGGGCCGCCATCGAGGCGGGCGTGTCGGCCTATGTGGTCGATGGGCTGCGGCGCGACCGGGTGAAGACCATTGTCGAAATGTGCGTGACACGGTTTCGGGCCTATCAGCAGCTCGAAACCGAGCTGCATGTGGCACGCAATGCGCTGGACGACCGCAAGACCATCGATCGCGCCAAGGCGATCCTGATGAAGGCGAAGGGACTGACGGAGGAGGACGCCTACGCCCTGCTGCGCACCACCGCCATGAACAAGAATCGCCGCATTGTGCAGATTGCGCAATCTGTCATCACCGCCTCGGAATTGCTCGGATGATCGACATCAGCATCGGCTATCTGCCTCTCACCGATGCGGCGACGCTCATCGCCGCCGCTGACTTCGGTTTCGCCGAGAGGGAGGGCCTGCGCCTCAATCTGCAACGGGAGGTGTCCTGGGCGACCTTGCGCGACCGTCTCGCTGTGGGCCATCTCGATGCCGCGCATATGCTGGCGCCGCTGGCGGTGGCGACCAGCCTCGGGCTCGGCCAGCTGCGTCGCGAGCTGAAGGCCGTCTTCGTGCTTAACGCCAATGGCAATGCGCTGACGGTGTCACCGGCCCTCGCCCGGGAGATCGCCGCCGCCGCAGCCGGTGCGCTTGACAGCGCGCAGGCCTCGGCACAGGCGCTGGGCATTCTCGTTGCGGCGCGGCGTGCCTCAGCTTTGCGCCCCCTGACCTTTGCATCCACCTTCCCGTTTTCGTCGCATACGACCCTGTTGCGGACATTCCTCGCGCAGGGCGGGATCGATCCGGATCGCGACATCGAGATCGTCGTGGTCCCGCCACCCTTTATGGTGGACTGCATGGACAAGGGCCTGATCGACGGTTTCTGCGTTGGCAGCCCGTGGAACTCGCTCGCCGTCGACCGCGGCAAGGGGGTGATCCTGGCGCTTGGCACCGAGATTGTGCCCGAAGCCGTCGAGAAGGTTCTGGCGCTTCCCGCCGATGCCGGACTGCTGCGCAACGGGGCTGGCGAACGCCTCCTCCGCGCGCTGGATGCGGCGGCCTCGTTCGTCGAGGATCCCGGGCATCGCCAGGCCGTGGCGCAGGCGCTGGGTGCCCGCTTCGACGTGGCGGCCGAGGTCATGAGCCGCACCCTGTCGGGCGAGCTGGTCATCGACGCTGCCGGACGCCGTCGTCTGGCCCCCGGCTTCATCCGCTTCGCCTGTGCCGGCCTCAACCGGCCCGATCCCGCGACGGGCCGCGCCTTGCATGCCGAGATGGTGCAGGCGGGCCAGGCACCATCCGATGTGCGGGCCGCGCAGCTGGCGGCTGACGTTTTTGATCCGGCGCTTTACGACGCCAGCCTGTTGGCCGGCCAGAAGCCAGATCACCGGGACGTCCATTAATTGAGCATTCCGGCGCTTCATTTCGCACGTGCGAGATAGGCTGCAGGCAGTGGGGTCCGGCGAGACCCGCTGCGCCTCCTGCGCTGGTCTGGCACGGAACTTGATTGCCGCCCTTGTGCCGGCAACGAAGCCGCCCACCCATTTTGATGTCTGACTGACAGCAACGCCGCTGTCCCCACCCTCCGGGCGGGGCGCGGCGCATTTGGTTTTGGACTCTGCCTGCGCGGCAGCACGACAAGGAACACGACATGGCGAGCAAGCTTCCGACTGCCTTTCAGACAACCCGCCGTTCGCTGCTGCGCAATGCGGGCGGTACCGCAGCGCTTCTTGCGGCCGCGCGCGTTGGCCTGCCAGGGGGCGCCTTCGCGCAGGGGGCGGGCCCTGAAGTGGCAGGCGTCAAGATCGGCTACATCGCCCTGACCGACGCCGCGCCGCTGATCATTGCCAAGGAAAAGGGTCTCTTTTCCAAATATGGCATGCCGGATGTGGCGGTCGAGAAACAGGCGTCCTGGGCGGCCACGCGCGACAATCTCGTGCTCGGCGGCGCTGCCAACGGGATCGATGGCGCGCATATCCTGACGCCCATGCCCTATCTGATCTCGGCCGGCAAGGTGACGCAGAACAATGTCCCGACGCCGATGGTGATCCTGGCGCGTCTCAATCTCGACAGCCAGGCGATCTCGGTCGCGCAGGAATACAAGGACTCGAAAGTCAGTCTCGATTCCGCGCCGCTCAAGGCAATTTTCGAAAAGAAGAAGGCCGAAGGCAAGGATGTGAAGGTCGCCATGACCTTCCCGGGCGGCACGCATGACATGTGGATCCGCTACTGGCTCGCCGCCGGCGGCATCGATCCCGACAAGGACGTCTCGACCATCGTCGTGCCGCCGCCGCAGATGGTGGCGAACATGAAGGTCGGCAATATGGACGCCTTCTGCGTCGGCGAGCCCTGGAACGAGCAACTCGTCAACCAGGGTATCGGCTTCACCGCCTGCACCACCGGCGAAATCTGGAAGAAGCATCCCGAAAAGGCGCTCGGCATGCGCGCCGACTGGGTCGAGAAAAACCCGAAGGCGACGCTGGCTCTCCTCGCCGCCGTCATCGAAGCCCAGCAATGGTGCGACGCGCTTGCCAACAAGGAAGAGATGGCCGCCATTCTCGGCCGCCGCCAGTGGTTCAACGTGCCACCCGCCGATGTGCTCGGCCGCCTCAAGGGCGACATCAATTATGGCAACGGCCGTGTCGTGAACGGCACCGACCTCTACATGAAGTTCTTCAAGGACAATGCGTCCTTCCCCTACAAGAGCCATGACGCCTGGTTCCTCGCGGAGAACATCCGCTGGGGCAAGTTCGAACCCACGACAGACGTCAACGCGCTCGTCGCCAAGGTGAACCGCGCGGACCTCTGGCGTGACGCCGCCAAGCTCGCGGGCGTCGGCGCAGCCGACATTCCGACAAGCGATTCGCGTGGGCGGGAAACAATGTTCGACGGCAAGGTCTTCGATCCCGCCGATCCGTCCGCCTATCTCAAGTCGCTCGGCATCAAGCGCGTCGCCTGACACCCAGCACGCCCGGCGGTGACACCGCCGGGCCTCCCATATTCTTCAGAGAACCCCAACCATGTCGCTTTCAGCCGTGACGTCGAAATCCGAAGATGCGACGCCGTCGCCCGTGAAGATCCTCCCGCTGAATGTCGCGCGCCCCGGCGCAGGCTCGCGCCAGTTCAGGCGCTTCGGGCAAGCGCTGGTCAATAATTTCGTGCCGCCGATCATCTGCGCCGCGATCCTGCTGCTGATCTGGCAGATCGCCTTCGGCCGTGCCGGCGCGACCTTGCCCGCGCCCACGGTGGTGTGGAAGGAAGCCTCCGACCTCATCATCGACCCGTTCTTCCGCAACGGTCCGCAGGACATCGGCCTCGGCTGGCGCACGCTGACATCGCTGCAGCGTGTCGGCATCGGCTTCAGTCTCGCCTCGGCTGTCGGCATTCTGGTGGGTGCCATTGTCGGCCAGTCGATCTGGGCCATGCGCGGGCTCGATCCGATCTTCCAGATCCTGCGCACCGTGCCGCCGCTCGCCTGGCTGCCGATCTCGCTCGCAGCATTTCGCGACTCGCAGCCCTCCGCGATCTTCGTGATCTTCATCACCTCGATCTGGCCGATTCTCATCAACACGGCGGTGGGCGTGCGCAACATCCCGCAGGATTATCGCAATGTGGCGCAAGTGCTGCGGCTCAACCACTTCGAGTTTTTCTGGAAGATCATGATGCCGTCTGCGGCACCCTACATCTTCACGGGTCTGCGCATCGGCATCGGCCTCGCCTGGCTCGCCATCGTCGCGGCTGAAATGCTGACGGGCGGCGTCGGCATCGGCTTCTTCATCTGGGATGCCTGGAACTCCTCGCGCCTGCCCGACATCGTCGTTGCGCTGTTCTACATCGGCGCTGTCGGCTTCGTGCTCGACCGCATCGTCGGCTTCATCGGCCACCTCGTCGCCCGCGGCGCCTGAGCCCTCGTCGAGAAGGAACATCATCATGTCGGCCTATCTCAAGCTCGATCACATCTGCAAGACGTTCCGCCGCGGCTCGGTGGAGAATGACGTGCTGCGCGACATCAATCTCACCATCGAGAAGGGCGAGATCGTCTCGATGATTGGCCATTCGGGCTGCGGCAAGTCCACGCTGCTGAACCTGATCGCTGGCCTCACCAAGGTGACCAGTGGCGCCGTTCTGCTGGAAGACCGTGAAGTGAATGCCCCGGGTCCGGAGCGCGCCGTCGTGTTCCAGAACCACTCTCTTCTGCCCTGGCTTACCGTCTACGAAAATGTCGCGCTGGCGGTAAACAAGGTGTTTGGCGCGCAAAAGTCACGCGGCGAACGCAAGGACTGGATCGAGCACAATCTCGATCTCGTGCAGATGACGCACGCCAAGGATCGCCGTCCGTCCGAAATTTCGGGTGGCATGAAGCAGCGCGTCGGCATTGCCCGCGCGCTCGCCATGGAACCGAAAATCCTGTTGCTCGACGAGCCTTTCGGCGCGCTTGACGCGCTGACCCGTGCGCATCTGCAGGACAGCGTGATGCAGATCCACGCGACCCTGAAGAACACGATGATCATGATCACCCATGATGTCGACGAGGCAGTGCTGCTGTCCGACCGCATCGTGATGATGACCAACGGTCCTTCGGCGACGATTGGCGATGTCGCGCTAGTGAAGCTGGAACGCCCGCGCCATCGGCTGGAGCTCGTCTCCGACCGTGATTACATCGCGGCGCGCGAAGCGGTGCTGAAGTTCCTCTACGAGCGTCATCGCTTCGTCGAAGCGGCGTGAGGCGTCATGTCCGAGCGGCTGGTCATTGTCGGAATGGGAATGGTGGCAGCGCGCTTTGTCGACGAGCTGACGACGCGTGCGCTCGGGCGCTATTCGATTGCGGTGATCGGCGCCGAACCGCGGCGCGCCTATAATCGCGTGCTTCTCTCGTCACTGCTGGCCGGCGAGGTCGAGGAAAAGGACATCGAGCTGAAGCCGGAAACGTGGTGGCGCAAGCATGGCGTCACCACGATCTTTGGCCGCAAGGTCGCACGCATCGACCGCGACGGAAAATGCGTGGTGCTCGACGACGGCTCGCAGGTTGATTACGACCGCCTGGTGCTCGCGACCGGGTCCGATCCGATCCGCCTGCCTTTGCCAGGCGCCGATCTGCCGGGCGTGCTGACCTTTCGCGACCTCGCCGACATCGAGCGCATCCGCAGCGCCATGAAGGCGGGCGCACGCGCGGTCGTCATCGGTGGCGGCCTGCTCGGTCTGGAAGCGGCCTATGGCCTTGCGAAAGCCGGCGTGCAGACGAGCGTCGTGCATCTGATGGATCGCCTGATGGAGCGCCAACTCGATGCGGAAGCCGGCGCCATGCTGGGCGAGGCGATGAATGCGCGCGGCATTGGCGTGCATCTGAACGCGCAGACGAAAGCGATCACCGGCGAGGGCAAGGTCGAGGCCGTCGAGCTTGGTGATGGCACGATCCTTCCAGCCGATCTCGTCATCATGTCGGTGGGCATTCGCCCGCAAGCGGAACTCGCTCGCGCTGCAGGGCTCACGGTCCATCGCGGCATCGTTGTCGATGACGCTTTGACGACCAGCGATCCGAACATTCATGCGCTGGGCGAATGCGCGGAACATCGCGGCATTCCCTATGGGCTTGTCGAACCCGCCTATGACCAGGCGCGTGTGCTGGCCGCACGGCTCTCGGGTGCCAGCGCCGCGTATGAGGGCAGCACCCTTGCGACCAATTTGAAAGTCTATGGAATAGCGGTCTTCTCGGCGGGCGACTTTTCTGGCGGTGCGCACACGCAAAGCATCATGCTGCGCGATCCCGGCGCAAAATCCTATCGCAAGCTCGTGCTCTTGCGTGAGGGCTCGATGACGCGGCTTGTCGGTTGCGTGCTCTATGGCGATACGCAGGACGGTCTCTGGTATTTTGATCTCATCAAGCGCGGCGCGCCTGTCGATGCGTTTCGCGATGTCCTCGCCTTCGGGCGGCTGCTTTCAGATCAACAGGCGGCGTAGGTTTCATGAGCAACGATTTCACGCCCGAACAGAAGCGTTATCTCGAAGGCTTCATGTCGGGCCTTCAATCGACAGGCGCGCTGCGCAAATCCGATGCGGGCGCACCGGCAGCGCCCAGCGGTCCCGATGCGCCCCATATCGCCGCGCAGAATCGCGTCATGGCGTCGGGCGGCAAGCTCGCCGACCAGGAAAAATGGAAGTGTGACGAACATCCCTTCGACGCCTATGCGCGCTTTCGCGACCAGGCGAAAAGCGGTGCCTATCCCAAGCCCGAGGACAATTTTCGCTGGCGCTATCACGGCCTGTTCTACGTTGCGCCCACGCAGAACAGTTACATGTGCCGCATGCGCATCCCCAATGGCATTCTCAGCTCCTGGCAGATCGAGGGCGTGGCCAATGTCGCGGAACGCTTCGGGGGCGGCTATGCCCATGTCACGACACGCGCCAATCTGCAGATCCGCGAGATCAAGGCGGAGAATGCGCCGGACCTGCTTGAAGATCTTGTCGCGCTGGGCATCACCTCGAAAGGCTCGGGCGCCGACAACATCCGCAATGTTACGGGCTCGGCGACCGCTGGCATTGATGCGCAGGAACTGCTCGACACGCGTCCTCATGCGCGGCTGTGGCACCACCACATCCTGAACGACCGCACGCTCTATGGCCTGCCACGCAAGTTCAACGTCTCCTTCGATGGCGGCGGCCGTATCGCCACGCTGGAGGAAACCAACGACATCGGCTTCCAGGCTGTCGAAGTGCTCGACGGCGCAGCCGTTCCCGCTGGCGTGTACTGGCGGCTCGCGATCGGCGGTATTTCGGGCCACAAGGATCTTGCGCGCGACACCGGAATCATCCTGGCGCTCGACGATGCGACGCCGGTGGCTGACGCCATCATCCGTGTCTATATCGCGCACGGCGACCGCACCAACCGCGCCAAGTCACGGCTGAAATATGTTTTGGATGGCTGGGGCTTTCCGAAATTCATCGAAGCCGTGGAAGCGCAGCTCGGCCGCAAGCTCGCCCATGTCGACGCAAGTCTGGTCAAGACCCGGCCAGCCGTGGATCGCCTCGCGCATATCGGCGTGCATGCACAGAAGCAGCCGGGCCTGAACTGGATCGGCGTCTGGGCACCGCTCGGAAAACTCACCTGTGACGAGATGCGCGCGCTGGCCAGGATCGCGCGCACCTTCGGCGATGGCGACATTCGCTTGACCGTCTGGCAGAATCTCATCCTGTCGGGCGTTGCCGACGCGCATGTCGATTTGGCGCGCGCCGCCTTGGCTGAAGCGGGTCTGCGCTGCGATGTATCGAACGTGCGCGCAGGGCTTGTCGCCTGCACCGGCAACAAGGGCTGCAAATTCGCCGCTTCCGACACCAAGGGACATGCGCTGAAGATCGCCGACCATCTCGATGCGCGCATCGATCTCGACCAGCCGGTCAATATCCACCTCACCGGCTGCCACCATTCCTGCGCGCAGCACTATATCGGCGACATCGGCCTCGTCGGTGCCAAGGTGACCGTGAATGACGAGGGCGACCAGGTCGAGGGCTATCACCTGCATGTCGGCGGCGGCTTTGCCGATCAGGCCGCCATTGGCCGTTTGCTGAAATCCGACGTAACGGCGGAGGAGGCCCCGGCGCTGATCGAAAAGCTCTTGGGCACCTATGTCGCGCATCGCGCCGCGCCCGATGAAAGCTTTCAATCCTTCACCGCGCGCCATGATGTCGAGATGCTGCACAGGCTGATCGGGGAGATGAGCTGATGAACGCGTCTTTCAAGCCGCCGATGATCCCGCTTATCCCCGAAAATGCGCCCTTCAATGAAGAGCAGCGCGCATGGCTGTCGGGCTTTCTCGCCGGTGCGCTGGCGCTTGAAAATGCCAGCGTGACTGCGCTGCAGGGCGGCACCGCACTGGCACCGGCCGCTGAGGACGACGACGCGCCCTGGCATGATCCGGCCATGGCGCTCGACGAGCGCATGAAGCTCGCCGACGGCAAGCCGGTGGCGCGCCGCATGATGGCGGCGATGGCGCAGCAGGATTGCGGCCAGTGCGGCTATGATTGTGCGGCCTATTCGAAGGCGATCGCCGAGCAGGCCGAAGATCGCCTGAACCTGTGCGCGCCGGGCGGCAAGGACACCGCGCGCATGTTGAAGAAGCTCGT
>CANJWR010000179.1 GCA_947478455.1 Beijerinckiaceae bacterium | reverse complement strand
TTCCTTGCTTTGCGCTTACTTCTTCGCGCGCCAACTCAACCTGTCGCAAGATACCGCGCCCATGATCAAGTAACCTTTTCCCGGCTGAAGTAGGCACCACGCCGCGTCCGTTACGGGTGAGAAGTTGCACCTTGAGCTCTGTCTCAAGCTGCGCGACTTGACGGCTCAACGCCGGCTGCGCCACGTGAAGCAACGCAGCCGCCTTGGTGATCGACCCGATCTCAGCCACACGCACGAAATATTCGAGTTGTTTGAGGTCCACTCAACGTCTCCGCCACTTTTCCGACCAGATGTTCAGAGGATCGACGGTCGTAGGCACAAAATCGAAGACGTTTTTCTGCGCCACATAGGCGCGCGCGTAAAAATAAAGTGGCAGCAGAGGCAGATCTTCCGCATAGATCTTCTGGATTTCTCCCCACACCGCCTTGGCGTCTGCTTCCGATACCGCCGTTTCGACGCGCCCCATCAGGGCGTCCATGGCCGGATTCTTGTAGCCGGAAAAATTGTTGCCGCTCCACGCATTGGCTTCCGACGGAATGCGATCGGATCCCAGCACGATGCGTGGCGACGCTGACGGTGGAAAGTCAATCGAGCCCATCAGCAGGCCCTTGAAAGTCCGACGACGCAGCATGACGCCGTTATATTCCTGCAGCGCCACAAGCTTGGCTTGGATTTCGATGCAAGCCTGCTTCAACTGGTTCTGCAATACCTGCGTGATCTGCTGACGCGTCTGGTTGCCGGCCGTCGTGACGAATTCGAACGAAAGACGCTCTCCGCTCGCGTTCTTACAAACTCCATCTGGCCCCGGCGTCCAGCCTGCTTCCGCCAGCAGCGCCTTGGCGCGTGCAACGTCATAAGGATAAATCGCCATCGCCACATTGTAATAGGGCGTGCCCTTCGGCAATGGGCCGTCGGCGACAGGCTGCAATCCGTCAAACAGGCGATCACTGATCGTCTTGCGATCAATGGCATGCATCAGCGCCTTGCGCACGCGCACGTCCGCCAAAATCGGATTGTCCAGCGCGACGGCGAGGCGCTCAAGATTGTCGCCGGGCTCGACGAAATACTGAAAGCGATCTGGATACGACTTCTTCAGTTCGAGGAACTGCGCGAAGCTGATTCCTCCGGGACTCACCGGCACAGCATCAACGGCGCCGGCAATAAAGTTCTGCATCAGTGCCGACGAATTATCGCGGTAGGCCAGAATAATACGCTCGAGCTTCGGGGCCGGCTGGAAGTGGGGATTCTTCTCCATCACGACACGGGTGCCCGGCTGATAGCTGCTGAACAGGAAAGGCCCATTCCATAGTCCAGCAGTGGTAGGCGCACGGTTGTAAGTGGTCTGCTTCAGATACGCTTCGCCGGTCTTGTTCTCCGCATAGACCGGACCTTCGAGATGTTCGGGCAGAATCTGATCCCAAGAATTAAATCCGTTCTGCACGCTGGGAAGGTGCAACACGGCGGTTTGTTCATCCACCACGTCGACGCCGGTGGCTCGGCTCCATGGGTTGTAGTTGGAGAAGCCAATCGCCGGGTCGGTTCCAATCTTCCAAGTGAACGCAATATCTTTCGCCGTTACCGGGACCCCATCGCCCCATTTGAGACCGGGCTTGAGCTTGATGATGACGTCCATACCTTTTTGGCCATTGGGCCTATCAACCAGTTTTGCCAAACCGTTTTCAACCGTCGGCAGCGTCTCGCAAAGAATGCAAACGTTGGCGCCTTTTTCGTCGAATGCCGTGATGGGACGCTGCGCGTAGCCGATAACGCCGCGCTTTGTATTGTTGACCTGAATGGCGGGATGCAGATTGGCAATGAACTGGATTTGCCCGATGACCATCTGATCCTGAGCACGCGCGCTTGTCGCAAGACCTGCTCCCAGACAAAGGAGCGTCAGAAACCTTGTCGTGTGTGTCATGGTTGCTTCCTCCGTAGTGAGTAACTTATTTTTAGCTGTCGGAACGAGGGTCGAACGCCACCCGCACACCATCCCCGACCAGATTGACGGCGACGACTGTGAGCAGGATCAAAACACCCGGATAGATGGCCAGCGCCGGAGCAGACGTCACAAGCTCCTGTGCATTGGTCAGCATGTTCCCCCATGTTGGCGTAGGCGGCACGACGCCAAAACCAAGGAAGCTCAACGTAGATTCAAACAGGATCACTCGTCCCACCGTCAACGCGCCGGCGACGATCAACGGCGTCGCGATGTTTGGCAGGATGTGCGCGGTGATGTTGTAAAGCCGGGTCGCTCCGCTGGCCCGGGCCGCCTGCACAAAGTCGCGGTGCTTCACGGACAATGTCGCAGCGCGGGAAATGCGGGCAATCGCCGTCCAGTCCACAAGAGCGATCACCACCACGATCCGCCAGAACGAAACCGATGGTGAATTGAGCCATGCTTGCGGCAGACCGAGTTTCGATAGATCCACGGCGCCCAGAACGATCAACAAGGGGATTATGGGAAGTGAGAGCACGCAATCGGTGAAGCGCATCAGAAAGGCGTCGGTACGGCCCTCGAGAAAGCCTGACACCACTCCGATCAGAACTCCGAATGCCCCACCAAGCGCGGTCGCCAGAAGGCCGACCATGAGAGATATGCGCCCTCCGTGCAGCAACCGCACCAGTACGTCGCGTCCGATCTCATCCGTGCCGAGCAAGTGTTTGGACGATGGCGGGCTGAAACGCTCAAAAAGGTCAACCGCAGAGGGATCGACCCCCAGCGCGTTCGCGATCAAATCAGCAGCCGCACAAGCTATGGCCAGCAGAATTAGGAAGATCGTCGCGGTCATCGCGAGGCGATGACGTCTGAAACGGTTCCAGCGCGCGTTCCAGATCGATTGCGGCGCTTCGAGGGTCAAGTTTGTGGCGACGGTCATTCGAGTCGCACCCGAGGATCGAGCCAACCATACGCGAGGTCTGCAAGGAGGCTGCTGGCGAGCGTGACGACAGTCGCGAAAAGCAGGCCAGCCAGCGCCACGTTGAAGTCCTTGTTGACGATCGCGTCGTACACCGCTTTGCCCATGCCGAGCATACCGTACATGGTTTCCACCACGAGCGCGCCGGACATCAGCGATCCGAAACTAAGCGCGATGACCGTGACGACGGGCAGCATCGCGTTTCGCAGACCATGACGCAGAACCACCGTGTGTTCCGCCAGACCCTTGGCGCGCGCCGTTCGAATGAAATCCGCATTCAGCGTCTCGATCATCGACGCACGCACGTAGCGGATGAGCTGCCCGGACGTAAAGCTTGCGAGCGTCAGGACGGGCAGAACCAGATATGTAAGCTGCTCCATCAGAGGCGCACCAGCCATCGACGAACCGCCAGCCGGAAGCCACTGCAGCTTCACGGCGAATACAATGATGAAGACGAGCGCGAGCCAGAAGATCGGCGAAGATATACTGGTCAGCGCCAGGACGCTGACGATATTGTCGACCCATCCGTTTGGGCGACGCGCCGCGACGCTGCCAAGCAAGAGCGATACAGGAATGCTCACCATAAGCGTGAGCACCATGAGCTTCAGCGTCTGCAAGATGGCCGGGACAAGTATTTCCAGCACAGGCCTGAAGTAGGTGTTCGAGTAGCCGAAATCGCCTGTGAGAGCGGCGAGGAGCCAGCGCCAGTAGCGCACGACCAATGGTTGATCCACGCCATACAGCGCGCGCATCTGCGCCATCAGCTCCGGCGTTACGGAGGGGTTTCCCTCCAGCATCACGTCGATCGGATCGCCCGGCATCAGGCCAATCAGATTGTAGAGCACAAAGGACATCACGAAGATGACCAGTGCGGCTTGCAGGCTGCGTCGTAGCGAGTAGCGTATCATGGACCGCTCCCGCGAAAATGGCAGGCTGCGAGCTGTGTTCGCCCTTCGACCGGAAGCAGTTCGGGAACTTGCTCCGTACAGAGCTTTTCGGCGCGCGGGCAGCGCGTGTGAAAGACGCAGCCCGATGGGGGAGAAAGCGGAGAAGGAATTTCGCCGTGCGCGCCCTGCCCCGGCAAGCGTCTGCCGCGCCCCACGCGCGGAAGGGAAGTTAGCAGCGCCCGCGTGTAAGGGTGGCTCGGACGTTCGAAGAGATCCTGCCGCGTGGCGATCTCCATCAGACGACCGAGGTACAGGACCGCCACGCGGTCCGCGAGATGATTGACCACGCCGAGATCGTGGCTGATGAACAGGTAAGCGATCTGTTGGCTTTCCTGAATGTCCTTTATCAGGTTCAGCACCTGACTTTGCACGGACACATCTAGCGCCGACAGCGGTTCATCCGCAACGATCAGTTGGGGATCTGAAATGAGAGCTCTTGCTATCGCGATTCGCTGACGCTGGCCGCCGGAGAATTGATGCGGATAGCGCGAAATGCTTTCGGCCGGCAGTCCGACTTGCGTCAGAATGCGACTGGCCCGGTCACGCCGCTCAGCGGTGGAAACGCCGCCGCGAATGCGCAGAGGTTCGGCGACAATATCGCCTACCAGCATGCGCGGATCGAGCGCCGAGAAGGGATCCTGAAACACAAGCTGGATCGGCTTTTCGCCGGAGCGCGTGATCGCCTCTCCGCGAAATTCGACGCTGCCGCTGGTCGGACTGCGCAGGCCTGACACCACATGACCGAGGGTCGTCTTGCCGCTGCCGCTTTCGCCGACGAGCGCGAGCGTCTCGCCTGCGGCGATCTGGAACGAAACGCCCTCGACGGCGCGCAGGATCTGTTTTGCGCCAAACCATGACCCACCGAGTGGAAAACGAACGCTGACATCACGCACATCGAGCAGCGGCGTCATCGGCGCACCTCGAAACAGGCGACGCGATGTCCGGACTCGATTTCTTCCATCTCAGGTTCGGCGGTTCGACATTGGTCCGTTGCGAGTGCGCAGCGCTCCGCAAACCGACACCCCGGACGGGTGACGACTTTCGGCACCCCCCCGGGAATTACCGGCAGTCGCGCAACGCGATGGTCAGGATCAGGCAAAGTCGCGATCAGTCCACGCGTATAGGGATGCAGGGGATTGGCGAACAATAGATCCGAAGGCGCATATTCGACGATGCGGCCCGCATACATGACCATAATGTCATGTGCGAGTTCCGAAATAACGCCAAGATTGTGGCTGATAAACTGAATCGCCATGCCGCGCTGATCTTGCAATTGCAGCATCAGATCGAGGATTTGCGCCTGAATCGTTACGTCGAGCGCCGTCGTTGGCTCATCCGCAACCAGCAAGCCAGGCCTGCACGCAAGCGCCATGGCGATCATGGCACGCTGGCGCATTCCACCCGATAGCTGATGAGGGTAGTCGCGCGCCCGCTGCAGGGGGGCCGGTATCCCGACTTCTTCCAGCAGGGCGACAGCGCGCTGCTGCGCATCACGCCAGGAGTGGTTTTCGTGACGCACCAGAACCTCAGCGATCTGGCGTCCGATCTGCATCACTGGGTTAAGCGCCGTCATCGGCTCCTGAAACACCATCGCCACACTGCGTCCGCGGACGTTGCGCCACTGGTCGGCGCCCAGCGTGAGGAGTTCCTTGCCACCCAACCGGATCGACCCGGTGACGCGGGCGCCGTTTGGCGCAAGCCCCATCACGGCGAGCGCCGTCATGGTCTTGCCGCAACCGCTCTCGCCAACGACGCCTAGTGTGCGACCCCGGCCGATTTCAAAATCGATGCCCGAAACGACAGATCGCGGCCCCTGCGGGGAATCGAAACTGACGCGCAGGTCTTTTACTTCCAGAACGCGCGCCGACATCTCGACGGCAGCAGCGATCGTGGCGGGCAAGCCGCTCGTCACGTCCGCTGCTGGTTCGATATGCGCCATGCGTGCTCAGAGTTTCACATAACCGACGCCGTCGCGAATCTCGACATTGGTGCCGTAGGCGGCGGACAGCGTCTTGATCCGGTCGAGAATACGCACGGCGTCCTCGCCCTTCGCCATGATCGGACGCCCTTCCGTGAGAAGATGCTTTCCGTGGCCCGTGGAACGGGTCTGCTTGGCCTGTTTGGTTGTCTCGCGGCCCATCTCCACCGGATGAAGCGTGATGCCCTTCACCTTGCGGTCTTCGATATCGAGCGTGATGACTGCCGAACTCCACCACGTGTCCGAAGGCGTATCGAGTCCAGGGTGCAGTGGATAAGCAGCCGGCGTCAGCGTCGACAGCTTGTCCATGTCGTGCCCCCACGATTCATAGCTGTCGTAAGGTACGCGGCGGATAAATTCGGACTGGGCGAAGAAATTGCCGATGCCGTGGATGATCGGCTTGCCCTTGTAAATTTCGATGCCGAGCGTGCGGTGCCAGCCATGGCCGACATACACGTCGGCGCCGCCGTCAATCGCCGCATGGGCGAACGCGCGCGTAAACTTCGGCGGAAGATCTCCGCGTGGGCCTTCCGACACGTTGAAATGATGCGCCACGATCACCAGGTCGGCCATGTTCAGGCCTTCGTCGATCGTGCGGAGGTTTCCTTCCAGATCGCGCGGATGGCAGGTGCTCTGGATCTCACAGCTATCGCCTTCGATGAAGGCGCTGCCGGCGCGGGTCGACTGGTCGGTCGGCATGACAAGACCGAATTCCTTGTCGCTCAAACCAACGCCGCTGGTGCCGGACGACTTCATCCGCAGAATGCCAAGCTTCTTGCCGACGGCCTTGAGTTGCTCGGCGGTCTCATGGTCCACTTGATACTTCATCGACAGTCGGAGCGGATTGATGCCCGGACGGCCCTTCATGGTGCCTTTGGCGAGGCTCGCCCATTCATAAGGCTGGTTGCCGGAACTGGTGGAGACAAGTGCCACGCGGCCCTTCCGGGTCTCCAGATAGCCAGGCTCGCGCGCTTCTTCCAGATCGCGGCCCGTACCGGCGACTGCCATCCCGGCGCGCTTGCAATGCTTGATGGTCGAAATCAAACCCGTTGCGCCGAAATCAAGACTGTGATTGTGAGCGAGCGACATGATGTCGATGCCCATCCACTTGAGGTCATCGGCGATTTTCGGATCGGACAGCATGAAGCTGCCGAGCCAGTTGCCGCGCGCAGGCCAGTCAATATCTTCCCATTCGGCCAAATTCATTTCCAGATGGCCGTAGGTGAAGTCGGAATTGCGCATCAATTCCACGACCGCCATGAAATCCGGATCGTCATGCATCGAGAAAGGTCTCGACACCATGCACTCGCCGACAAGAACGACTTTCCAATTTTCAGTGCCAGCCACTGCTCACCCCATCGCGACGCACGAAAAAGGCGCCCGCCCGTCCAGCGCGAAAGGACGGTGAGCGCGGTTCGAGCGGCGAAGGGAGAACTTGCCTCGCGCGCTTCCAACCCGTTGACTTGTTCTACGAGCATAAATACGCCGGATCGGGACAATGCACTAGCGACATTGCCGGCCTAACAGAAATGCCATTTCGGCATGGAGATAGCAATGCGGATCGCGGTTCTTGATGATTACCAAAATGTCGCATTGACGGTTGCTGACTGGTCCCGGCTTCCGGTCCAATGCTCAATCGACGTATTCAACACACCTATCGAGCCGGCACACGCGGCACGCGCCCTCGCGCCATACGATATTATTTGCACTTTGCGAGAACGCATGAAGATCCCTGGCGAGCTCATTCGGACGCTGCCGAATTTGAAATATATTGTTGTAACGGGCCGACGCTATGATTCGATTGATGTCGAAACTGCCGCGCAACTCGGAATTCCGGTTTCCAACACGGAAGTGCGCGGGGGTGGCGGCGTGGCAGAGCTTGTTTGGGGTCTCATACTGGCGTGCGCGCGCAACATTTCATTCGAAGATCGAATGATGCGTAGTGGTGGATGGCAAAACAGTATCGGCATGACGCTGCGCGGACGCACATTGGGCTTGTTGGGGTTCGGAAATCTCGGCCAGCAGGTCGCCACCATCGGGCATGCCTTCGGGATGAAGATCATCGCATGGAGCCCTAATCTAACGGCAGAACGTGCCCAACAGGGCGGCGCCACATTTGTGTCTAAAGCAGAACTATTTCGGCAAAGCGATGTGCTTTCGCTTCATCTCGTTTTGGGCCCAAAGACATGGGGAATTGTGCGCGCTGAAGAGCTTAGAACGATGAAGCCCACGGCCTATCTCATCAACACCGCACGTGGACCTCTGATCGACGAAATGGCCTTGATAGAAGCACTACAAACCAAAACCATCGCCGGAGCCGGTCTCGACGTCTTCGATCAGGAACCGCTGCCCGACGAGCATCCTCTGCGTCATTTGGACAACGCGCTCCTTACCCCTCATCTGGGATATTACACCCGCGAGATGGTCGGATCTTATTACGAGGACGCCATCATCGCGATCGACGCCTTCTTCAAGGGCTCACCAGTAAATCTAGTCAATGCTCGTCAATAAATTTGGTTTGTCGACTTTTGATCGGAAGCAGGTCTTGCTGCCCTGACACTACAACGTCAGTGTAAAAGCAATAGCGACGCACGAGCAGCGTTTATGAGACCTGTGCGCGGTTGATGAAAAAGGGCTCTTCGCTGAATCGTGTGGGTAGAGGTTTCAACCACAAGTTGAATATTTTGGTTTCCGCTGGCTCCGCGTATTTTCTGATGCATGCGTGACACGGATCTTTTTCAGGCGGCGCTCGGGCTTT
>CANJWR010000178.1 GCA_947478455.1 Beijerinckiaceae bacterium | reverse complement strand
GGCTGATAAACCAAGGCGCGGAAAGCCCGAGCGCCGCCTGAAAAAGATCCGTGTCACGCATGCATCAGAAAATACGCGGAGCCAGCGGAAACCAAAATATTCAACTTGTGGTTGAAACCTCTACCCACACGATTCAGCGAAGAGCCACCTTGCGATCCTCGATCTGCGATTTCGCTTCATCCAGTTCGGCCCGAAGCCGCGCGAAGGCGTTGAAGCGGCTGATAGTCATGTCGAGAATAGACTTCACCCGCTCCTTGCGCAGCCCGTCCACCACATAGGCCGAGACGCCCGCATCAATTGCAGCATTGATCATGGCTGAATCGGACTGGTCGACGAACATCGCAATCGGGCGATGGACCGTGCGGCTGACCCGAAACATCTGCTCCAGAACATCCCGGCTCGGACTCGCCAGATCGATCACGATCACTTCCGGATCGAGCGCCTGCAGGCGTTCCAGAAGTCGAGTCGTATCGTCGATGCGCGAGATATGCAGATGGCCTGCCTCGCGTAGCCCGTCCTCGATGACGGCCGCCCTCAGCGGGTCTTCATCCACCACAACAATTCGAAGCTGACTTTCCATGATTTCCCAACTCAGTCGGTCCCTCCAAGCAGTTTCCATGCCGCAGTTTTCACCAATCTGCCGCCAAATTGCGAGATCCTGACTTATAGAGCCTTGACTTGAAGCATCCACCGGGGGATTTCCAACGGAAATGCTCGACCATTTCGACGGCCCCGCTTATGCTGGGCCGGAAATCAAAACCTCTGGAGGAACCCCAAATGACGATCATTGACTGCCATGCTCACGTCAGCCCCCCGACGGAATTGTGGGCCTACAAGGCCTCGATCCTGTCCCATCTCGGAGCTCACGGCCGTGGCAAGGTGAATGTCACCGACGATGAAATCCGTCGCGCGGTCGAGGTCAAGCATTTCGAGGGCGGCGACAAGAGCCATATGGACTTCATCAAGGAAGTCGGCACCGACATGCAATGCGTGTCGCCCCGCCCGTTCCAGATGATGCACAGCGCCAAGCCGTCCCGCGTCGTGCAGTGGTTCGCTGAGGAAACCAACAACATCATCTACCGCCAGACACAGCTCTATCCAAAGTTGTTCGTCGGCATTGCGGGCCTGCCGCAGGCCAGCGGAGAGCCGCTCGACATGGCCATTGCGGAACTCGAACGCTGCGTAAAAATGGGCTTCCGCGGCTGCCTGCTGAATCCCGATCCGTTCGAAAACAGTGGCCAGAAGGCGCCCCCGATGGGCGACCGCTACTGGTACCCACTTTACGAGAAGCTCTGCGAACTCGATGTGCCGGCGCATATCCACGCCACCGGCTCGAAGAACCCGGATCGTGAGCCCTACTCGCTGCATTTCATCAACGAAGAGACGACCGCCGTTTACGGCTTCATCGAATCGAACGTGTTCAAGGATTTCCCGTCGCTGAAGATCATCATCAGCCACGGCGGCGGCGCGGTGCCCTACCAGCTCGGACGTTTCGAGGCTGCCTCGGCCCGCAAGCCGAACGGCGAATTGTTCTCGAAGGCCATGCGCAAACTCTATTACGACACCGTGCTGTATTCGGCTGCGGCGCTGGAACTGCTGATCAAGACCGTCGGGGCGGATCGCTGCCTGTTCGGCGCGGAATGTCCGGGAATCGGCGCCGCCCGCAACCCCGCAACCGGCAAGACCTATGACGACATCGTTCCCTACATCAAGGGCTTCGACTGGCTGAGCGATGCCGACAAGCACGCGATCCTGGAAGGAAATTCCCGCAAGATGTTCAAGATCGCCTGATCGATCCAGTAAACGAAACGGCCGGCGCAGCCACGCCGGCCGTTTTTTTTGCGGCGCTAACTGGCCGTCGAGCGCCAGTGAACCAGTTGCCGCTCCCGGATGACATGCAGGCGCTTGCGCATGAGTTCGCGCGCCGAAACCGCATCGCGGCCTTCAATATGCCGAACCAGTTCCTCATGGGACGCCACCGCCCGGCGCGCCACCTCGTCAGTGCTGTGGCGCGTATAGTGCGGCAAAAGCAGATGCCGCAAACCACGAAACTGCGCGAGCAAGACACGGTTGTGGGAAGCCGCGATTACCGCCTCGTGGAACTGCATCGCAATTTCGGTGAAGGGCCCCGGATTGCCGATATTGGAGCGCATATCCACCAGCAGCGTTTTCAGGGTCTCAATATCTTGAGGCGTCGCCAGGTTCGCCGCCAGCTCCGCCGCCGTGACTTCGATGGCGATCTGGGCGTCGAGAATTTCAGCCAGATCGACGCCGATCAACTGCATCTGGATCGCCAGCGCTTCGGCGAAATAATCAGGATTGGCGGCTGCCACGAAAATGCCGCCACGCGCCCCAATCTTGATGTGGATAATGCCGGCGGCCTTCAACGTGCGAATCGCATCGCGCGCCGCCATGCGGCTGACCCCAAACTGCTGAGCCCAGCTTGATTCTGTTCCGATAAAGGCGCCAGGCGTCAGCTTTCCGGAAAAGAGCGATGCGCGGATGTTGCGAATGATATTGGCTGAAAGTGTCGAGTCCCCGGCATCATGCCAGAGATCGTCCCCGGTTGCCTCCTCCGGCGCATCACGCTTCGTCCTGCCCATGCCCGCCCCGTTTTCTTGTTGCCGGGAAGCAGTCTAGCGCAGTCCCATCGCCTCCTCAAAGGCGCGGCGCACCTCGGGCGGCTGGCCGTAGTTGAAGACAAAATCCTTGAGACTTTTGGAAAGAATCGGATGCGCCTGCATCTGCGCCAGGCTCATCCGACTGTGAAGGCTCGAGGCTGCATTGGGCAATGGCACACGAGAATTTCGTCCAGCATCGCGGATCAAACCCTTGGGATCTTCGCCGCGCTTGACCGCCTCAATGTCCTCGAACCATTGCTTGCGGATCATCGAAATGCCGCGGTCGCTGACGCCAAGATGCTCCTGCGTGCGATCCGCAATCGCCCCCTGCCCGACCCAGGCGATAACGTCCTGATTGATGATGTGGGTCCAAATCCAGCGGCCAGTGCGAGGATCCTTGATCGGGCTTTCCCACGACGGAACGCCCTTCTGCTCGTAAGGCTCGCGCTCGACCGGCACATGGTTGAACGCCCAGACGACACTCAACATGTTGTGATCGTCAATCGGCACGCGCCATTCAAAATGATCGCCAAGATAAAAGCCGTTGGGCCACAGGCAGACACGCCCGATGGTCCAAAGCGGGCTCGTCTCGCTCTGGCCTTCCGTCACGCGCTTGTACACGAAGCCGAATTCGAACTCGTCGAAATCCACCTTCAGATGCGTCGGCGCATAAGGGCCCGTCTTTCCGTCGAGCCGCGTGCTCCAGTTTGCGTGCATCCACTCGAAGTGAACAGGATCAATGGAGTTTTCCTGCGCCTGCACCCAGTTGCAGGGCACTTCGGAAAATACGATCTGCCGGAAACCGTTCGTCCACCCGAAAGGCTCCCAGTCTGGGCATTGCGGTGCGGGCAGAGGCCCCAGATAGGCCCACAGCAGGCCACCCCTTTCCTCGACAGGATAGGCGGGAATTTTGATCTTTTCGCGAAATTTAGCGCCCGGATTGGCTATTTCCTCGAAGGGCTGGCTGATGCAGGTTCCGGTCTCGTCGAACTGCCATCCGTGATAATTGCAGCGAATGCCGCATTCCTCGACGAAACCGTAGGAGAGATCGGCGCGACGATGCGGACAATGCTTGTCGACGAGCCCGTATTTGCCACTGAGATCGCGATAAAGAACGAGATCTTCGCCCATCAAGCGCACAGGCCGCACAGGATCGCGCTCAAGCTGATCGGCAGCCGCAATTGGATGCCAGTAGCGCCGCAAAACTTCTCCCATGGGAGTTCCGCGACCCGTTTGGGTCAGCATTTCGTTGCGAGCTTCGCTGAGCACCCTTATCTCCCTTTTTTGTTCGACCTGCTATTGATATTATATTATCATTGTCGCAAAGGAGCACAAGCGGATTGGAGCTTTTGGCGGGCTGACAGCGGCTGCGTTTTCGCACACAATAAAAACGGCGGCAGGCTTACGGGCTGAAGCCGGCGCAGAATACTTGTTTGGTTCGGTTTCGGGAGGAAGTTGGTTTCATGCTGCGGTTTATCCTCGGCCGCGCGGTCATGCTGGCGCTGGTCGCAGTTACTGTGTCCTTTATCGGCTTCGGCCTGCTGCGTCTCTCGGGCGATCTTGCAGCCGTGCTTGCCGGCGAAACCGCAACCGCCGCCGATATTGCTCGCGTCGCGAAACAATATGGCCTCGATCAGCCTCTCTACATTCAGTATCTCGACTGGGCAGGCAGAGCCTTGCAGGGCGATCTCGGCAAATCGCTCTTCACACATGAGCCCGTCACCGAACTCATTCTCGCCCGTATCGGCGTGACAATCAGGCTGGCCTTTTCGGCGTTGTTATTCGCGCTTGTTTTCGCGCTGCCGCTCGGCGTCATCGCGGCCTTGCGCAAGAACACCTGGATCGACCGCGCCGTGCTGACGCTCAGCGTGCTCGGGCAGGCGATTCCCAGCTTCTGGCTGGGGCTTTTGCTCATCTACCTGTTTGGCGTCATTCTCCGCTGGCTGCCTATTTCGGGTTCAGACACAAGCTGGCATTTTGTCATGCCGACCATCACGCTGGGGCTCGGCACCATGCCGGCCCTCATGCGCCTCACCCGCACCGGCATGATCGACGTTCTGTCGTCCGACTATATCCGGACCGCATGGGCAAAGGGACTGCACCCGCTATCGGTTCTTTTCAAACACGCGCTGCGCAATGCGGTGCTGCCGGTCGTGTCGCTGAGCGCCGTTTTGCTGGGCTTTCTGCTTGGCGGTTCGGTGATCGTCGAATCGGTTTTTGCGCTCAACGGCATCGGGTTGCTAGCGTTTGACTCGATCAAGCGCATCGACTTTCCGGTTGTGCAGTCAATTCTCGTGTTCCTGTCGTTCTGCTACATTTTCCTGACGCTTATTTCCGACATCATCAACGCCCGCCTCGATCCAAGGATCGCCCTATGACGGACGCAACAGTGAAAGCCGTTCCGGAAGCACTCGCCGACGGCGAGATCGTTGCGCCCTCGCCGCGCGAGGAAATGCGCCGTCGCGCAAAATCTCATATCGGGCTGATCTTCGGCGGCTCGATTGTGACTCTCGTCACCCTGATCGCCATCTTCGCCCCGATTCTCGCGCCATACGATCCCTATGATCAGGATTTGACGCGCCGCCTGATCGATCCCGTCTGGAAGACCGGCAACTGGGCCAACATTCTCGGCACAGACGCATTAGGCCGCGACTATCTGAGTCGCCTGATTTACGGCGCGCGTATTTCGCTCATGGTCGGCTTCGGAGCCGCCGCCATCGCCGGCACGGTCGGATCGCTTATCGGCATCATAGGCGGCTATTTCGGCGGGCGTGTTGATTCCGTCGTCGTCTATCTGATCAACGTGAAGCTCGCCCTGCCGGGCCTGCTGATCGCCCTGTCGCTGGTCAGCATCGTGGGCGGCTCGGTCGGCGCGCTGGTGCTGATCCTCGGCTTTCTGACATGGGACCGTTACGCCGTCGTCACGCGCAGCGTCGCGCAGCAATTGCGCGGCAATGATTTCATCACGGCGGCGCGGGCCGTGGGCGCTTCGCAAACGCGCATCATCCTTGGCGAACTTTTGCCGAATGTAATGAACCAGATCATCGTGATCGCCAGTCTCGAGATCGCCATCGTGATCCTGATCGAGGCCGCGCTCTCCTTCCTGGGCCTCGGAGTGAAACCGCCCGAGCCGTCATGGGGCTTGATGATCGCAGAGGCGCGCAACTTCATGTTCTTCAAACCGCATCTGATCGCCATTCCGGGTTTCGCAATTTTCCTTTTGGTGATTGCGATCAACATGGCGGGCGATGGCCTTCGCGACGTGACTGCTCCCGAAGGGCGCAACTAGGAGACCACGATGGCAGCGCCAGACAACATCGATGCGCCTCCGATCCTGACCGTCGAGGGCATGTCGGTCGACCTGAAGGTGCCTTCGGGCATGCTTCACGCCGTCAACAAGATTGATTTCTCGGTTCGCCCCGGCCAGACCTTCTGCATCGTCGGCGAATCCGGCTGTGGCAAAACTATGACATCGCTTGCCCTGATGCGGCTTCTGCCACGCAGCGCGAAACTTTCCGCCACAAGGCTGAATTTCGACGGCCATGATCTGCTGAGCCTCTCGGACCACGCCATGGCCGAATTGCGCGGCGACCGTCTGGGCATGATCTTTCAGGATCCGATGACGTCGCTCAATCCGGTATACACAATCGGCAATCAGATGGAGGAGGTCTATCTCCGCCATCGCAAATCCGGACGCCGGGAAGCCCGTGAGCGCGCCGAGTTCATGCTGCAGCGCGTAGGCATCATGTCGCCCGCGCTGCGTCTGAAACAGTTTCCGCATCAATTGTCGGGCGGCTTGCGCCAGCGCGTCATGATCGCCATGACGCTGATGTGCGAACCCAGGCTCGTCATCGCCGACGAACCAACCACAGCACTTGATGTGACCGTTCAGGTTCAAATTCTGCAGTTGCTCACCAAACTGCAGGAAGAATTCGGCATGGCGATCATTCTGATCACCCACAACCTTGGAATCGTCGCCCGCATGGCCGACCGTCTGGCCGTCATGTATGCAGGCAAGATCGTCGAGACCGGTTCTGCGCTCGATGTTTTCACGCAGCCGCATCATCCCTACACGCAGGGCCTGCTACGCTGCATGCCTACCCACGACCATGGCGCGCCTGCAACGCGACTGGGCTCGATCCCCGGCATCGTACCTTCGCTCGTTGGCGACATCCGGGGCTGCGGCTTCGCCAACCGTTGCGACTACGTGCGCGACGCCTGCCGCACAGGCGACATAGCCCTGCGTGAATTGCCCGACGGCGCCGCCTATCGTTGCGTGATTCCTCCTGATGAAGCTCTTGCCCGACCGGCGGAACTGGCGACGCCATGAATATGCAGCCGAAAACACAGCAATCACCCGCCACGCAAACGCCTGCGGTCGAGATCGCCAACCTGTCCCGCTCTTTTCAAGTGGGCGCCAGCCTTATGTCGAAAGGCAAGACATTGCGGGCGGTCGAGGACGTCAACCTCTCCGTCAAGCGCGGCGAGGTGCTCGGCATCGTCGGCGAATCCGGCAGCGGCAAAACTACCCTGTCGCGCATGATGCTCGGTCTGATGAAGCCGTCTGGCGGTTCCATCCGCATTGACGGGCAGAACATCACGACAATTGGCCGCAGCGAGCTTTCGCGCAAAGTTCAACCGGTTTTTCAGGATCCATATTCGTCGCTGAACCCGCGCAAGACCATCGGGCAGATTATTTCCCTACCGCTGGAAACCCACGGGAGCGGCTCCCGGGAGGAGCGCACGAAGGCAGTTGAGGAGATGATGCTGCAGGTTGGTTTGGCACCGCGCCTCATTCATTCCTACCCGAGCCAGCTGTCGGGCGGGCAACGCCAGCGCGTCGCCATTGCGCGCGCCTTGATGATCCGGCCTGAAATCCTGATATGCGACGAACCCACGTCCGCGCTTGACGTCTCCGTGCAGGCGCAAATCTTGAATCTGCTGAAAGACCTGCGCGAAAAATTCAACCTGACTTATATTTTCATCACTCACGATCTTGGCATTCTCGAATTCATCGCAGACCGTGTGGCTGTGATGTACATGGGCCGCGTCGTCGAGTCCGCGACCGCGTGGAACGTGATGAACGCGCCACGCCACCCCTATGCGGAAGCGCTGCTCGGCTCTGTTCTGACTCCCGATCCGAAACTCGGATTGCCGGACCTCCATCTGGGGCGCGGCTTTCCCGATCCGCTCAATCCGCCGACTGGCTGCTCATTCCACCCGCGCTGCCCGAAGGCCATGCCGCAATGTTCGGCAAATGCCCCACGCACAACGCGAGACGAACACGGGCTTGTCGAATGCCATCTTTACCCCGAAGGAGCTTCAAAATGACCTCGAATGGGTTTGCCGGCGCAGGTCTGCGCGCCATCGGTTCCCGCATCGCCACAACCTGTGCGGCGGCTATTCTGGCGACAGGGCTTTCCACCGCTGCGCTGGCCCAGAAGGCCAAGGACACACTGCGCCTCGCCTTCACCGATCCCATCGGGACGATCCTGATCTATGAAGATTCGAAGCCCGAAGGCGGCTTCATGGCGAGCGCCGTCTTCGACTCGCTCATCTGTTTCGACCCCCAGAAAGGCAAACTCGAACCCCTTTTGGCCACCTCGTGGAAGTGGCTCAACGACACGACGCTCGAACTGAAGCTTCGCGACGACGTGAAGTTCCACGACGGCAAGGCGTTCTCCGCAGAGGACGTCGCCTACACGCTGAACTGGTTGATCGATCCGGAGAGCAAGCTCCGCTTTATCGAGAACTATGTCTGGATGGAGAAGACCGAAGTCGTCGATCCGACCACGGTCCGCATTCACGCCAAGCATCCATTTGCGCCGGCGCTGGTACGCCTCGCCACTGCCGCCATGCCGATGTTGCCCAAGCACATTCACGGCGATCCGGCAAAGCGGACGGAATTCGGCATCAAGACGCCAGTCGGCACCGGCCCCTTCAAGGCCGATTATGTCGACATCAATCGTGGCATAGGCCTGACGAAGAACGCCAATTATCC
>CANJWR010000177.1 GCA_947478455.1 Beijerinckiaceae bacterium | reverse complement strand
TTTTCGTCGGACGCAAACTGCCGAAAGGTATTCCCCTGAATGGCTTATTTGAAGAGGCCCTTGAAGATCTTGTCCCATTCGCCGATTTGCTCGTCGACCTCTTCGGGCGTGAGGTAAAAGGCTTTGAAATTTCCGCCCTCAGGCGTAAGTCTTTTTTCCTTGGCCGGGACAGCAGGATTTACAGGTAAATAGTCGGCATTCGCGAAAATCTGCTGGCCGGCTTCCGATACCAGAAATTCGAGCAGCAACTTTGCTGCGTTCGGATGGGGTGAACCTTTCAGCACAGCGGCTGCATTCATGGCGGCAAGCGAGGATGACCATTTCAATGTGTCAACCGGGGCGCCAAGCCGGGCGCTACTGACTGGTTGATTGTTCGACATCATCAGGCCGATAGCGAACTCGCCCTGCATAACCTGATCGGTGACAGTGCGAGCTGAAGAGCCGATCGGGGTTACATTTTGGCCGGCAAGCTTCTGCAGGAAGTCCAGACCCTTTTCCTTCCCCATATCATGCAACACAGTACCTACGAGACCTGCGCCGCCTGAAGTGGAGGCGCCCCTCGATACTGCTATCTTGCCTTTGTATTTCGGGTCGAGAAGATCCTCCCAGACATTGGGCTCAGTCCCGCGCTTGACCAGATCCGTATTGAAAGACGGTGCGATGATATAAAGGTTGGTCGCAGTCCAGAAGCCATCCTTGTCGACATACTGGTGAGGAAATGTTTTTGCGATGTCGGGTTGCCACGCCATGACAAGGCCCGCCCGCTTGAGCGGGGGCGCAGCTGCTGTGCCGTCAAAGATATCGGCCTGAAGCGCATTGGCCTTTGCCTCGTTGATGATGCGGAGTGTAATTTCCGCTGCGTCAGCGCGGACAATCTGCGCTTTGATTCCATATTGCTTCGCAAAAGCGTCGGCAACCGGCTGGGCAAGCTGATTGATGATCTGGGACGTATACCAGACAACTTGTCCTTCACGTTTGGCTGCGGCGACAAGTGTTTCGTCGGCGACTGCCGCAGAGCTGAATGCAAGTGCGAAAAGCAACGACATGCACGGCGCGTTCAATCGTGACATTTCACTTCCCCCTCAATTCTTCTCGTATGGTCTCGATTGTTCGAGATCTCATGTCCGGATTACGCTCCTGTGCGTCTGCGCAGGAGCTACTTGGACGGTCTGAGCTTCCGAAGACGCTTTGCGCGATGATAGGATGCGTGTGTCTCCTCGTCGAGTCATGGTGCCAAATTTATGCCGGGCATTCTATGCGCGCGGGCAATTCCAGCTTTGTTACCTGCCTTTGCACAGGCGCAGGATTTCGGTGATGGCCGCTTTTCACAAATTCGGGGTGCATCTCAGAACACAAGCACGTTGCCGCTTCTGTTCAATGGACAGGTGGGGCTTGCCTACCGAACAAGGGGAAGCACAACTCCGAGCGATATGTGAATTCGATGAATCTTACCGTCATCGATGAACGGAAAAACCAGTGGCGCAGTCACAATAGCAATGCCATCCAGTTCTGCCGAAACAATGCCCTGTTGCACTTCGTCCGGATTCTCGATGACGATTTCGTATCGAGATGCGCCACGACGCAAGCTAATTTCATATCTTGACCAAAGTTTTGGAATGCATGGGTCAATGCGAAGTTGATCGCCCTCGATATGGAGACCCAGAATGCTTTCTATGCCTGCGCGTTGCATCCATCCTGCCGAGCCCGTGTACCAGGTCCAGCCTCCGCGCCCCAGATGTCCGGGTGCGCTATACACGTCGGCAGCGACCACGTAGGGCTCCACCTTGTATCGGTGCATATCTGTTTGCGTCCGCGTGCTGTTGATCGGGTTGAGCAGTGAAAACAGCGAGGCTGCCTTTTCGCCTTCGCCAAGGCCTGCAAACGCCATCACGGCCCAGAGCGCCGCATGAGTATATTGCCCGCCATTTTCCCGGATTCCGGGTGGATACCCCTTGATGTATCCGGGATCGAGTTCCGTGTGGTCGAAGGGCGGCGCAAACAACAGAGCGAGACGCTCGTGTGGCAGAATTAGTTCTCGTTCGACAGCCGCCATGGCCTGTGCCGCTCGATCCGGCTGCCCGGCGCCCGAAATGACAGCCCATGACTGGGCAAGCGAGTCGATGCGGCACTCTTCGTTGGTTGCCGATCCCAGCGGAGCGCCATCATCGAACCACCCGCGCTTGTACCATTCTCCATCCCAGGCCTCACGCTCAGCCGCCGCTTTGAGTTCGACCGCGTGCGTACGCCATTTGCCGGCCTGCGATTGGTCGCCGCGGGCATCCGCAAAGTCTGCGAAGGAACGCAGCGCAGCGTGAAGAATCCAGCCGAGCCAAACGCTTTCGCCCCGTCCTTGCTGGCCGACGCGGTTCATGCCGTCGTTCCAGTCGCCGCCGCCGATCAGCGGCAATCCATGGATGCCGACCTGCAGGCTGTCGTTAAGTGCAAATGCGCAATGCTCATAGAGGCTGGCCGTCGCCTCCGAGACGACGGGTTTGAAGAAGTTTTCGCTTTCGCCTGATTGCAACAATTCTCCTTCCACGAATGGCGTTTGTTCGTCGAGAACCGCCTTGTCTGAGGTTGTCTTGATGTAATGCGCGGTCGCGTAGGCAAGCCAGATACGATCATCGGTGATGCGGGTCCGCACGCCCTGTCCGGAATGTGGCAACCACCAGTGCAGCACGTCACCTTCCGGAAACTGATGGCTCGCGGCCTTCAGAAGGTGTTCGCGTGTAATTGACGGACTGGTCGTGGCGAGCGCCATGCAATCCTGCAACTGGTCCCGAAAGCCAAAAGCGCCGCCAGCTTGATAAAAGCTGGACCTCGCCCACACGCGGCAGACGAGCGTCTGGTAAAGCAGCCAGCCGTTGAGCATAATATCCATGGATCGATCAGGGGTTTTCACCTGAACAGCGTCGGCGATTTCCTCCCAGAAGCCGCGGACTTCGGCGAGGGTTTCATCCAGATTTATATCGCGGTAGCGCCGAACCAGCGCTTGTGCATCCGCCTCATTCTCGCCGTCGCCGAGGAAAAAGCAGATTTCCACGCTGCCGCCCGGCGCGATCTCGATCTTCGTCTGCAGGGCCGCACATGGATCAAGACCTGAACCTGTTCGTCCTGACAGCGGTTGCCAATTGCCGAGCGCTGCCGGTTCCGCCAGCGAACCGTTGCGGCCAATGAACTCTCTGCGGTCGCAGGTCCAGCTTGTCTGTCGTCCGGCCATGTCGGCGAATGCGACCCGATTGGCAAAATCCGGATTCCATTTGTTGCTTGCGAACAAGGCGCCAGTGTCCGGATCGCGGCAGGTTGTGACGAAGGGAGCGGCCGCGGTGCGGGAAGCGCCCAGCACCCATTCGACATAGCCCGTTATGGAGAGACGTTTAGGGCGATCTGTGAGATTGCGAATACTCAGACGGGATATTTTGATTGAATCTGCGCGCGGCACGAACTCGAGCAGTTCGCTCGCAACGCCATGGGACGTTTGCCGGAAACGGCTATAGCCCCATCCGTGACGTGCTTCGTAAGTCGCCAGGGGATCGCGGATTGGCAAAACTGTCGGACACCAGATTTCGCCAGTCTCCAGGTCACGTAGGAAAAACGCCTGTCCTGGCCTGTCTGCGACGGGATCATTGGACCATGGAGTCAGAAGATGCTCGCGGCTATTGACCGACCAGCTATAGCCACCGCCCTCGGCAGAAGCCTGAAAGCCAAAATTCGGATTGGCGATGACATTGATCCACGGTGCCGGAGTGGTCTGCCCCGGACCAAGTATCGTTACATATTCCCGACCGTTTTCAGCAAAGCCACCCAGTCCATTGAAAAACTCAAGGCCCGGCGGCGGATGTCTGATCTGCAATCCGGAACTGGACGCCACTGGACGCGTAGCGCTTCGTCGTGAAACATGGCTGTCTGGAACCCGATCTAGTTGATCCGCCAGTCGTCCGCGCCCGCCCACCAGGATTACGCGAGCGACAGACAATAGCAGGGCATGGGTCTCATGCGACATAAGATCTGATCGCAGCAGAAAAATATGTCCCGGTGGTCTCTCTTCACCGCTCTCAGCGCGTGACTGACTCGCGCGGACCAGAGTCTCGAGGGCAGTTTGCAATTCCTGTACGTAGGATGTCGCGCGCTCGTTAAGTACAACCATATCTACCGCGAGACGCTTCGTTCGCCAGTATTCGACGGCTTGCAGGGCCTCGCGCGCGACACCAAGTTGTTCGACTCCCGAGATGCGAACGAGGATAATCGGCAAATCGCCGGAAATGCCTTGTCCCCAAAGGCCTGATTGCGGACCGCTACCAATCCTGATTGTGTCCGACGATGCACGCATCATGGGAGAGGCGTAAATCAAATGTCCGGCCAGCCTTTGATATTGCCCTGCGGCGCTGCGATCGACGCCAAGATGATGCAATTGCACCTGAGCCTGCGTCCACGCAAGAGAAACTGCGCGCTCGAAGGAGACTGTATCATGGTGTTTGTCGACCATGTTGAGAACTTCCTCGCGCGAGGACGCCACCATGGTCCAGAAGTCGATCTTTGCAGTTCCACCCGGCGCGATTTTCACACGCCGCCTCAAGGCAAAAATTGCATCGAGCACGGCGCCCGTAGAGCCGGACAGAGCCCGGCCGTGCTGCAACGTTGCGGACGCAGCAACGTTGCCGCTGCTTCCGATGAACTTGGCCCGGTCAGTTTCGAATTCGCGCTTGCCGATCATCACGCCGTCGACGACAGCTAGGTGGGCCGCCCAGATTTGCGGTTCGGTAGGCGTTCGTCTCCGTCGTGTCGCCAGAATGGCGCCGAGAGAGGGCAGATGTTCGGTTTCGGTAAACAGTTTAGAAAACGCCGGATGAGCGATATCCGCCGCCTGCTGAGCAAGGACGAGTTCCGCGTAGGACGTGATTTCAATCTCACGACGGCCTGCGCCGGAATTCGTTATGGTGACGCGGCGCACCTCTGCGTTGTCTTCAGATGAAACGAGCACCTGCAGGCTGGTTGTCAGATCTCCATCGCTCCGCGTGAATTCGACGCGATCCTCGTTGAAGATTACATCATGACTGAATGGCTCAGATCCGGTTGGTTGATAGACGGCGGGCCAGACGTCTCCGCTGGCGACGTCTCGAAGGAAAATCCATGATCCCCAATCGTCACAGGTGCTATCCTCTCTCCAGCGCGTGACGGCCAGATCACGCCAGACGCTGTATCCGGCGCCTGCGGCCGTCAGCATTACCGAGTAGCTGCCATTCGAGAGGATTTGGGTTGCGGGCGTCGAGCTAGACGGGTTTGGCCGTCGCCATGAATGAGTGCCTTCGAAATTGAAAGTCTCTCCGGATGTCGTCCTTTCTGATACCAGCGGCAATGGCGCTGTGACTTCGCGCGGAACGCGTTCCTGAAGGAGAAGTTCGGTTGCCTGCGTGATTGGTTCGGCGTGAAAGCGCTTGCGCAGAATTCCATCCATCAGAGTATTGGCGATTGCAGTAATCGTCATGCCTTGGTGGTGCGCCATGAATGTCTTAACGATTGCAACTGTCTCTCCATCCGGAACGCGCTCCGGCGTAAAGTCCATCGCCTCATAAAATCCATAGCGACCGCGAGCGCCCATGGATTCGAGCACAGCAAGATTGCCGATCGCCGCATGCGGATCGACCATGGCCGCCAAAGCGGTAGCGTAGGGGGCGACGACATTGTTGTCGCCCAGACCTCGTTTCAGTCCCAGGCCCGGAACGCCAAAGCTGGAATACTGGTAAGTGTATTCAACGTCCGCAACATTGTATGCGGATTCCGACATGCCCCACGGCACATTCTGCGCGACGCCATATTCGATCTGCCGGTCGACGATAAGCCGATTGGTCTGCTCGATCAGGCTATCGTAAGGTGGCCGCATGACGATGGAGGGCATCAGATATTCAAACATGGAACCGGACCAGGATATCAACGCCGCACCGCCGGTAACCGCTGTTACCGCGCGTCCGAGCCGAAACCAGTGTCGTGTTGGAGCATCGCGCTTGGCTATAGCAAAAAAGCTGGCAAGGCGCGCTTCGGAGGCGAGCAAGTCATAGCATCTCGTATCGAGCAGTCCTTCCGTCGCCTGATAACCGATTGAGAGCAGCAGGCGATCAGGATTCAGCAAAAATCTGAACTCCATCTCCAGCGCTGCTGAACGCGCGTTCTTTTCCAGCGCCTCAAGGCGCGCATCAAATGCGGCATCAGGCGGGTCATCGCGATCGCGCATCTTGCTCGCTATGCAGGCGATGATCGCACTTGCCCAGAACAACAAATCGGCAGCCTCATTCGCTCCTTCCTCCCGGGCGATTTCGCGAGCGAAAGTAGACAGGATAACAGCCTGTTCAGATAGTTTTGAAAGCTGTTCCTTTGATCCATCTTTGAAAGTCGCATCAAGACAGGGCTGCAGCGCAGTGAGTTCAATATCAAGACGTCGCCAGAGGATGGCTGGCGAAAGGCGCCGACTGCGCAAGCGGGTAGCTTCGGCTTTGAAAATATCGACAGCGTCCTCAATACCGCGAACGTTCATGGGCGTTGATAGCTGCGGAATGCGCCACTCATGACATGCGTTTGCAAGCGCAATCAGGTGTCCGGCCAAATTGCCGCTATCGACAGTGGATATGTATTTCGGATCGAGAGGCCGAAGGTCCAGCGTATCGTACCAATTGTATAGATGGCCTTTGAACTTTGCCATTCTCCCCATGGCGGCAAATGTCGCTTCCAGTCGACTGACCGCGTCGCGTGTTCCGATCCAGCCGAAATCGTGGGCGGAAACCACGGACAATAGATAAAGGCCGATGTTGGTCGGCGATGTGCGATGAGCGACCTCCGGTTCCGGGACCTCCTGAAAATTATCCGGAGGAAGCATATTGTCCTTCGGTGTCACGAAGGTCTCAAAGAAGCGCCAAGTTTGTCGAGCGACCAAGCGCAGACTTTGAGTGTCAGCTTCCGCTAGTGGATGTCGGGCGAGAGCCCGGCGTGAAAGACTCGACCAGAGCGCAACGGCTGGGGACATAAACCAAAGTACCGCGAAGGTCATCGCGACAGGCCATGCGCCCCGACCCCAAAGCACTGATGTGACCACAGCAGCCGCAGCTAGCACCAGCGCGCCGAACATCTGCCTATAGAAGTCAGACATTCCGAGCCGAGGCCCGAAGGTCGCTTGCGCTGCAGGGATCCATTCCAACAGGTGGCGTCGTGTTATCAACAAGCGGTGTAACGTCCGGAAGATCGCGTCTCCCATCAACCATGTCTGGTGCGCGAGCATGATAATCAGCAGTCCAGCGTGGGCCAACGCCAAACGCAGTTCCGTTGTCAGAGATCGGAGATTGCTCATGGCCGTCACACCGGGTCGCCTCACGACCATCGCGGCGATCACCGGAATCAGCGGCGGGATGACAAACGTGGATATGACGAGCGCTGTCCAGACGAGCGCCTCCTGCATGGGCAAAGTCCAGCCGGCGATCAGGGCGAAAATTGCGAATGGCGCTGAAAGAGAACGGCGCAGATTGTCGAACATCTTCCAACGGCCAATAGCGGGGATCGGCAGCCGGCGATCCGCGTCCGTAGGGCCATGACCAAAAATCCAGGGCAATAATTGCCAATCGCCGCGCGTCCATCGATGTTGCCGTAGAATCGCTACGTCATACCTTGATGGGTAGTTCTCGATAAATTCGACATCGGACGCCAGTCCGGCGCGCGCGAAAATCCCCTCGAATAGATCATGGCTAAGAAGTGCCGACTCAGGAACGCGTCCATCCAGCGCCAGTTCGAATGCGTCGACATCATAGATGCCCTTGCCGGCAAAAGAGCCTTCCCCAAAAAGATCCTGATAGACATCCGAAACGGCTGCATTGTAAGGATCTATTCCGGTCGCTCGCGAAAAGATACTCAGGAATAGCGAGCTTTCACGCCCCATCGGCAAAGCAGGTGTAATGCGTGGTTGCAGTAGCGCGTAGCCCTCCACGACTCTCCCCTCAACAACATCAAATCGAGGTTGATTGAGTGGATGCGCCATTTTGCCGATAAGCCTGCCAACGGTCTCTCGCGGCAATTGCGTATCTGCATCCAGCGTGATGACATAGCGCACACTTTCAGGAAGGGATGGCGGGTCCAAAAAGCTCGTGTCTTCGGCGCCTCGCAAAAGACGATTGAGTTCTCTCAATTTTCCCCGTTTGCGTTCCCAACCGATCCATTGATCTTCACTTTGACACCACATCCGCCTCCGATGCAGTAGCAGAAACCGAGCGCCGCCCGGGGCGGGCCCATTGCGCTGGTTGAGCTTGTCGATCCCTTCCAGCGCAACTCGCAGCAGCGCCGTGTCTTCACCCGTATGTTCCGTGAGGGAATCGCGCCAGTCTGAAAGTAGCGCAAAGTAAAGTTCACCTTCCGGGCTTGCCAGATAGTGAATTTCAAGCCTTGCGACTTGATCTTCAATGTCGTTGATGGAATTCAAAAGAATTGGCGTCACGACCAAAGTGCGCAGGGCCTGCGGAATTCCATCCCTGAGTTCGATCGCGGGGAGCAATGTCGGCGGGCAGCATCTGGTGATCATGTAGTTCACCAGGGCAACCGAAAGATCTATAGCCGGGACAATGCTTAAAACACAAATCAGAACAAGGCTT
>CANJWR010000176.1 GCA_947478455.1 Beijerinckiaceae bacterium | reverse complement strand
GCTGATAAACCAAGGCGCGGAAAGCCCGAGCGCCGCCTGAAAAAGATCCGTGTCACGCATGCATCAGAAAATACGCGGAGCCAGCGGAAACCAAAATATTCAACTTGTGGTTGAAACCTCTACCCACACGATTCAGCGAAGAGCCATAATGCCTCCACCCCGCAAGAACTCAAAAAGAACGCGGGAATAGCTTTTTGGGGAGGTATTATGAAACGCATCATGGCGGCAATCCTTTTTGCCTGTTCGCCGATCGTCGCAGTTGCGGCTGATAATCCGGACTGGGCCTATCCGGTAGCCCCGCAATTACCGGCGCCGGACGATACAATTCAGGTCACAGTGCCGGGCAGCGACAAATCCTACACGCGTAAACAAATCGGCGACGGCTTCGCACCGCCCGACTGGTTTCCGTCCGAACATGCGGCGATGCCGCCTGTCGTGGCGAACGGACGCGGGCCCGCTGTGCGTGCCTGCGCGCTTTGTCATCGCCCCACCGGGGATGGTCATCCTGAATCGTCCAGCCTGACCAATTTAAACGAGTTCTATTTCACGAGAGCCATGCAACAGTTCAAGACAAGCGCCCGCAAGGGCGTGCGAGCGAACACGATGGTGATCATTGCGACAGCGATGACCGACGCCGAAGTTAAGGAAGCCTGGACTTATTATTCCAAGCTGAAGCCGACCGTGAAAACGAAGGTCGTCGAAACCGACACCGTCGCGAAAAGCATTGTGGCCGAAGGCGGCATGAGGTTCCTCGCCGCAGCGGGCGGCAACGAGCCGATCGGTCAGCGCATCATCGAATTGCCTGAAGACGACCAGCAGGCGAAGAATCGCAACGCACATATTGGCTTCACGGCCTACGTGCCGACCGGCAGTATCGCGAAGGGGCAGGCGCTTGCGTCGAATGTCGGCAAGAGCGTTACTTGCGCAATCTGCCACGGCCCGGACCTGAAGGGACTAGGCGACGTTCCGTCCATCGCGGGTCGTTCGCCGATGTATACGTTTCGGCAGTTGAACGACATCAAGACCGGGAATCGCTCCGGCGTTGCGGTTGAGCTGATGCAACAGGTCGTGGCCAATCTGAATGACGACGACATGATCGCGCTCTCGGCCTATGTGGGCTCGCTCGAACCGTAATTTCAACGTTGTGGCTGCGAAATCCTTTTCGCAGCCACAAAATTCGCCGAAATTTCGGGGCGCAGGCGCACCATTTTTGCTTTTCGGGCAAAACCTCCTGCCCGGCCGCCAAAATGTGCGCGCCGCTTGACCACCCGCCCCGGTTGGGCGTATCCGCATAGGCGGGACACCTCTCCCCAACGAGGGGCGCCCATCTGTGAGGATGGATTAAAATGACAAATGCTATGCCCGGTCAGAAGCCGGTAAACGCCAATTTTTCTTCCGGCCCCTGCGCCAAGCGCCCCGGATGGAACCTCCAAAATCTGAAAGATGCGCCGCTCGGACGCTCTCACCGCGCCAAGGTCGGCAAGGCGAAGCTTCAGCTCGCCATCGACCTGACCCGTGAAATTCTGCAGGTTCCGGCCAACTATCGCATCGGCATCGTGCCGGCGTCCGATACGGGCGCTGTCGAGATGGCCATGTGGTCGCTCTTGGGCGCGCGCGGCGTCGACATGCTCGCCTGGGAAAGCTTCGGCGAAGGCTGGGTGACGGATGTCGCCAAGCAACTCAAGCTCAAGGACGCCCGCGTTCTCAAGGCTGGTTACGGCGACATCGTCGATCTCAAGACCGTCAATTTCGACAACGACGTCGTTTTCACGTGGAACGGCACGACCTCGGGAGTCCGCGTCCCGAACGCCGACTGGATTCCGGCCGACCGCAAGGGCCTGACCATCTGCGACGCGACTTCGGCCGCCTTTGCGCAGCGCCTCGATTATTCGAAGCTCGATGTCGTGACCTTCTCCTGGCAGAAGGTGCTGGGCGGCGAGGCTGCGCACGGCATGATCATCCTCAGCCCGCGCGCTGTGGAACGGCTGAACACCTTCAATCCGCCGTGGCCCATGCCGAAGATTTTCCGCATGACCAACAACGGCAAGCTGATCGAGGGCATCTTCGTCGGCGACACGATCAACACGCCGTCGATGCTCTGCGTCGAGGATTATATCGACGCCCTGCAATGGTCCAAGCAGATCGGCGGCCTTGACGCGCTGATCGGCCGCGCCGACGCCAACACGAAGGCCATTGCCGATTGGGCCGCCAAAACCCCGTGGGTCGACTTCCTCGCCAACGGCGCCGACATCCGCTCCAACACCAGCGTGTGTCTGAAGATTGTCGATCCGGCCATTACGGCCCTTTCGGCGGATGCTCAGGCGGCATTCGTGAAGCAGCTTCCGGCTCTGCTGGAAAAGGAAAAGGTCGCCTACGACATCGACGGTTATCGCGATGCTCCTCCGGGCCTGCGCATCTGGTGTGGCGCGACCGTGGAAGCGAGCGACGTTGCGGTTCTGACCCAATGGCTCGACTGGGCTTTCGCGAAAGCCAAAGCGGAAACCATCAAGGCGTGACGTAGCGTTCCCCCTCTCCGGGCGATCTCAGGATCGCCGGCGGGGGAGGGTGGTTCGCTTTGCGAGCCGGGTGAGGAGATGCCGAAAGGCGTCTTCGCGTCCCCCCCGGAACAGCGAAAGCGCCCGTGACCGGCACCCCTCACCCGTCGCGCCCTGCGCGACACCCTCTCCGTCGGGAGAAGGCGGACTCAAAAGGACAAACCAATGGCTCCTCGCGTACTGATATCCGACGCCCTGTCAACTGCTGCGGTTCAGATCTTCAAGGATCGCGGCGTGGAAACTGACTTCCAGCCGAATCTCGGCAAGGACAAGGACAAACTGGCCGAGATCATCGGCAATTACGATGGTCTCGCCATCCGGTCGAACACCAAGGTGACGGCGAAATTGCTTGAAAAGGCGACCCGTCTGAAGGTGATCGGCCGCGCCGGCATCGGCGTCGACAATGTCGACATTCCGGCAGCCACGGCTCGCGGCATCATCGTGATGAACACGCCCTTCGGCAATTCGATCACCACCGCCGAGCACGCCATCGCGATGATGTTCTCCATCGCCCGCGAAATTCCCGCCGCCGACGCCTCCACGCAGGCAGGCAAGTGGGAAAAGAACCGCTTCATGGGCGTCGAGATCACCGCCAAGACGCTCGGCATCATCGGTTGCGGCAATATCGGATCTATCGTGGCCGACCGCGCCGTTGGTCTGCGCATGCGGGTTATTGCTTTCGATCCTTTCTTGAGCCCCGAGCGCGCCCGCGACCTCGGCGTCGAGAAGGTTGAACTCGAAGACCTGCTGAAGCGCGCCGATTTCATCACCCTGCATACGCCGCTGACGCCGCAGACGCGCGGCATCATGGGCGCGGAAAACATCGCCAAGACCAAGAAGGGCATTCGCATCATCAATTGCGCGCGCGGCGAGCTGGTTGACGAGAACGCCATGCGGGCGGCGCTCGATTCCGGCCATGTGGCGGCTGGCGCTTTCGACGTGTTCTCCGAAGAGCCTGCAGTGAATAACGTGCTGTTCGGTCATCCCAACGTGGTCTGCACGCCGCATCTGGGCGCATCCACCTCAGAGGCGCAGGAAAACGTTGCGCTGCAGGTTGCCGAGCAGATGTCGGACTATCTGATCCGCGGCGCAATCTCGAATGCGATCAACTTCCCGTCGATCACCGCCGAGGAAGCCCCGAAGCTGAAGCCGTTCATCGCGCTCGCCGAAAAGCTCGGTTCCTTCGCGGGCCAGTTGACCGAATCCGGCATCACCAAGGTGACCATCACCTATGAAGGCGCGGTCGCCGATCTCAAGATCAAGGCACTGACGGCCTCGGCCATCGCCGGGTTGCTGCGTCCGCTGCTGACGGATGTGAATGTCGTGTCTGCGCCCATCGTGGCGAAGGAGCGCGGCATCGTGATCGACGAGACCTCGCGCGCCGCAGAAGGCGATTACGAATCGCTCATCACCCTCACGGTGGCCAGCGACAAGGGCGAGCGCTCGATTGCCGGAACGGTTTTCCAGGACGGCAAGCCGCGCATTCTGGCCATCAAGGGCATCAAGGTTGACGCCGAATTCGCCCCGAACATGATCTACGTGACCAATGAGGACAAGCCGGGCTTCATCGGTCGCTTCGCAGGTCTCTTGGGCGATGCGGGCGTCAATATCGCCACCTTCGCGCTGGGCCGCGATGCGCCGGGCGGTTCTGCAATCGCGCTGGTTGAAGTGGACGGCGATGTGCCAGCCTCGGCGCTGGAAAAAATCCAGGGCCTGCCGGGCGTGAAGCAGGCCAAGTCGATCAAGTTCTAGGTCGATCAAGTCCTGATCGGCCCAACGGGCATTTACAGACGCGCCGGAGAAATCCGGCGCGTTTTGCGTTTCAGCGTCCGCCCAGACGCTCGGAAACCCAGATGCCGATGAGGACGAGCGCGAGAGCGGTCGCGTGATAGAGCGCGAATGTCTCGCCCAGCAAAATGACCGAAAAGAATGCGCCCACGACCGGAATCAGGTTGAGGATCAGCGAGACGCGGCCGGCGCCGATCAGCACGACCGCCCGCATGAACGTCACGTGGCCGACAACCGATGTGAAGATCGCCACATAGAGCAGCACCAGCCATCCCTTTGCGCCGGGCCAGATGGTCTGGCCGACGCTCGTTTCGATCAACAGCAACGGCAGCGACGACAGAAACGCCCCGATGGCGACGCCGACAAACAGCGCGAGCGATGAAATCGGCGGGCGATTGCGCAGGCCCAACGCATAGCCGGTTGCGGCGATGGCCCCGAGAAAGGCAAGCAAATCGCCGGAATTGAACGTCAGGCTCGCCAGATTGCCCAGATCGCCCTGCGTGCCGATCAGGACAACGCCGACAATTGTGATCGCCGCGCCTGCGCCGCGCAGCAGGCCGATCTGCGTTCGAAAGATCAGCCATGCGCCGATGAGAGTCAGAACCGGCTGTACGCCCTGAATGATCGCCAGATTGACGCCGCTGGTGAAACGCGCAGCCTCATAGATGAAGGCGTTGGGGATGGTGATGCCGAGCGAGCCGAGCCAGAACAATCTCCAGCGATAAGGCCACAAAGTCGGAAGTTCCGCGGCCAGTTGCCGGCGGCTGCCGATCGCGAAGGCTGCGCTGACAATCGCCCAGCGCAGGCAAATCATCGCCATAGGCGAGATTTCGCCGACCGCAAGGCGCGCCGCCACCACATTGCCGGCCCAGCTGAGCGTCGTCAGCGTTAGCAGCAGCCAGGCGTTCTGGCTCAATCTCGCAAACAGGTTTCGGATCATCGCGCGCCGAGTCGCTCCGAAAGATAGATGCCCGCCAGCACGAGGCCGAGTGCGATGGCATGATAAAGCCGGAATGGCTCGCCCAGCAGCGCAACTGACAACAGCGCGCCGATGACCGGTAGAAGATTGTAAAACAATCCGGCGCGACTTGGGCCAATCAGCTCGACGCCGCGCATGTAAAGCAACTGGGCGATCAATGAGGGAAACAGCGCCACATAGAGCAATACGATCGCTCCTTTGGGGGTTGGCCAGATTGCCGCACCGGCCCATACTTCAAGCGCCAAAACGGGCAATGATGTCAGCAATGCCACAAACGCCATAGCGGAGAAAAACCCGAGCGCCGACACCGCAGGCCTGTTGCGCAAAGCCAGCGTGTAACCTGCATAAAAGGCCGCCGCGATGGTGATGCAGAGATCGCCGAAATTGAATTGCATGCCCAGAAGGCTCGACAGATCGCCCTTCGTGGCGACGAGCAGACCGCCGACAATGGTCAGCAGCAATCCCGAAATGCGAATGGCCGACAGCGGCGTGCGGAAAAAAATACGGCCGCCGAGAAACACAAAGACCGGCGTCGAACATTGCAGGATCGAAAGGTTCACGCCGGAGGTGTAAACGCCAGCCGTATAAAACAGCATGTTGTAAATCGTATAGCCGAACATGCCCATCAGGATGACGGAGCGCAGTGCGGCACAAGCTTCGGCCAGTCCTGACGCACATTGTCGCGCGCAACGAGCAGCAGAACGAGCGTGACGATGGCCCAGCGCAAACACACCATCACGCCCGGCGAGATTTCACCCGCCGCCAGACGCGCCGCAATCACGTTGCCGCCCCAGAACAGAAGCGCCAGCACGAGCAGCAATTGCGCGTTTTGTCCTGCCCGTCCGATGAGGCCTTCGGGGTTCCGGTTCAAGGTTAATCCAGCCGTGAGCGAATCGTAAGTTTTGTCGACCATGATGGCGAATAGTCGCGAAGGTCAAAGCCCGAATGACATTCGGGCAAAAATCCGACGCATGGATGCCCTGATTCCAACGCATTGCTGATCAGGATCAAGCTTGGCGCTCGACGCGGCGCAGATGACCCAAGGAGATTTCATGCGCAGCCAGATTCACGCGCCGTTAGCGGGCCTTGTTGTTTCCACCATCGCGCTCGTCGCCGCAGCGCCGTCGCTCGCGGGCGAGCTAGCGGCAAACTCGCGCATCGAGGCCGTGATGGTTTATCCTGACGCCGCAACAGTTTCGCGCGTTGTTGAGATCGATCTGCCGGCGGGCGCGACGTCTCTGGTCTTTTCCAATCTGCCAAACACGATTGATCCGGTCTCGCTGCGCGTGGAGGGAACTGCCAACGGAAAGCTAGCCATCGGGTCGGTCGAGGCCCGGACAACGCCGGCCGAAGCGCCGCAAGCCGATACGGCCATCGAAACGAAGCTTCGCCAGTTGCGCACTGATCGCGAAACCGTTCAGGCTTCCATTGAGGCGCTGGATGCCAAAAAGGCGATGATTTCGCGCTTCGGTCAGTCGGGACCGGAAAAACTCGCGCCTGAATCGGCCCCGCTCGATATCGAGAAGTGGTCGACCGCCTGGGAGGCGGTCGGGCGCGGGCTGGCGAAAGTCGGCGACGATCTGCGCATCGCTCGCGCATCCGCGCGCGAACTGGATGAGCAGATCCGGGCACTGGAGCAATCGCGCGTACGCCCGCAGCCGGCGAACGGGCCTCGTCGCACGGTGACGGTCGAACTTGAAACTGACGCCGCCCTGAAGGGGCGCATCGTGTTGAGCTATCGGGTGGCTGCTGCGGGCTGGCGCCCGCAATATGACGCGAAACTCGATACGGGCGCGCAAGGCCGCAAGGCGTCGCTCGAACTCGTGCGCCGCGCCAGCATCACGCAGCGCACGGGGGAAGACTGGACGGGCGTGGCGCTGTCTGTTTCGACAGTGCAATCGCGACGCGGCGTGCAGCCGCCCGACATGCAGACGCAGCGCCTGGCTTTCTGGGAGCCGCCGCCACCGGTAGTTCGCGGACAGGTCTTGCGGAAAGATGCTCCCGCATCGGCCATGATGGAGGATGCGCGGCAGCGCGAAAATCTCGCCGCCGCTGCACCTGCGCCGGCGCGACCGGAGCAAGCCGCGACCGAACAGCATGCTGATCTGGACGCATCGGCCTTTCAGGCCTCGTTCCGAATTCCCGGCAGAATCGATGTGCCAAGCGACGGCTCGACTCGCAATGTGCGCATCGGCGCGCGCACCATCGTGCCGGAACTCTCGGCGCGGGCTGTTCCGGCGCTCGATCCCACGGCCTACCTGTCAGCACATTTCATTCATGAGGAAGAAGCGCCCCTGCTGGCGGGCGAAATCTCCATTCACCGGGACGGCACATTTGTCGGCAATGGGCGCATGGCTTTTGTGGCCACAGGCGACAGCGCCGATCTTTCTTTTGGCGCTGATGATCGAATCAAAGTTGTGCGCGTGCCGGTGAAGCGCAAGGAAAACGAGCCGACCTGGTTTGGCCAAACCAAGACAGAGATTCGCGAGTTCAAAACAACTGTTCGCAACCTGCATGATTTCGCCATGCGGGTGAATGTGGTCGACCAGATTCCGATTTCCGAAAATACCGCCATCGTGATCGAACAATTGCCCGCCACCACACCACCGACCGAAAAGATCGTCGCCGACAAACGCGGCGTCATGGGCTGGACCTATGCGGTCAATCCCAATGAGACAAAGGAAATCAAAATCGCCTACCGGATGAAATGGCCGGCCGACCGCGAGGTTGTTTTCCAGCGCACGAACTAGAATTCAGCGTCGAGTTCCTCAAGTTCTTCAGGCTCGGTCTTCGCCGCCTCGATCCATTCCTGCATCGGGGCGAGCGCCAGAATATGATCGCGATAATTGGTGCAGACCGGGTTGAGCTTCACGTCGTAAGTCGCAAAGCGGGTGCAGACGGGCGCATACATGGCGTCCGCCATGGTGGGCTTTTCGCCGAACAGGAACGGGCCGCCATATCGGGATAGGCAATCGCCCCAGATCGCCACGACGCGATCCACGTCAGCCTGCGCGCCGGCCCAGACCTTGAATTCGGGATAGTGCGCCTTGAGATTCATCGGCAGGGCGGCGCGCAGATTGGCGAAGCCCGAGTGCATCTCGCCCGAGATCGCCCGGCAATGGGCCCGCATGGCGCGATCCTTCGGCAACAGGCCGGCGCGCGGCTTCACTTCCGCCAGATATTCGGCAATGGCGAGCGTGTCCCAGACGCTGATTCCATTATGCGTCAGGCACGGAACCAGAAACGACGGTGACAACAAAAGTAATTCAGCGCGCGTGTTCGGATCGTCGATCGAGGACAGCTTCTCGTCGAATTTCAGGCCCGACATCCGACACAGCAACCAGCCGCGCAAAGACCACGATGAATAGTTCTTGCTGCTGATGGTGAGGCTCGCCTTGTCCATGTGGCTCGTCGCTGTTTCATGTGGGTAGCGTGTCCAGCACCCCTCCGGCGATGAGGTAGACCATCAACTTGAGGTTGCGCTTGCTGCGATAGCCTTTTGCCTTGCGTTTGGCGGCCTGGACGTTTCCGTTGATGGCCTCCAGAAGTC
>CANJWR010000175.1 GCA_947478455.1 Beijerinckiaceae bacterium | reverse complement strand
GGCCGCGCCACGCTGGCGCGCGTCTATGTGCTGATCGACGGTCGCCATGGCCTGAAAGACAGCGACAGCGGCATGTTCGACATGCTCGACCGTTCCGCCATGTCCTACCAGATCGTGCTGACCAAGCTCGACGAGGTGAAAAAATCCGAACAGGACAAGCGCGTGGCGGACGTCCTGAAGGGACTTTCCAAACGTACCGCCGCCCACCCGGAAGTCATCTTCACGTCATCGGAAACCGGCGAGGGTATTCCGGAACTTCGCGCCGCCATCGTTCGCCTGATGTCGGAACGCGGCGACCGGACGGATTGAGATCGCGCCCGCAAGCCGCTACAAGACGCGCACCCGGACACAGGACGAGCGCATGACCGACGCCCCGAAAGGCACGCCGCAACAGCAGGCCGAAATTCTGATGCAGGCCCTGCCGCATATGTTGCGGTACGACGAATCCATCGTGGTTGTGAAATACGGCGGCCACGCCATGGGCGACGAACATGTGGCGCGCAGCTTCGCCCGCGACATGGTCCTGCTCGAACAATCCGGCGTGAACCCGGTCGTGGTGCACGGCGGCGGGCCGCAGATCGGCGCGATGCTCAAGAAGCTCGGCATCAAGTCCGAATTCGCCGCAGGCCTGCGCATCACCGACAAGGCCACCGTTGAAATTGTCGAGATGGTGCTGGCGGGTTCGATCAACAAGCAGATCGTCGGTTTCATCAATTCCGAAGGCGGCCGCGCCATCGGCCTGTGCGGCAAGGACGGCGGCATGGTCACCGCCACCAAGGTGACGCACACGATCGATCCGGTGACGCAGCAGGAAGTCGCCGTCGATCTCGGTTTCGTGGGCGAACCCTCGCGTGTGGACACCACCGTGCTCGACCAGGTGCTGGGCCGCGAGTTGATTCCGGTTCTGGCGCCCGTTTGTCAGGGCCCGGCAGGCGAAACCTTCAACGTCAACGCCGATACGTTTGCCGGCGCCATAGCGGGCGCGCTGAAGGCCAAGCGTCTTTTGTTTCTCACCGATGTGCCGGGCGTTCTCGACAAGAACAAGCAGCTCATCAAGGAACTCAGCGTCGCCCAGATCCGTTCGCTTATCGCCGACGGCACCATCACGGGCGGCATGATTCCAAAGGTCGAGACCTGCATGTACGCCATCGAACAAGGCGTCGAGGGTGTGGTGATTCTTGACGGCCAGACTCCACACGCGGTTCTGCTCGAACTGCTGACCGACCACGGCGCCGGAACCCTGATCACCCGGTGAACGATAAAACAAACAACGACGCGCCCGAACACCACGAAGCCGTGGCGATTTCGGGCGCGCCGGAATTGCCTGCTTCCATTGTGGACCGCTTCGCCCATGTGGACACGTGGGTCTTCGATCTCGACAACACGCTGTATCCGCTCGACAGCGACATGTGGCCGAAGATCGACGCGCGCATCACGCTGTTCCTGTCGCAGATGTTCGGCCTCGACGGCCTCTCGTCCCACGCCCTGCAGAAGTTTTACTACCAGCATTACGGCACCACCCTGCAGGGCTTGATGCACGAACATGCCATCACGGCGGACGAATATCTGGCCTTCGTGCACGACATCGACCGCTCCTCGCTAGTTCCCGATCACACGCTCGCGGAAGCCATCGCGGCTCTGCCGGGTCGTCGGCTGATCTTCACCAACGGTTCGCGCGAACACGCGATTCAAACCGCGAAGCAACTCGGCATCGACCATATGTTCGAGGATATTTTCGACATTGTGGCGGGCGATCTCGTGCCCAAGCCAGACCCCGCCGTCTGCGCGCGCTTCTTCGACCGGCATGATGTCGATCCCTCGCGCGCCGCCATGTTCGAGGACATCGTCCGCAATCTCGAAATTCCGCATGCGCGCGGCATGCGCACGACGCTGGTGGTTCCGAAACCCGGCCAGTTCGACCATCGCGAACCGTGGGAAGTCGCCAAGGTCGTACCGGGGCACGTGGATTATGTGACGGACAATCTGGGCGGGTTTCTGCAATCGATCATTGCGGCGAAAAAAGCCTGATCATTGCGCCCGCCAGCCGTGCGTCACATTGCACGCAATCGCCGCAACCGAATAGGCGAGGATCGCCGCAAGCGTTGCACCCGACCACGCAATGCGCGAATCGAACGCCTGCAATCCGAAGACAAACACAGGCCCGAGCGACCGAATGATCTGGCCGGTCAGGGCCGGCGTACGGGCGATGCCCATTTGCAAAACGAACGTCGGCCCGACGATCAGCACGAGCCCTGCGAGCGACACAAAGATCGTATCGCCCGACGCGCCGACCACATCCTGTCCGCTCGTGGTCGCCAGCAGCGCAGCCGTTAACACGAGCGCCGGATAGCGCACGGCGGTGACGCTGACCGATCCGAACCCCAGATCGTGCAGGCGTTTCGAAATCAGCAGGCTTGCGGTGATCGATGTACCGCTGACAAGCAGCGCGCAAAGCCCGACGAGGCTCATCGCAAATCCGGCGTCGACGCCGGTCCAGCCGCCCAGCACGACGAGCCACAGGAGCGCAAAGGCGGCGATTAGTCCCGAATAACTCGCCCGCATGGGCCGCGAGAGGCGCTGCAATCCCGCGACCCAACCACCCCAAGGGAGCGAAATCAGCAAAGCCGCAATCGGCCCCGCGCCGCTATGGGCCGCATTGGCCACAACGGGTTCGATGGCCCGCAGGCCGGAAAAGAAACACGTCCACGCCAGAGCCGTCGTAAGGTTCATCCACCACACGAGGCGCCAGTGACGCCCGATCGACCGCAATTCGCCGCGCGCAAAAATCCACCCCAGCAGAACGAACAAGATCGTCGAAAGCGCAAAGGCGCGAAACACCAGCGCAAAGAACCCGACATTCTGAAACAGATGGCCGAACAGCACATCCCGAAACGCCTGCGAGACGCAGAAAACCAGTATGAGCGCCGGGCCGGCGTAAGTCCGCATCGTGGGAAATCCCTTTCCGCAACACCCTGCCCGATGCTGACCGGCGCAGCCACCCGATTTCGGAGGGCTCAACCTGACACATGCCCCGACGCAGTCTTTCTGGGAAAAGTTTCGCATAGGCGGAAACCGAGCGAGTCTTTCAGGTTTCCCTGCTCAGCTGCTTCGCGATGGTCGAGGCGGCTTCCCTGAGTTCGGACTTTCGGGCCTCCTCCAGCGCCGTCCAGTGAATTCCTCGCAATGCCGCTTCCAGCGCATAAATGAAATTCGTCGTGACGCGTCTGCCGTGGTGAAAGCGCAGGAGCCGATAGGCGGCCTCTACCCCCATCGCGCGCAAAGACGGTTCATCCGCAATGCCGGCCTCGATGAGCATACGGGACGACGCCGGCCCCAGACCCGGGAGGGCGGCCATCCGGGTCGCGGCATTCTCCTGCCCTGCCTGTTTGCGTGCCGCCATCCGCGCCTCCTCGACCGGATTTTGCGCCTGGGCGTGACTCGCGTCAACCAAATCGTTCCCTAAATGTTCTTGCGCGCCGCAAACTCCTCGGCTAGTCTCACTACAGGCTGGGAGTGAGGATCATGGTCGTTCGGGTCGCGACGGTGGCGTTCGAGGGCATTGAGGCGCGGCCTGTCGACGTGCAGGTGCAGATTTCCAACGGCACGGTCGGCTTCACGCTCGTCGGCCTCGCCGACAAGGCGGTGGCCGAATCCCGCGAGCGCGTCCGCTCTGCCCTCACCGCCTCCGGCCTCGCGCTGCCGGCCCGCCGCATCACCGTCAACCTCGCGCCTGCCGACAACATGCCCAAGGAAGGCAGCCATTACGATCTGCCGATTGCGCTGGGCGTCATGGCCGCCATCGGGGCCATTCCGGCGGATGCGCTGCAGGGCTTCACGGTTCTAGGTGAACTGGCGCTTGACGGAACCATTACGCCGGTCGCGGGCGTGCTGCCTGCAGCGGTCGCGGCCAACACCCGCAACCACGGCCTCATTTGCCCGAAGGATTGCGGACCGGAAGCCGCATGGGCTTCGAGCGAAATCGAGATTCTGAGCCCGCGGTCGCTGATCCAGCTCGCCAATCATTTCGCCGGCACGCAGGTGATGGCGCGCCCCGCCCCGGCCATTCGGGCCATGGGGGCGGCCCAGCCCGACCTGCGCGACATCAAGGGGCAGGAAAGCGCCAAAAGGGCGCTGGAAATCGCGGCTGCGGGCGGCCACAACCTGCTCATGTCAGGCCCGCCCGGTTCGGGCAAGAGCATGTTGGCGGCGCGGCTGCCCTCCATCCTGCCGCCGCTGGGGCCGCGCGAATTGCTCGAAGTCTCCATGATCCATTCGGTCGCGGGGGCGCTTGCGGGCGGCGAACTCACCGACCGCCGTCCGTTCCGGGCCCCGCATCATTCGGCCTCCATGGCGTCGCTGGTCGGTGGCGGCGTCAATGCGCGGCCAGGCGAGGCCTCGCTCGCCCATCACGGCGTGCTGTTTCTCGACGAATTGCCGGAGTTCAACCCGCAGGCTCTCGACAGTCTGCGCCAGCCGCTGGAGACCGGCGAAGTCGCCATCGCGCGCGCCAATCATCGCGTCACCTATCCGGCGCGCTTCCAGTTGATCGCCGCCATGAACCCGTGTCGCTGCGGCCACGCGACCGAGCCCGGCTATGCCTGCAAGCGCCAGCCCAACGAGCGCTGCATGGCGACCTATCAGGCCAAGCTCTCCGGCCCGCTGCTGGATCGTTTCGACCTCTCCATCGAGGTGCCGGCCGTCACGGCCGCCGATCTCATTCTGCCGCCGCCGGCCGAAGGCTCTGCTGAAGTCGCCCGCCGGGTTGCGGCGGCGCGGGCCATTCAGGTGCGGCGTTATACGGAGCTGGGCCTGCCGGGCGTCGTCAGCAATGCGGCTGCGCCCGCCGGTGTGATCGAGGATGTGGCGAAACTCGACGGGCCGGGCGCCACCCTCATCCGCGACGCCGCAGAACGGATGCGCCTCACGGCGCGCGGCTTCCATCGCGTGCTGAAACTCGCCCGCACGCTCGCCGATCTCGACGCGGCGGAGCGCGTCAGCCGCGTGCATCTGGCAGAAGCTCTGTCCTATCGCGGACAATCCTCGCGCGTCTCACAGGCCGCGTAGCCCACGCGATGCGCCTCTCGATCATCATGCCGGTCCTCAACGAGGCCGCCGACATAGGCGTCGCGCTTCAGGCCCTGCAGGGTCTGCGCGCCCGCGGCGCGGAAGTGATCGTCGCAGACGGCGGCAGCACCGACGAGACGGTGCGGACCGCCATGCCGCTGTGCGATCTTCTCGTGCGTTCGCCGCGCGGGCGCGCCCGCCAGATGAATGCAGGCTCGGACGGCGCAACCGGCGATGTGCTGCTTTTTCTCCACGCCGACACGCGCCTGCCCGAAAATGCCGATCTGGCGATCTCCAGCGCGCTTGCGCTCACCCGCCGCAAATGGGGCCGCTTCGATGTCGCCATCGAGGGCGCGCACCCGATGTTGCGGATCATCGCCGCCATGATGAACCGGCGCTCGCGCCTTACGGGAATCGCCACAGGCGATCAGGCGATCTTCATCCGGCGCGAGACGTTCGACGCCATCAATGGCTTTCCGGACATTGCCCTGATGGAAGACATCGCGATTTCGAAAAAACTCCGCCGCCTGTCGCTGCCTGCCTGTATCCGGGCGAAAGTCCGCACCTCGGGCCGCCGTTGGGAAACGCGCGGCGTCTGGCGCACGATCTTTCTGATGTGGCGCTTGCGCCTCGCGTATTTTTTCGGCGCAGACCCGAAGGCGCTCGCGATCGCCTACGGCTACAGGCCGCCCGATGAATGATGCGCCGTCGTCGAACGAGCCCTGCATGGTCGCGATTTTCACGCGCGCGCCCGCGCCGGGCAAGACGAAGACGCGGCTGATTCCGCGCCTCGGCGCTGACGGCGCAGCGCGCCTCCACGCGGCCCTGATCCGGCACACGCTTTCCACCACCGTTGCGGCGAACGTCGGCCCGATCGAACTCTGGTGCGAAGACCCGCATGACCCGTTCTTCGACACGCTCGTTCAGGCGCACAAGATCAGCCTCCACGGACAGCCGGGGGGCGATCTGGGCGCCCGAATGCTCGCCTGTTTCGAGGCGCATCCGCAGACGCCCTGCCTGCTGGTCGGCACGGATGCGCCCTGCATCACGCCAGACGATCTTCGCGCATGCGCGTCTGCGCTGGCGCATCACGACGCCGTCTTCCTGCCCGCGGAAGATGGCGGCTATGCGCTGGTCGGCACGCGCCGTCCTCTCCGACAGATTTTCGAAAACATCGCATGGGGTGTCGACAGCGTGATGGCCGACACCCGCGCGCTGCTGCGCCGCCACAACCTCACATGGGCAGAGCCCCATCTGGTCTGGGACATCGACCGGCCCGCCGATTTCGACCGCCTTGCCGCCTCCGGTCTCATGCCGGACTGGAGCGAGCTTCGCGCCGGCGATTGACGGGCGCGCCGCAACGGGCCAAACAGCGGACGATCAAGGAAGGAACACCCATGACCTCTCGCAAGCCTTTCATCGTCGGCATCGGCGGCACCACGCGTCCCGGCTCGTCAGCCGAACAGGCGCTCGCGCTTGCGCTGAAGTTCGCCGCCGAGAAAGGCGCCGAGACCAAACATTTCGCCGGCAAGGATCTGGCCTTGCCGATGTACGATCCCGACCCCGCCTGCCTCACCGACGAGGCGCGTACGATGATCGAGGCGCTGCGTCGCGCCGATGGCTTGATCCTGTCGTCGCCCTGCTATCACGGAGCCGTTTCGGGTCTGGTCAAGAACGCTGTCGACTATACGGAAGAAATGCGCGCCGACCCGCGCGTCTATCTCGATGGCCGAGCGGTCGGCGTCATTGGTCTGGGCTACGGCTTTCAGGGGCCGGTAGCGGTTGTGGCGCAACTGCGCTCCATCGCGCATGCGCTGCGCGGATGGCCCACGCCGCTGGGCGTGGCGATCAATTCCGCCGTGGTGAAATTCACCAATGGCGAATGTTCGGAACCCGCCATCGTCAACCAGATCGACATCATGGCGGGTCAGGTGTTCGACTTCGCCACGATGCAGATTGCGAAAGGCTGAAACCTATTTCGCGTGTTTGCCCATGAACTCCAGCACGGCGTTGTTGAAGAAGTCCGGAAGTTCCCAATAAACCGAATGGCCGGAGTTGGGCGCGACTACAAGATCGGCATTGGCGACTTTCTGGGCGATGATCCGCATCATCGTCGGAGGAGCCTGAAGATCGGAGCCACCGGCGATGAACAGCGTCGGGCACTTGATCTTCGCCAGATTTGCCCATGTGAAGGCGTTCACGTTGGTCGGCCCGAGTCGGTTGCCGTTCAGCGCCTTGTGTTCGAGATCAATCCACTCCTTTGTGCCGGGCACATTGGCGCCCCGATAGGCGGGACCCAACTCACGGAACTCGGGCGGCATTTTTTCAAGGCCCGGCGTGCGCACGGTGTCGCTCACCTTCTTGTATTCGGGCTCGTCAAGATTGCCGTAGGCGCCACTGGAAACCGCCACTGCGTAAAGCCGTTCCGAATGGCTCATCGCGAAATCCAGCGTGATTGTGCATCCGGCGGCTGTCGCCACCGCGGCGAATTTGCCGATGCCGAGCTTGTCCATCAGGTTGCCAAGATCGGTCGAGGGCTGGCCGGCGTTGTTCTTGTCGGCCGGCTCTGAACCGAAATAGCCGCGCCGCGAATAGGAAATGACCCGGTAGCCGGCTTTCACGAAGGCTGGGACCTGATAGCCCCACATCAGCGCGCTGCCAGTGGCGGGGTGCATCAGAACCAGAGGAATGCCGTTGCCGCCATAGTCGCGATAATAAAGCTTCGTGCCGGGAATTTCAGCCACGCCTTCCTTGAAAGGCGGCTGCGGCGGAACCGGAACCGGCACAAACGGGTCGGCCGGCAAAGCCGCTTGCGCTGAAGTTATCCCCACCGAGCCCCCAACCACAAAGCCGCTCCCGGCCAGAACGCCTGTCTTGAGCAACTGACGCCGGTCGAGTTTCACTGAACCTTCATTGATAGCCATGTCGTCCTCCCCGATTTTCGGAACGGGAAACGACCAGGGTTCAGCCGTCGCTCCGAATTGCGGCGATCTTCCAACGAAACCGCCGGAGGCGCAATGCGGCACGCAATCGGGGCCTTACTTTTTCTCGCGCTGTATTTCCGCCAGTACGGCCGCCAGACGCTTCGTGGCGGCGGGCGGAGTGTTGACGATGTCGGACACCACCTTCTGCAGCTCCTCACCGCCGATGGGGTTCAGGTCCAGATTGAGCTTCTGCGCCTCGGCGATGAACGCCGGGTCTTTCATGGTCTCGTCGAAAGCCTTGCGCAGCGCCGCAACGCGCTCCACCGGCACGCCCGGCGAGGTGAAGATCGGACGTCCCACCACCGGCGGCGCTGACACCAGCCGCATGGCGGCGCGGTCTTCGTCATTCGTGGCGAGGTCGACCAGCAGGGGCACGCTCGACAGTTCGGGGTTTTTCGTCAGGCCGATCTGGACCAGAATGTTCATCTTCTTGTCGCGCACCCAGTCCGGGCGGCTGGCTTTCCACGAGGCCCATGAATTGCTGCCGCGTCCGCCGACCTCGCCGTTTTCCATCGCGAGATTGATTTCGTTGCCGCCCGGATAGCCCAGAATGATTTTGAACTTCGTGCCGACCATCGAGTTCAGCACCTGCGGATATTGCGACGAGGTGTTGAAGCCGGTCGCCCCGATAGCGATTTCCTGACGCTTCGCATTCTCGATGGTCTTCACCGGCGATGTGTGCCAGGTGACGACCACATTGTTGTCGACGATCGGATTGCCGATCCAGTTGAACTTCGAGGAATCGAACGTGATGCCGGACTCCCCCGTCGCCTGTTCGAGCGGAATTGACTGGTCAGCGGTGGCGAGCGCCGTGCCGTCCTTCGGGGCGACCGAAT
>CANJWR010000174.1 GCA_947478455.1 Beijerinckiaceae bacterium | reverse complement strand
CCACATGTAGACCCTCCGCTCGGTCTTGAGCGCAACCATCCTTGATCCCCTACGATCCCGCCTAGCGGAATGATGCCACAACTAGCAGGGGAAAGGCACCCGTCAAGGGTGTCAGGGTCGATCATGGCTGCCCCTCGGTGAGACTGCTGCATAATTCCGCAAACCGCCGAGGCGAGCCGCCGGTAGTCCGCATGTGCTTCGCCCGCCGCCTTGCACGGTCGGCCACGACGGCGAGCAGCGCCCATACCAGCTCGGGCTCGCTGACGCGCGCGCGCTCGACCGTGGCGAACATGGGCGCCGGGTACGGCGATGACGCGCTCGACCATCCGTGCTGGCCGGCCCGACGCGAGCAGCGCGCGGCGAAGATCGGGCTCGACGGTCGGCCAGGTGCTCATTAATCATCTACAATATTGGATGACGGGTCGCCAATGCCCGATGGAGAAAGCGCTGGCGACCCGCTCTCGGTTTGCCCGCCGCCGGCCCGGAGAGAACCGCGCGGGCTGTCGGCTGTTGTGTTGACGCTGCACCTGCCGACTGGCAGCGCCCGGTCAAAAGCCGCTGAAGACCGGGATCGTCGCGCGTGACGCTTTCACTCGCCGCACGCTACAATTCATGATGTCAGTTCTGGCAAAGGCGCGTCGGGATTGGTGGTGAGCGCCGCTATCATCTCTTTCCACCCGGCTGCGGATGGCGCGGGGTAGCCATTCATCGGTTCGCTGTCCCAGTGGCGCGCGGCATCCGGCAATCCGAACGCGCTGCTTATTACACTCATCACTCCGCGAAGATCGCCGAGGCGGCGGCGCGTTGCCTCGAACTCTGCGATGACCGCTGTGACGGTAGCGTCGGCAGCTAGCGCGCTGCCTACCGCTTGGCGAACCGAAGAGTCAGCCCACCTGATCTTTTCGCGCGCAGACGCGGTTGCCTGATCAAGTAACGCTTTGCTTTCCTCTATCGTCCGCATGTCTCTTTCTGCCTTCGTGAGGCACGCTGTGGCCTCGGCGACGAGATCGCGACCGTCACCTTCCTCGCCCAACAGCAATTGCTCGACGAGGCGCTGAGGCGCTGAGAGCTTTGCATCACGAAGCGCTCTCTTTGACCATTCGATATCGCGATCAGCTTGACGCCAGAGCTCGCTTGCGCATTATCTCGCTTGTTCAGTTTGCGTGAGCATGGTCAACGCTTCGCGGTGCTTCCCGATCTCTTCAGCGAGCTTCTCCCGTTCGGGCGAACGGGGGGAACGGGTCTCGACGGCGCGCAGTTTTGATTGTGCCATGTGCTTGCGCTCACATTCCGAGGTTGCGCGCTGGACGACCGGTGATGCCGTGCGCCGCGTCAAAAGCTGCACGTGCCTCCATCACCCCTGATGCGCGGCGAAGGCGGAGCGCAGCATCCTTGGCGCCACCGGCCCCAGATCCATCGAGCACCGAAGGCCCCGCTGAATCGTCGAAATCGTCACTCCCGTCGCCATAAAGCAGACGCAGAATTTCAGCGGTAACTTTGGGATCAACTTTGTTGCGGATTAGAACAGCGCCAACTTTCTTAAAGATGTTACGGTCAATCATTGCGTTCTCTCCTTTTCTAAAAATAGGCAATACGGCCGCGCGGGCGAGTGAATCGTTTCAATGCCGATAAGAATTCGGGGGTTATATTCCCCGTAATCGACTTGCTCTTGCCGGCGGCTAGCACGAGCGCGCCAGCAGCAGAATTGGCGAGGTCATCGTGCCCGCCAGCGCCGTGGTCCACGCGATCTTTTCCGTTGGAGAAGGTGCGCCGCTCAAGAGCTGCGAACTGCGCTGCCATTCGAGGATTGTTGATCAGCCGAGCGCGGCCAGCCGTGAACAGCGGCAGGGCATCTAAATAAATCGCCGAACGATCACGCTCCGACTGACGATATGTGACGCCCTCTTTCTTAAAAGCCTCTACCGTCCACTGCGCCGCATATCTATCGCCAGTGACGTGATGGAGGCGGTAGGACTTCAGGAGCACAGCCACTTCGGCAACGACTTCACTTGGATTTAGTGGCGGCTTTCGCTCGTAGACCAAATCCAATACGACATTGTTCTTGTCGGAGTGCGCAATCGCTGCGGTAAAGCTGTCCTGCACACCGCCGCTAGGATCGCAAAAGGCGTGATAAGCAATGCCACTCTGCGGTGGCCGCGCCCTGGCACTTATATCCACGGCCGCGTCGATGAGATCGCGAGGAATGAACGTGGCCAGATCGTCCCGCCAGCGCGAATAGTATTCCGCACCGAACAACTGCGGATCGCGCGCCATGTCGGCGTCGATGATTGCTTGATCGAAGGTCGGATTAAATTGCGTGGTTGATCCAAGGACGACGAGCACGTCGGCATCGTTCTTGCCGTATGACTCCCGCCACTTCCGATAAACGAGGCCTGCGCGCTTGTGAACGGAAGAAATAATTATGAGCATTGAGCCGGGCACACGCGCGAGCCCAGGGCGGACGGCACCATACACTGCTTCGTCGGGGTTTGCGCTTTCGTCACTTCGCCAAAAGCACGCTTCATCAAAGATCACGGCAAGGAGCGAACGCCCGCGTACCGTCCTGAACGAGTTGGTCGCCACCATGATCGTAACCCCATTTGCGAGGTCGATGGCGTCGCCATCCGTGTCCCCGACAACCATCGCGGCAAATGCTGGAACGGCATCAAAGAGCCCTTTAACGTATGAAGTGACGATGGCGGCCTGTGCGCGATCAACCGCAAGGGCGAGGACGTAGGCGCGTTCGCCGGGACGAAGCTTTCCATGCGGTTTGAAGGCAATGGCCACGGCGACAGCGATCAACGCAGCCACAGAGTCCTTGCCTGCACCACGACCCGCGATGGCGATAAGCTCTCTAACGCGCTGCTTCGGGGGATCGCGCTCAGCGACGGTACGGAAAGCGTCAACCTCGCTCGGAGTCATCGGTTCGCCGAATGTCGCACGCAAGATCGCTTGCCACATCCCCCATGAGGGGCCTGCGTAGAATGGGCCAGCGAGGCGTGGGCTACGCATCAACGCCGAGATATTGACCGCCGTCACGCGCCTGTGCCTTTCTCGCTTGCTGTGGCGCGAGCATCTTCAGCGATGATTTCGGCGAGGGTGGGTGACTTTGGTGTCGAGTTGGCAGACTCTTCCCATTGCGCCAGACCGAGCGAAGTCAGTAGCCGCGCGATAGCGTTTCCGACGCGGACGAGCGCGTCCGCGTCCACCACCTCGTCGCGGGCTAGGGCACTATCCAACCGCTCCGCGGCAACAGTTAGGGATGCGACCCGATGGACGAGCAAAGCCTCCCCCGGCTGAAGAGGCCGACCGATGGCCGCGGTCAGGTCGTGCCGCACATCGCGCAGCCGGCGGGCAGAGGCGGAGCGGTTATCTGCGGCGGCCACGACGCGGCGGCCGTTTGAGAGAGCGGAACGAAGGGCGGCCGAAGGCGGGCCAGTCGCCGAGCGATCTATCATCGTTACCTCCATCGAAAATCGTTCGTGCGTTAGCCGATAGTTAGCCCGAACGGAGGTAACTCGTAAATACTCCTTTTAACGTATTGGTTTTACTACATCTTTTATGTCGATCGTCGGTTTATATAACCGACGCTGTACGAGGCGCGGCTAGGCGGGCGGCGGCGGCGAGGGAAAAAATCTTTGTAGGGCCACGCCCGGGTGCCGACGGGCATCCTCTCCCCTACCTCCGTACTTCTCGACAGCGCGCGGGAGAGGGTAGCAGCGAGAAAAGGCCCAGGGCTGCAACACCTACCGATACCTTCCTTACCTTCCTTACCTCATCAGGTAATTAGTAGTACGCGCGTTTGCGGGCGATGCGCCGAAGCGACGCTAAATAGGCGCGTAGTAAATTAGACGAAAAAAGGTCCGAATCGTACCGTAGGTCCCGGCAACCGCTGCGGCACAGGGCTTTAGTGCCCTCCTACCTCAGCACCAAGTCCGAGTTGGTACTCCCGCCCGCTGGCGGCGCATCTTACGGACCTAGAACTTGTTATCCAGAAACCACTCCACTGGGTCATCGTCCCATGCCTCGGGCTGTTCGATGATTTTTTCGAATGCTTTCCGGCACTCGCTCAGCGGCGGAAATTCATAGATGCTTCCAACCTCGTCCATATTGGCGCGGTTTTTGTACGTCGCCTCGCGTTTTCTTAGGTCAGGTACGAACCTGTTCAGAAACATTCCGAGCTTCGTCTCAATCGCTCGCCGCCTGACTCCGATCTTGTTCGCTTTCTCAACATAGTGATCGAATAGCAGGCTCGTAGGCGTCTGCCCCGCAACGTCGCCACCGTAGGGCAACCGTCCATTGTGTAGAATGTCGAGCCACCATCCTTGCTCAATGGTGAGCGACGCGTGCTTCTGCTCAAGGAGTGCAGCGGTCTTCGGCACCTCGCGCAGGTTCACGGAGGACAGATCGAAGTTGAGCAGATGGTGTAGCAGCGCCTCCCTCCCGCCGTGGTCCATCTCTTCGTCAATGGCCGCGAAGTACACAGCATCTTTCTTGTGTGCCTCACCCATTTCGAGGACGGCGAACCGTCTCCCTTTCAGCGACACCGGAACGACCCACTCGGGATTGCCGGTGATGAAGAGTCGGACGAAATTGCCCACACGTATCGGCTCTTTGCCCTTGAACTCGATTAAGTGGTACTTCCCGGTGACGAGGTCCTTGAGCCTACTCTCTGCGGCGTGGTCGCCGGCCCAGAACGCCTCCTCTGCGTGGAGCAACAGGCAGTACACCATGTGAGAGTTGAAGCGCCCGGTGATGTAACGCGGGTCCGATACCGCGAGATAGTGCTCCCCGAGCAGGGACCCAATTACATCGCCGAGCTTAGTCTTGCCCGTTCCCTCTTCGCCCCTGATGACCAAACAGGTTTCATTTTTTGTCTCGGGGTTTTGAAAGATGTACGCGAACCATCCGATAACCCACGCGAACAGATCTTTGTCCCCCTGACACACATTGTCGCGTATGTGCGCTAGAAACCTTGAGCAATCGCCCGGAAGACGCTCGACCGCGAAGCCTCGCCACAGGTTAAAGTACCTCTGCACTTCCCGGCCCGGTGCGAACACGAGGCCGTCATACTGGCGTCGCTGCGGATGGCGGAACCAGTACGTCCCTAGTGATACCTGTTTCTTCATACCCTTACGCCGTACGAATTTGTTGGCAAACCACTGTTGAAATGCGCCCACGGTCAAAAGGCTAATATCGGCTCGCCCTTCGGGCGAGATGCCTTGTCGCAGGATGGTAACTTTGTCGCCGACTCGCACGACGGCGTATTCCTGATTCAGCTTTGCCACGTCGGGGTCCGTCGCGAACTGTCGCGCCCTATCGATCTGCCGCGTGAGGTACTTCTCTGGCTTCTTCTGATCGCGAACGTGTTCGCTGATGGGCAAGCTCGGGTCCAGCATGATCTCGCGCATTGTTACATCGTCACAGCCCGCACCCGCCATCGCCTTGAGTACCGCGATCACGCGCTCGGACTTGCTGTCGTAGGGATGTTCTGGGTCATCAATGCCGCGGATCAGGTTCTTCATACGAGCGGAGATAGGCAAAGCATCAACGTCAGTGTCGGCATCCACCTTACTGCGATTGCTGTTCGGCTTAGCGGCCTGATACGTATCGATCCTTGGCTTAGCCGCCGGAAATTGCTCCAGCGTGCATGTCGCACCGTTGAACCGCACTAGTCTCGATACACACGATACTCTTCCAGCTTTTGTCTTTTTTTTGTTCGGAAGATTGGTCGTGCCCGGTACGCGCAGAATGCGATCAACGTTCTGCGTCCCTGCTTTGCTACCCAGGTGTAGCATCAGAGCCTCGACGCGGCTCTCAACGTTGGCAACCACCACCGCAGCCTCGGGCGACAGCTGCCTTTCTAGTTTTCCGGTTTTTGCGTTCGTGACCAGTACTGGCTCATACTTCGCCAGGTCGATTGAATCGGTCAACCGCCACAGCACCTGCACACCGTTGCCCGAATCGATGATGGCGGTGGGTGCGGGTTTGAAGGTCTCAAGCGCTTTGAGATAGCGCGTCTTCGCGGCCTCTGGACGCTCGTCATCATTTGGATCGAGATCGGCGAGCAGATATTCCACCTTGGCAATATCCACCTTGGCCGCCTTACTGGTCATCGCCCCCCTTGTCGGATTGACCGAGTAATAGATATTGCATTTGCCGTTCCACCTGCGGACGAATTGGCGAACCTCGTTCTCATTCTGCGCCGTGATTGTCTCAATCGCGTTGGTCATAGGAGCAATGGCGGTCAACACCGACGGCCCCCCAGGGCGCAGCTGTTTCAGAAAATTGACTGCTGTCGCCTCCGCGTTCGTACTCTCACCGTCTGCACTTGTTCTTCCGAGCGGGGCTCCCTGGCCGGGACGGCGTTCTTTTTTTCCTCGCATGGCTGTGCTCGATCAAACCGGGTCTTTATCCGGCCGATCGCCATCGGCGACAGCCCGCGCGGTCGGCCGCGAGGCTACCCAAGCGACAACCTCCTCTTCGGCCCAGCCGACACGATTGGGAGAGAGTTGGCGCGCCTTTGGAAATTGCCCGCGGCGCTGTAAATCCAGGAGATGTTTACGAGTGTATTTGGGAACGCCGTAATTAGGCAGTTCCGGATAAGCGATAAATCTGGTCATTGAATAGCCCTCTCTTACTTCGAGAGGACTAGCGTAACTTCGATATTAGCGAGAGCGCGCGGTTGAAGGTTCCGGCGAAGTTCTAACCGGCCGGCCCAGAAAGTTTTTTGCCGCGCCTCTTCCTTGCTCTGGCGCGCTCGTCGCCGAAGGTCTGCCGTCCTGCTAGGTTCACTGCCACCCCTTTCACAGATACCTTTTGCAGTCCCAACTTGTTCAATCGAGACTCGTTCGGCGTTTTGCTGCCAGATTTCATGTAGATGCGCAGGCCTCCATCTGCCGAGATGAAAGCATCCGCCTTCTTCACTCCCAGCTCTTTTGCCCTCAGCGCCGTCAGCTTTGCCTCGCCTTCAGATCTCACGTAAAGGCGCAGGTCAACGTCGTCTTCGTAGGCTGCGGCGAAAGCATTTTTTTGTCCTTGTCGACCGAAGCCCAATATTTCGCGCACTTTTGTATAGGCTTTTTCACAATCCTTTTTTTGACCCTGTCGCTCAATCACTTTCCTGCGTAGAGCATTGATTTGTGCGGCAGCATCTCTGAGATATGGAAAGCACCATTCCGGGATCGGTCGTGAGTTCGTAAAGCTCAAATTTATCGCCTCCCATACGTAAAGGGGATTAGCCGTCTTATGAAAACGGTGCTCGCAAATTTCCAACTCCTTGTCGCTTTCTTTGGTCATGCGCTCGCCCTCGTATGGAGCTCAACAACCTTCTTACCGGGCGGCGGCTGAGGCGCGACGATCGTTAGAAGCAACGCCTCCCACTTTCGCATAGCGTCGCGCTTTTCGCTGTCGTAACGGTGCAAATCATATACCGCCGCGATACCCTGCTGTTTATGGCCGATACATAACTCAGCAATCACTGGCAGCACGCCCAGACTGGAAAGGCGTGTCCGGACCGTGCGACGCAAGTCGTGTAACGTCCACGGCGGCATCGGCGTTTCGCCGGTCTCTTTCGCGACCTTAGATATAGACGCATCGAAGGTTCGCTTCCAGTAGCTGTAGCCGGCGATCGCCGTCCCGCCGCCCGTGGTCGAGAACACAAACTTTTCGCCATTTTCCTTGCCAGCCTCGTTGCTAGCAAAATGGGGGATGCCTTTTAGGATTTCGCTCGCCTTCAGAACCAGCGGGACGGTCTGTGCGATGCCGCCTTTCATACGTTCGGCCGGAATCGTCATAAGGTCGCCTTCGATTTCAATCCATCTAAGTTGCCCAACCTCGTTGAGACGCTGGCCGGTGAGTAACAAAAGCTTGACGAGATCACCGAACGGATAACTAGTGGCATCCGCAACGCGCCAAACCAATCGCAGCTCGTTATCGCTCAAAACGCGATCTCGCGACGTCGGCGCGCCGTGCAATTCCACGGCTGACAGTCCCTCACATGGCGACCGCTCGATTAGGTCCCGCTGCACGGCCCATTTAAATAACCTCCGGGCTGCGGCGAAAGCGTGACGCCCGGCATAGAGCCCGCGATCCTCAACGATAGCTTCGATCGCTTCGCGAACGTCGCGCCGGCTTATGTCACCGATTGGGCGCTCGGTCCAAGGCGCACGCTTGGAGGTTTTCCATTCCTTGCCATCTCGCTCTTGCCCTAGAAACTCGCGACGCACGACCGTGGCGACTTCTTTGGCGTTGCGCAGCGGGCCGCCGCCGCGATTGGCTTTATGAATCTTTCCAGTTTCGAGCCGTTGGGCGAAATCCTGCGCCACCGTTCCAAAGTTTCCAGCCTGCTGGCTGGCCTCTTCGCGACGCTTTTCCTCGGCGATCGTTCTCGGATGTTTGCCATCCAACAAAGCGCCGAGGGCGTCACGGGCGTTGTCTCTCGCCTCCGCCAAGGTCAGCGGTGGATAAGTGCCGAGCTTCACCCAGGACGGTGAAGTCGCACCGGCACGACGGCGAACCGCGAAGAACGAGACGGCGCCCTTATCGGTGATGCGAACGGCCATGCCGGGCATACGTGCATCCCAGACTGTAAGGCGCTTTCCCGCTGGGGCGGGCTTGAGGGCTTTCAGGGACCGATCGGTAAGAGCGACTTTGCGAGTCAGGCCGCCTGGGATTTTTGCCATTGTTTTCTCCTCGGGCTAACGCCGGGCTAACGGAGCCCATACCTTAACGGGGGTAAATCGAGGTTAAAACAAGTAACCATACTACTATGTAATTAAAGGTAAAATCTCCACTTTCGTTAGCCTAGGGTAAGGCGCGGTAAACCGCCTATTTCTACGAGCCGGGGTTTTTGGTACCGCCATTCCCAGGTTCGAATCCTGGCGCCCCAGCCACCTCCCGAGAATCCTTCAGCTCTAAAGCAAAAATG
>CANJWR010000173.1 GCA_947478455.1 Beijerinckiaceae bacterium | reverse complement strand
CGGCTGATAAACCAAGGCGCGGAAAGCCCGAGCGCCGCCTGAAAAAGATCCGTGTCACGCATGCATCAGAAAATACGCGGAGCCAGCGGAAACCAAAATATTCAACTTGTGGTTGAAACCTCTACCCACACGATTCAGCGAAGAGCCATGTTCATTGCCTCATGGGATATCTATTTTGCGACAAAGCAGATCGGCGACCATTTGAATGCAGACTGAGCGCCAACTTCTGGTACAATGGCCGGTCAGGATTTCGTCAATTTGCATGCATTGGGGGAGGAGCATGCCGTTGATCTGATAACAGTCGAAAGAATTCATGGCGGTGCAAATCTGACCAACGGATTTGATCTGTCTCCAGGACGCGCGACCGGAGCTTTTCTATGATTGGAAACGTTTGGGAGTTTTGCCGATGCGTCTGACTTTTCATGGAGCGTGCCGAACCGTCACAGGGTCTTGCTTCCTGCTGGAGGTGAATGGTTCGAAAGTCCTTGTCGATTGCGGCATGTTTCAGGGCTCCAAGACCGAAAAAGAATTGAATTATCGCGCGTTTCCGTTTCGTCCGAAAGATATTGACGCTCTAGTACTGACCCACTCACACATCGATCACAGCGGCCTCATTCCCAAGCTGACGCGCGACGGTTTCGATGGGCCAGTGTATTCGACACAGGCTGCAGCTGATCTGTGCTCGATCATGTTACCAGATTCCGGCTTCATTCAGGAAATGGAAGTCGATCAGCTCAATCGCCGCAATGCGCGCAGGGGAAAAGAGTCTGTCGAACCTATTTATACGGCTGAGGACGCCACGGCCTGTCTGACACAGTTTCGTCCCGTAGCGTATGGTCAGTGGTTCACTGTCGGCAAAGGCCTTCGGGCAAAATTCTGGGATGCGGGACATTTGCTTGGGTCGGCATCTGTCGAAGTCGAGGCTTCACGCGCCGACAAAAGCGGAAGGCCGACGCGGCTGTTTTTTTCCGGCGATATAGGCCCCAAGTTCAAGCTGCTGCAAGGCGATCCTGAAGGCCCGCAGGGAGTTGATCATCTGGTTTGCGAGGCGACCTACGGCGATACGGAACGCCCGGATGTATTACCTGAAACACGGCGCGGTCTGCTGAAAGCAGAAATTCTTGATGCTGCTTCGCGCAGAGGCGCGTTGATCATTCCGTCATTTGCGGTTGAGCGCACACAGGAACTTCTCGTCGATATTCATGGTCTCATCGAGAGCGGCGACATACCGCCATGCCCGATCTTTATTGACTCGCCGCTGGCCACGAAGGCGAGCGCTGTCTTTGCCAGACATGCGGGCGAGATGACCGCTGGCGACGCTTTGGTGCGGGCCATGAATTTCAGGACGGTGCGTTTCACAGAATCGGTCGAGCAAAGCAAATCCATCGGCCGGATGAGCGGCTTTCATATCGTGATTTCCGCCAGCGGAATGTGCGAGGCCGGACGCATCCGCCATCACCTGAAGAACTGGCTCTGGCGGCAGGAGGCGACCGTTCTGATGGTCGGCTTTCAGGCACAGGGAACGCTCGGGCGCATTCTGCTGGATGGCGCCAGAAAGGTCCGCATCATGGGCGAGGAAATCGATGTGCGTGCGCGTATTCGCTCACTCGATGTTTATTCAGGTCACGCCGACGGCCCGGAACTGGCGAGCTGGATTGAAAAGCGGAAGCCCATCGCCGGCAGAGTGTTTCTCGTCCATGGCGAGCAGGAAGCCATCGACGGGCTTGCCGGGCGTTTGTCATCCACGCTGGACAAGGGTTCGATTCTTTTTCCATCGCTCGACGAGTGTTTCGAGCTTGATGCAAATGACGCCTCAACAGTCGCGGCTCCGCAGCCCGCGCGCCTGAAGCCGGAACATCTGGGGCGCGTGGACTGGCACAACGATCTGTCGCGGCTCCTCCTCGACATCGACGACGCCGTGCGCAAGGAGGGCGACGAGAAGGGCCGTTCGCGTCTCATCAGAAAGATACGCAGGGCCATCGAGAACGGCCGCGAAGACTGAGGCGGTCTGAACAGTCTGCAATCCGGCTTCGCCCCGGCGTCTCGTGGATGCGCCGGGGCCTTCGGCAAAGTGCGCTAGATCAGGCCTTCTTCCTGAAAGACCTTCTTGATGCGGGCGATGTGCTCTTCGCTCGCCGGAATCGCAGGCCGGCGCGGAAGTCCGACCGGCCTGCCGAGCAGGGCCAGTGCGGCCTTGTGACCGGCGCGTGCACCGACGTGGCGATCGCCGGTTACATTCAGGGCGGCGGCGATCCTGGCGATCTTCTTCTGCCATTTTTCGACTTCATGCCAGTCGTGCTGGAGATAAGAGTTCCACATGTTCAAGCTCCACTCGTGTGCGAAGTTGGACATGGGGCTGCAGCTCGATTTGACGTCGACGCCTTTCATGAGCGGGTAGAGTACATTGAGCCCGCCTGTCACCCACCTGAAGGATTCGATGCCCTTGGTCAGCAGAATGATTCGGCTGACTTCGTCATACGAGGCGTCGCCGTTGAGTTTCATGCCGACGATGTTGGGCAGTTCGGCAATCTTCCCGATGGTGGCGGGCGTGAAATGGTTGCCGGTCTGATGCGAAGGATAAAATACGATGGGCGTGTCGGGAAACTCGGCGGCGAAATCCTTGTAATAGTGATAGGCGGCGTCCTGCGAGTAGAGGTTGAAATAGGGCGCGATGACCCAGAAGCCATCTGCGCCGGCTTTCTTCGCGTGGTTCGCAAAGTGCATGGTTTTCTCGAAGCTCTCGGCGCCCAGAAACGACCAGGCCTTGATCTTTGCGCTATGGGCGACGTCAACCAGCACATTTGTCCAGGCTTTCCATTCGTCGAATGTCAGGCTGGCGAATTCGCTGTGGCCGGCGGGGCCGTGCAGACCGCCGGAGCCTTTCACCACAAGCCGCAGATGCTCGCCCAGCACCTTTTCGTCGAGCTTGTTGTCGGCGGTAAACGGCGTGTAGGAGCCGGGGCAAAGACCTTCAGGCAACAGCAACATGTCAGATCTCCTGTTGGGCGATCTTTCGACCGCGAATGGATTTTGAGCGGAGTAGTTGGCTATTCGGCATGACCGGCTTCAACGAGGCTTTCAGGGCCCGGTTTTTTCTTGCTACGCCTGAATGTCGGGACCACATAGGTCACGATCAGAGCGACCGACAGCAGCAGAAAGAAAGCGCTGATGGGGCGCCGCAGGAACACTGTCGCGTCTCCACCTGAGATGAGCATCGCGCGCCGCATGTTTTCTTCGAGGATCGGTCCGAGGATCATGGCGATAATGACCGGGCCAGGTGCGCAGTCGAGCTTTTCCAGCACGTAGCCGACGAGCAGCACGAAGGCGGCGACCTGTATGTCGAAGACCCGGAAATGTACCGCATAGCAGCCGATGCAAGTCAGAAGCAGGATCGCCGGATAGATGAAGCGATACGGCGTTTCCAGCAACTTGATCCAGACGCCGATGAGCGGAAGATTGAGAACCAGAAGCATCAGATTGCCGAGCCACATGCTGGCAATCAGTCCCCAGAAAAGATCGGGGTGCTTGGTCATGATCTCCGGGCCCGGCTGGATGCCGTGCATCATCAGGGCGCCCATCAGCATGGAAAAGACTGCGCCCGCCGGAATGCCCAGCGTGAGCATCGGAATGTAATGGGTGAAAGCGGAAGCATTGTTCGCCGCTTCCGGCGCTGCGACACCTTCAATGGCGCCCTTGCCGAAGCGCGACGGGTCTTTGGCGATCCGGCTCTCGAGCGCATAGGCCGAGTAGGACGCGACAAACGGGCCTGTGCCGGGCAGTACGCCCAGCGCCGCGCCGAGCGCAGTGCCGCGCACGGTCGGCATCGCTGCGGCCTTGATATCCGGCCAGCGCGGGATCAGGTCGCGCAGCTTCGTCTTGATCTGTACCTGCGCGTCATAAGAGCCCAGCCGGAAAGCGATTTCGACGAAGGCGAAGAGTCCCGCCGCGAAGGACACGAAGTCGAACCCTTCGTCCAGTTCCAGCGTACCGAAGGTGAATCTGGCAACGCCTGTATGGATGTCGGTACCGACCGTGCCGAGGATCAGGCCGATCACCGCCATGCCCAGCGTGTTGATTTTTGACTTGCTGGTGACGACAGAGGCGCCAATCAACGCAAGGATGCAGACGGCCGTATATTCCGGCGCCTGAAACCAAAGCGAGGCGTCCGCCAGAGCCGGAGCAAAGAAGGCTATGATGACGATGCCGACGCAGCCGGCGAAGAACGATGACAAAGCCGCAGTCGCCAGCGCTGCGCCGGCGCGTCCCTGTCGGGCCATCGGGTAGCCGTCAAAGCAGATCACGACGCCGGAGGGTTCGCCCGGCATGTTGAGCATGATCGATGTCGTCGAGAGTGAATGATGCGCGCCGTAGTAAACGCCTGACAGCATGACAATGGCGGCGGTCGGGTCGATCTTGAAGGTAAGCGGTAGCAGGATCGCGAATGTGGTCAGAACATTGATACCCGGCAGCACGCCGACGACCGTGCCGAGCAATGCGCCGATCCAGCAGAACATCAGGTTCGTCGGCGTCAACGCAACCGCGAAGCCATGCAGGATATTGTCGAAAACGCCCATTTTCCAGTCGCCTTTTTTAACGCCACCAGAAGAGCGGCAACTGCATCTCGAACAGATATACAAACAGGAAGGCCGAGAACCCGGTGAGCCCCACATAAATCGCCAGCACTTCGAGCGGGTTTGACCGCAGCCGGCGATAGCAGGCCATCGCGATCAGCACAGCTGCAGCAATGAGCAGACCTGTTGTTTCGATGAGCAATGAGAATGCGATGATTCCACCGAAAATCAGCAGCAGAGGTTCAAGCTTGTGTGGCGTGATGGGGTCGGCCACCTTGAGCGTCAGTCCGCGTGCGATGGCGGCTATTCCGAGAATCGTCAGGACAACACCCATGGCGGCGGGAAAATAGCCCGGACCCATTTCAAGGGCGGAGCCGACCTCATAGTCGTGCGACTTCCAGAATGTGGCGAGACCGAAGACGATAAAGATAAGTCCCGCCAGCAGGTCTTTCGGCCCGTTTACCCGCAAAAGCATTTTGCACCCTTTCGGCGGACTGAGACGAACAGTCCGCCTGCCTATTCGAACGCTAACGCGTCGGTAGCCGTCGGCTCATTCTGACGATGTCTATCTCGGCTGGATGCCGGCGGCGCGCGCGGCGTCGCCCATTCCCTTGACTGCGGCCGCCAGCACTGTCCCGAACTCTTCTCCGGTTCCGCCGACGGGAATCAGTCCGAGGTTAGTCAGTCGCTCGCGGACTTCCGGCGTCGCAATGGCCTTGCGGATTTCCGTCTCGAGCCATTTCACGACTGGCTCGGGCATCGCGGCGGGGCCCATCATGCCATGCCAGCCGGAGTCGAGATCGGTGGGGGCCGAGCCCGCTTCCTTCATGGTCAGAATATCCGGCATGAAATCTGCGCGTGTGGGATAGTCATACGCCACTGCACGCGCCTTGCCGGACTTGATCAGCGGCAGGGCCTGCGTGGTGGTCATGAACAACGTATGGGTCTCGCCGCCGATCAGCGAAACAGCCGCTTCGCCGGGGCTCTTGAACGGCACATGCTGCATGGGAACATTGTTGGCCTTGGCGAACAGCGCCATGCGCAGATGCGAGCCGGTTCCGATGCCGGTCGATCCATACAAAACGCGGTTCTTCGGGTCTTTGGCGTAGGCCATCAGTTCGACGAGATTCTTGACCGGCAATTGCGGGTAAACGAGGAGGAAGGAGGCTTCGGACGCCACAATCTGCGAGATCGGCTTGAAGCTCTTCTGGACATCGAAGGGCAATTTCGTCTGCAGGCTGGGCAGACTTGCAAGAGAGGCCGTGGTGACCAGCAGGGTGTAGCCATCGGGCGCGGCCTTTGCGACAAACTCTGCGCCGATGATGCCGCTGGAGCCGGGCTTGTTTTCGACCACGAAGCGCTTGCCTGTCTGGGTGGCGAGTTGCGCGGCGAGAATGCGGGCGGTTGTATCCGGACCGCCAGCCCCGAAGCCGACCACGAAATGCACCGGGCGGGACGGATAGTCCTGCGCAAGGCTCGCATTGCCGAGAGCCAGCAGGCTCGCAAACGATGTGGTGATGATTGCTTTCAGCATGAGATGCTCCTCGCCGAACGAATTGTTTCGAGAAATGCGCGAACGACGATCAGGACGCAAAGCCCCAGAGTTTCGCGGCGGACTTGCCCATCACCCACTCTGCCTCGTCGCCGTTCTGGAAGAGCGGCATGTCCCGAATGCCTTCGAGGGCGTTGCGATAGCCTTCCTTTGCCGAGCAGGGCGGAAAGTTGGAGCCCCACATCATCCGCTGCGCTCCATAGGCCTTTTTGGCCATTTCGTAATGCGGCGGAACGGTGCTCCACGGATAGCCCTTGGGCAGAAGATGCGGCTTGCCGACAATCTCTCCAAGGCCCGGCACCTTGACGCTGGTGTTAGCCCAGCGGGCGCATTCGAGCGCGGCCTCGTAGACATCATAAGGCGGCTTGGCTACGTCGCCGCCGGGGCTGCGGAGCAGATGCTCAAGACAGAAGTGGGTCTTCGGGCAATTGTCGAGCAGCTTCTTGAAGGATGCCGACGCGAAGTTTTCGGCCTTGCCGATTACGCTCACGATCATGCCGAGATCGCCCGCCGCCTGAAAGGCGGCGTTATCTGGCGACCATTCGTTTTCTTTTCGCAAATTGATACGGAAGCCGACGCCGCCCTGCTTGTGCAGGTTTTCGAGATTCTTCACCTTTGCGGGATCGTTGAGATCGAGAAGGCCGACGACCTTGAAGCGCCCCTCGAACCGGCGGGCGGCGTCGAGAATATAGGAATTGTCGTAGTTGCCATTGTGCTGGACGAGCACGGCGTGGGAGACGCCGTTAGAATCCATCTGGTGCACCAGCACCTCCACCGGTTCGGACCAGTTCACTCCGGTATGAACGTGTGTGTCGATAACAAGCATTTTTTCCCGCCCGATCAATTCAATCTGCCAATTAACTCGTGACGTCTGCAATCAGACGTCGTGTTCCGGGTCTTCGATGAACTGAAAACCGACGCCGTGCGATGACGACTTCTCGATATTGACGGTCTTGTAACCGCGCGGCGCGACGCTGACCGCCTTGCGGCGCATGTCGTTGCCGTTGTCGATGGCGCGCTGGAACAGGTTTTCGATCTGCTTCACGCCGAATGCAACGTGGTAGACGCCGGGTCCATGCTTTGCGAGATGTTTGGCGAGCGCGGAGGTTGTGTCCAGCGGTTCGGTGACCTGAATCTCGGTGATGCCGGCGTGATAGACGGCTTCCTTCGCGGGGTGGTTGCCCTTGCTGATCTCGATGCGCTCGGGCTTCATGTCGAAGTTCTTTTCGAGATATTCCACCATGGCGTCGAGATTCTCGACTGCGTAGTGAACGTGGTGGAGGTATTTGAACATGGCTAACTGCTCCCCGGCGACTTGTTCTGACGGCTACGCAAACTGAATGCGCGCCAAAACGCGCACCGGCTATCGAGGGATAGAGCCGCGCGCGTTCAAATTCGGCTTAAGGATACCCTTGAAAGGGTCCGATCCTACTGATTGAAAAGCCGCGAACGACGATAAGAATCCACGGCGAGCCCCACCGCCCTGTGACTGGCGGCCGGTTTGGGCAACGGGCGTCCGCTGAGCGGAGGGCCCGCCTTCCCGAACTTCCGCACTATTTCGTGGCGAGGATTTCCTTGACCTTCGCCAGTTGCGCGGGCGGCGTGTTCCACAATTCGGCGGCCAGATCCTGCACTTCCTTGCCCGACAGGAATTCCACGTCGTCGCCGATCTTCGCCAGTTCGGCGATGTAGTCGGGGTCTTTGGCGATGGCCGCAAAGGCCTCCCGCAGTGCCGCAAGACGATCCGCCGGCAAGCCCGGAGGCGCCGCGAAGGGGCGTCCGAACTCCTGAGTGGTCAGCATGAAGCGCACGATGCCGATAGCCTCCGGGTCTTTCACGACTTCCATGACGGTCGGGACGTTGGGCAGTTCCGGGCTGCGGGCGAAGGAAAACAGCATGATGTGATGCAGCAGGCCCTGATCAAACCATTGTTTGGCGCTGCCGCGTTTTGTTGTGCTGTATCCGGCCGCGCGCCCCTCTGCCTCGCCCCGTTCGAGAGCGAGCATTTCGTCGTGCGGGCCCTGATAGCCATAAATCATCTTGAACTTCGTACCGGCCAGCTTGTTGAGCATGACCGGGAGCGTGGCGTTGCCGCTGCCGGCGCTCGGGGCGGTCAGGATCACCTCCCGCTTCTGTGCATCCGCGAAGGTGACCGGCGTCTTGCCGTAGGTGAAGACGCTGTAGATGTTCTTGGCCATGCTGCCAAGGCTGTTCACCTGCCGGGGGTCGAAATTCACTTTCGTGTCGCTCAGCAGCGGATCGACGTAATTGTTGCGCTGCAAGGTGCTGATGTAGGTGCCGTCGCGCGGCGCAAAATTCTGCAATTCTGTGGCGACAAGCAGGCCTCCCGCGCCGGGCTTGTTGCGGAGAATGATGTTCGGGTGGCCCGGAATGTATTTCTTGAGGAAGGGCGCAATACCGCGCGCAAAATCGTCCGACGATCCGCCCGCAGCCGCACCGACCATCAGGGTGATCGGGTTTTTGCTATAGAACTCTTCCACCGTTTGGGCTGAGGTATTGGCGCTTGCGAGCGTCGCGGCCGCGAGAATAATCGAGCACCCTGCAAGGAGAGATTTCCGACTTTCGAAACGGCCCATGGGGCTCCTCCTGACGATGGCCCGTCGCCTTCCAAAGGATAGTGGCGCCCGGACCCGACGCTACAAACCTGATTTGCGCATATGCCTGCCCGCACCGCCAATTTACTTATCGTGCCTGTCGATAAGATTTGCGGAAGTTAGTCGATTCAAGGCGGGACGGAGGCAGCGCGAGCCTAGCACTACTTTGGCAGATTAGATCTGACGGCGTCGGCGAGGAGTTTCTCACAGTGGGGGCATCGCCTGGGAGGAGGCCGTGCGAAGAAGCCGAGGATGGCTTGCCTGATGGCCGGCATGGTCGGTTGCGGCGGCGGTCCCCCGACT
>CANJWR010000172.1 GCA_947478455.1 Beijerinckiaceae bacterium | reverse complement strand
GACCCGAAACCAGCCCGATCGTCCACTCCCGACAGGGCCCTGCGACAACGGATCATTAATCACGGCAGCGGACGGCAGCCGCCCCACGCCCGCGCTTCATGAGCGATTCATTTCTGCCGGTTAATTCTGCGCACGCCTGTTCGGCAACGAAACTTGAACATCCGGCATGAGTCGGGCGATTCGGTTTCAGACCCCTTTCCCCGGCGCTTGTCGCCATCGTTGAATGGATTTTTCATGTCCCAGCGCATCCGCAAGGCCGTGTTTCCAGTTGCGGGTCTCGGCACCCGCGTTCTGCCGGCCACCAAAACGGTTCCCAAGGAAATGCTGACGGTTGTCGACCGCCCGGTTCTCCAGCATTGCGTCGAAGAGGCCCGTGAGGCCGGCATCGAGCATTTCGTTTTCGTGACGGGCCGCAACAAGGCAGTCATCGAGGACCATTTCGACATGGCCTACGAGCTTGAGGACACACTTCAGAAGCGCAACAAGAAAAAGGAATACGACGCCCTGATGGCCGATCTTCCGGCCGCCGGCGCCACCAGCTTCACCCGCCAGCAGGCGCCGCTCGGCCTCGGCCATGCGGTCTGGTGCGCGCGCGACATCATTGGCAACGAGCCTTTTGCGGTGATGCTGCCCGACATGATCACCCTGCCCGGCCAGCGCAAGTCCCGCTGCCTCGCCCAGTGCATCGAGGCTTACGAGAAGCACGGCGGCAACATCATCGCGGTGGAGGAAGTGCCGCCGCAGGACACCCATATGTACGGCATCGTGTCGGTCGGTCAGGACCACGGCCACACGTTCCAGATCAACGGCATGGTCGAGAAGCCCCCGCAGGGCACCTCGCCGTCGAACCTGATCATCTCGGGCCGCTATATTCTTGAGCCGCAGATCTTCGACATTCTCGGCAAGGTCGAGAAGGGCGCGGGTGGTGAAATCCAGCTCACCGACGGCATGAAGGAACTGGCGAAATCGCAGGGCTTCCACGGCGTACGCTTCGACGGCAAGACTTATGACACCGGCTCCAAGGTCGGCTTCCTCGCCGCCAACGTGGCTTTCGCCATGTCGCGCGACGACATTCGTCCGGGCTTCCTGACCGAATTGCAGAAGATCGTCGGCTCGCTCTGAGCCTTCGCTGACCGCTGAAACGACTAAGGGGACCGGTTTCGCCGGTCCCCTTTTTCATGCACCTGAGATCAAAGGAACGACGCTGCACAACGTGCGCGCAAGTCATCAAGACGCAAACTCTGAAAGGTTCTAGCCGCGCACGAAAACCAGAGCGTCGGAAGCCTGCGCCAGCGCCGGGCCGATTTGTCGGGTCGCGGGATCGGACCAGAAAGCCACGGTCAGGCTGCCGGCCGCCATGCGTTTTGCGAAACAGCCGCTGACGCCTTTGGCGAGCGCCAGACGATCGCCGGGATCGAGATCGACTGCGGCGGATTTGGGCGCGCCCTCCACGGACGCCGGCAAGGTAACGTCGACCAGAACCACATAGGCCGGGATGGCGGACTGAATCGTGACAGCCTTCTGCATCAGGGCTGCGCCGTTGATCCGCTGCAGTCCTGCAAGACACGCAGTCGCAGACTGCATTTCCCGCGCCGATATCTTTGCTGCGACGAGCTTTGCGTCAGGCTCGATTGTCGCCCGTTCAGGTATGGCGCGGCGCGGATAACGTCCGACCGCGTCAAATTTCTGCAAGAGCAGGACACGATGCTTCGATTTCGGATAGTGGCCAAGAAAGCCGGAGAGCGCGGCCTCGGCTTGCGGAAACTGCCGGTAATCGTCCTCAACCGCCTTGAACGCCGCGAGAATGTCGTTGGCCTCAGCAGTTTCCACCATGGCGGGCGAAAGCTTCTTGGCCGGCTTGGCGTTTTTCGCCATTGTCTTCGTATCCGCAGGTTTCAGTCCGGTATCGACAGAGCCGGGCTCATCGTCGGCGCCGCCATCCTCGGCTGACTGCACACCCGGCTTGATCGGCTTCATGGCGAACATGCCCTTCGCAGTGCCCGGCTTCTGCTCGGGTAAATCGCCGCCCTTGCCGGTCGCCAGCCCGGCCGCCACATTGGCGACGGTCGAAAGATTGTCGAGCTTCCCGAAAAGCCCCATGGCGTAATTGGCCATATTGGCCAGACCGAGCTGTTCGGCGATGCTCTTGCCGCCCGAAGCGCGCTGGCTGGCGCCCTTGAAATCCATATTCCACAGGATCAGGCCAATCGGGCCCAGAACCGGCAGCGACAGCAGAAAAATCCGCAAAATTGTCTTGCTGACCTCGATGATCGCCACCAGCGCCGCTATGAACCGGTGCAATGCTACCTTGAGGAAGTGCTCGTCCTCATATTCCGACCCCGCCCGCGCCGCTGGCGCAGCCGGCGTTCCGGAAGACGAGCCTTGTGAAGCGGAAGCCCTGGCGAGGCTCCTGAAATTGCCCACCTGCGTCACGTTAAAAAATCCTGACAAAATAACTACAGGAAAGAGTAACGCAGCGTCATTAAGACTTGATTGCAGGTGCGGCCGACAGCGGCGCGAAGCTTTACCTCTGCAGTCGCAGGCCGACGAGATAGATATTCGCCGTATAATCCGAGCCTGGATTTGAACTCTTCAGCCGCTCGTGGGTGAAGCTGCCGCGCACGACGAGCGATTTGGTGATCGTATAATCGGCCCGCAGGGTTCCCGAATAGGTGTTCTCGTTCAGCTTCACGCCCTGATACGTATTGGTCTGCACCGAGCCCAGCGCCCCGACCGTCAGATTGCGCCGCAAGGTATGCGCCACATCGAGCGACAGTCTCCGCGAGACCGACCCGGACGCGCCGGGGATCGTGGATTCGTTGATGTCGGTCGCGCCCCGCAACGTCACGGTCGTCAGCGGGGAAGCCAGCCAGATCAGCGATGAATCGAAAGTCGGGCCGCTGGCGTCGCGCAGGCGCGAATCCGCATAATGGCGCTGCGTGTAACCTGCCGCCACCTGCCCGGTGAGAACGCGCGACAATTCGAAAGTCGTGCCGATTCGCGCCGTCAATCCATTCGAATTACGCCGGTAGCCGGACCCATCGACCGCATTGTCGCGACGCCGCGTATCGGCGGTGGCGTCCACAAACGGCGAGATGCCGGGCGTGATTTCATAGGCCGCGCGCGTGCGGAATCCGTAGGTGGTGAAATTGTCGCGCGCCAGATTGAACTGCGAGCCATTCGACAGGGCGGCGTTCTCGTAATTCGTCCGGTCGATCAGCGACGACAGGCTGAGCGAAAAGCGCCCGAATGTGCGCGTGACGCCAGCGGTTGTCCCGACCGTATAGACAGCCGGGCGACCCGACACTGTCAGGCCGAGCGAGGAAAATTCCGCCGAACTCGGACGCTGCGTGGTCAATCCGCCGCGCAATTCGAGATCAACCGTGGTTTCTTTTGTGGCGTCGAGCCGCAGGTTGGCCTTGAACGTCCCGTCAGGACGGTTGGCGCTCGGCACATTCACATATCGCGTATAACCAAGCAGACCCTGCGCGGTGAGCTGGTGGCGGCTCCAGTTCGATTGCAGGTTGAAGCCGGCCTCGCCCCGCACGGTCGTGGAGCCCTTGATGGCTGTGCCGGTGCGATTGGGGTTCGAATCATACCCGACATCGACTTCCGCATAGGGCGTCAGCCTGAGGTTGCCGATCATCACCCCATCCACCGCATAGGGGTCCGCAATCGGGCGCGGTGGAGTCTTGCGTGGAATCGGCGGCGTCTGGGCGATGGTGGGCGTCGGGCGCGTCGTTGCCGTCACAGCCGCAGGACCACGCTGGCGCAAAACAGGAGCGGTCGGATAGGGCGTCAGGCCCGGCAGAGGCCGAAGGGATGTGCTCGGACGGCCCGTATAGCGGGTCCGTGGATCGGCGGGCGGCCTGCGGCGTCCATAATTCGCAGCACCCGGAGTGACATTGTTGCTCGGCAGGGCGACCGCCGTTCCACCCGGCGACCCGTTGATGGTCGCCACCGGCCCGTCGCCCTCTGTGGCAGCGCCGCGCAAGGCGCCGCCGATGGGGGCGTTTCTGGCGGTCTGGGCGAAGGCTGCCCCGCTCATCAGGACAGCCATCATCGCCGCTGTTCCCGAAAGAGCGGTCTGTCCCAACAAGCGACGAACTGGCGCCGGTAACGGCAAGCGGCCTTGCAAAGCGTTCACCAAGTCTCAATCATGGTGAACCAGCGTTAACGATTTATGGTTAACGAGGCGTTAGCGAATGGCGGCGCCCGAAATAAATGGCCGCATCAGCGCCGTCGCCGGGCTAACGGACCGGGTCTGGCAATCGCCCCGCCCGGCTGGTATTCAGACCGCTGCCAAGAAAATTTCGACGAAAGACTCGCACCCTCTGCAATATCGAAAAATTGCCGGGCCTTTCGTTCTCATTCCGGTCGGAAGTGAATTATGATTTCGCTCATCGTTTATGGACGCAACGACAATTACGGCTACAACCTGCACAAGCGTGCGGCGATCAGCTTCAATTGCATGGCCGAGATGCTGACCGACAAGGACGACGAAATCATTTTCGTCGACTACAATACGCCGGACGACTTCCCGACTTTCCCCGAAGCCATTCTGGATACGCTGACGCCGAATGCGCTGAAAAAATTGCGCATCCTGCGCGCAAGACCTGCTGTTCATGAGCGCTTCGCCGCGAAGAGTTCGATGGCGGTGCTGGAGGCCATCGCCCGCAACATCGCGCTGCGCCGTTCGAACCCGCGCAATCGGTGGATTCTCAACACCAACACCGACATCGTGTTCGTTCCGCAACGCGGCCAGACGCTCACGCAGTATGTGCGCGACCTGCCGGGCGGCATCTATCACGCCCCGCGGCTCGAAATTCCCGAAACCCTTTGGGAAAGCCTAGACCGTCGCGAGCCGAAAGCCATCATCGACACGGTTCGCAAATGGGGCCGAGACGTTCATCTGGACGAGATCGTCTACGCCAACGACCGCGTCATGTACGACGGCCCGGGCGATTTCCAGTTGATGGAGCGCGACGCCCTCTTCAAGGTTCACGGCTACCATGAAGAAATGCTGCTGGGCTGGCACCTTGATTCGAACACCGCCGTCCGCATGCAGCTCTATTATGGAAAGCTGTCCGACGCCGGCGGCGACTTCTTTGCCTATCATTGCGATCACACGCGACAGATTTCCGAAAAGCACGGCCACAACCGGCTGCAGAACAGCATCGAGCGTTTCGTCGACAATGTGACCTCTCCCTACATTCCCGAACAGGCCGACATCTGGGGCGTGCCGGATGCGCACATTGAGGAAATTCGCCCCGGCGCGGAAACCATGAAGGCCTACGTCAATACGCTGGTTAACGCGGTTGGCGCGCCCCTGAAGGCTCCCTACAAGTCTGCCTACCGCTCAGACAGCTACGACAAGAGTTCCTACGAAACCCGGCACGTCCTGCCATTTCTGATCGATATTTTCTCCGCTGCGCCGCGCGACATGAAGGTCGCCTGGTTCGGGCAGAAGACAGAATTGCTTGAACGCTTCGTGAAGGCATGGAGCGGCCTTGGCTTCACAAATCCCGTCATGTTGACAGCCGACAATGACAAGTTGCGTAATGTCCCAAATACTGTGCTGTTTCCCGAACCCGATGTCTACGATCGGGCCGACGCCTTCATTATCGAATTCGATTCCGGCGCGGACGCACAGGGACTGGACATCGATCACGCGTCGCGGCAAAAAGTTTCCAAAAGCCTGATACGTGCGTTGAAATCTGAATACAGGCGCATGGAACAACCGAAACTGCCGCTGCGGCGGTTCATCGGCGTCAACACCATCAACAACACGTTCGAGGGACTATTCTGTTCCTATGTGGGCGCCGGCGCGACCCCGTTTTCCAGCCGCATCCGGCACGGTTTCGCGTTCAGGCCGCAAAAAGGCGAGGTCGTCTGGTTTGCGGCTCGCAACAGCCCTGAAAGCAAGATTGCTGCGTCCGGCACACAGATCGGCGCAGGCGGAATATTGACCGATCACGGCATCGAGAGCCGCCCCGACAGCAACGACTGTCTTTGCTACGGACCCTACCGGGCGCTCCAGTCCGGCAGCTATCGCCTGCGGCTCAACATGGAATTTGCCGCCGGCCTCGGACAACCCGAGCCAGCCCGGCCAAAAAAATTCGGGGCCTTTGTGGAAATCGCCGCGGGTCCTTTCATTATCGACGCCCGCGATTTCTGCGAACAGGATGCGCAGGACGGCGTCTACATCTTCGATTTCGAAGTGCCCGATGCGGTGTCCGAAGACTCACGTGCGACCTTCGAAATTCGCATTCGCTCCATCCCCGGAACCAAGCTGGTCATATCCAGAATGTCGATGGAATGCGTCAGCACGATCATTGCCGACGACATGCCCGATCTGCTGGAGGCCTTCAGCAATTCGCCGCGTGATCTGCGCGTCGGATGGTTTGGGGCGCGCGATGACGCGTTCGAGCGATTCTCGACCGCCTGGATCAAAAGCGGCTTCCTGCACCCGGTCGCGGCTCATACGGCGCGCTCAATAAATGAGGCTTCCGACGATCCGGCAATCTACGACGGTCTGGATGCATTCGTCTTCGCCCCGCATGCAACCCTGCGAACGGACGGTGATCCTGCCGGCGAAGGAGCGCGGAGCGCCTTGACCATGCAAATGCATTGCGCAATCCGATCGGAATATGCCCGTCAGGAAGACGAGGCCGAAACTCTCCGTCCGTTCGTCGGCGTCAGGGCGCGGAACAATTCTTTCGAAGATCAGTTTCGTTCCCGTTTCACTGTTGATCCTTCAAACGCGCGCGGACGGAACCTCTACGGCACAGTGCGCGCCCCGGCGGGCCCGGTGAAAAACAAAATGCCCGATTACGCGGTCGACTGGCTGGGTGACATGCAGATCGGCGCTGCCGGACAACGCCTCGGCGCCGCCATTCAATCAAAGCCCGGCGTCGAGGACTTCATTTGTTACGGACCGTGCCGCCAGTTGCCGTTCGGGCGCTTCAAACTCGAACTTGGACTGAAGTTCGCGAATGCCGCGACCGGATCGCCAGACGCAGATATCAATCCCGGCGCCCTTGTGACGATTGTCTCGGACAACAGGATTCTGGGAATCGCAATATTTGGTTCGGGCGACGTGCAAGGCGGCAAATGCGAACTGGCTTTCGATGTGCCGGAAGCGCTGGCCGACAATCCCGGAGCATTGTTCGAGATCCGCATTAAACCGACGGAAGGGGCGGAACTGACAATTGAGAGATTGTTTGTCGAACGCATCCGCCACAAGGCCTTGAACAACAAGGTCGGCCAGATCGCGGTCGATGTGGCCAATCTTGTGCCGTTCCTGAAAATTGGCTCAGCAGGCCGTCGCGCCAACGGCGCAATCGAGGCGAAACCGGAGCATGAAGGACATATTGCGTTCGGACCCTATTGGCCGCTGGAGCCGGGCGCATATGTGGCGGAGTTTTCTGTTGAGATCGGCCTGAATGATACCAATCCGGGATCAGATCAACTGCCGAAGATTGCGCTTGAGGTGGTGCAGAACCAAAGCAACTTCCTGGTCCACCAAACGCTGCAGGGGGACGAGGTTCAAGGGTCGAACCGATTCAGCTATCCGTTCAGCGTGCCCGCCGGCCCGGCCTATGAGACGGAATTCCGCATATGGACCAATGGCCTCGCAGCCATTCGCCTTACCAGCCTGAAGATAGACCGCGCCGCAGAATCCACCTGATCAAATTTGGCGAATCTGCAGAAGCCGACAACCGCTTTCAAAGAAAAGCCGCCCGAAAGAACTCTTTCGGGCGGCTTTTTACTGTATTGATCTGACGCCCTAGACGTTCTTGCCGCGACGACGCAGCACCTGCGACTCGATCCACGGATAGGTCTTGGCAAGGCCTTCCTGCAGGGCTTCCGAAGGCGCCCAGCCAAGCTTTTCCTGGATCAACTCATTGTGCGAATTGCGGCCGCGCACGCCGGTCGGGCCCGGAATGTGATTGAGGTGAATGGTCTTGTTGGCGATCTTCATGATCATCGCTGCAAGCTGGTTGATGGTCACCATCTCGGTCGAGCCGATATTCACCGGACCGGTGAAGTTTGAGCGCGTCAACCGGATCGTGCCCTCGACGCATTCGTCGATGAACAGGAACGAGCGGGTCTGTTCGCCATCGCCCCAGATGTCGATCGTGCCGCCGTCTTCGGTTTCGGCGATCTTGCGGCAAAGCGCGGCCGGAGCCTTTTCGCGACCGCCATCCCACGTGCCCTGCGGTCCGAAGATGTTGTGATAGCGCGCCACTCGGCATTCCATGCCGTAGTTGCGGTTGTAGGTCAAAAACAGGCGCTCCGAGAAGAGCTTTTCCCAGCCGTATTCTGAATCCGGATTTGCCGGATAGGCGCTGTCTTCGCGCGTCACCGGGGCGTTGGGGTCTTCCTGATTGTGCGCCGGATACATGCAAGCCGAAGACGAATAGAAGACCCGCTTGATGTTGCGGTTCTTGCAGGCTTCCGCGACGTTGAGATTGACGGTCGCCGAATTGTGCATGATGTCGGCGTCGTTCTCGCCGGTGAAAATGAAGCCCGCGCCGCCCATGTCGGCGGCAAGCTGATAGACTTCGTCGAAACGACGATCAATCACCGCGCGCGTATTGCCGGCGTCGCGCAGATCAGCCACGACGAAATCGTCAGCCTCGGTCTCGCTGAACTCCGGAAACTTGAGATCGACGCCTCGCACCCAGAAACCTTCGCGCCGCAAGCGCTTCACAAGATGCGACCCAATAAAACCGCCCCCGCCAAGAACCAGTGCTGACTTCACCGCCGAACCTCCAAATTTACCGCTCAAATTCACCCCTCGGGCCAAGCCCACAGACCGAGCCTGAACTGCTGGTCGAATATCGGATCATCGCCAGAATGTCTAATTCTATAATGTTCCATTAACTTCAATATTGATCGCGTTGGAGCTATGGTTGAATTTAGGTGACGGCGTGAATCAAGCGGCGAATTTGATCTCTGGCGCGACTTCGATTCCGTCTCTAAACTTTACACCGTTGATGACTTTCGGCAATTGATTTTCGCCTTTCAATCGACGCCAGGTTCTGGATGCT
>CANJWR010000171.1 GCA_947478455.1 Beijerinckiaceae bacterium | reverse complement strand
GGCTGATAAACCAAGGCGCGGAAAGCCCGAGCGCCGCCTGAAAAAGATCCGTGTCACGCATGCATCAGAAAATACGCGGAGCCAGCGGAAACCAAAATATTCAACTTGTGGTTGAAACCTCTACCCACACGATTCAGCGAAGAGCCCGGGAGGAATACTGAGGTCAAGATGAACCGGAGTTGAACGAAAGCATAGCAGCCCCCGGTTCAACGCATCGGAAAGAGTTTCCGGTCCTAGCGCGACACAATCCGCTGCTGAGCCGGCGGGTCGCCTACATCGACCCAGGCGTTCGGGTCTGTCTGCGACTGGCGCTTGACGTATTTGTAGGGTGTGCGGGTCCAGGGTTTGATCTCGTTGTGAAGATTGTCGAGCACATATTCGCCCTGATTGGTTTTCACCGTCAGAACCGCGTGACCATCGCCCTGCTCGTCCTTCACCACGGTCACCAGCAAGGCCTGACGCGGAAAGCCTTCTTCCATCAGCAGTCGGCGCTTGAAGAGCACATAGTCTTCGCAATCGCCCTTGCCGTCTTGCGGATAATCCCATTGGTCAACCACGCCCCAATGGTCGACGTCGGCGACCGACTTGATGCTCGTATTGACCATCGTGTTGATGCGTTCGAGGATTTTCTGAGTCTTCGGCGTCAGGTTGAGGTCCATGGCCGCCAGCGGCTTGCCGTTGCACTCGCCCTGATAGCGGTTGCAGAAGTCCGCCCAGCCGTAAGGCACGAGAGTCTGACGCCCAACCGCGATATAGCTCGACTTCTGATAGTCGCCAGCAACAGCCGCGCCGCATGACGCCGCGATGGCAAGTGCGCAAAAAGCCGGTTTGAAGAAACGCCCGAACATCAATGCCCCCAAACTCTCTATGGGGACACTCTGCCAGCGTCTTTTTGCAGTTGATCTAAGTCTTTCCAGCGTATTTTACGCGTATGCGTTTATAATTATCTCTGGCGAGGTAAGTATAATTCAAGTTAAACAAAATTCATGCAATTTGACGTAATTCGCCCGAATCCCCCCGTTCCGGCGCTGCCGGGCCTGCGCCGTCCTCTGGCGACAGGGTCCGCAAGGGCTCGCCCAACCGGCTTCGGCGGCCCGCTGACAGCCTCATCAGGGTTAATTCGGGGGCCGCAGGGTCGTTAACGTGCAAATTTTTTTGTTCGAAGGTGGGGCTGACCCGTGGCGGGACTTGCGCGGAGTTATGGCGACGACCAAATCTTGCGGCGCGGCTTTCGATCCGGTCGCGCGACTTGTCGGGACCAGAATGGCCGTTTCAAAACCCTCGATCGTGTCCGTCGAAACCGGGCCTTCCCGCAACCTGGAGCCGGCCGATCTGGCGTCGCTGCGCACAGCCTTTGAGCGGCTGGAACACGAGAGCTACACGGCGCGCCTCACCAATATGGTCGGCAAGCAGATTGAGCTCGCCACTGCGCTCATCCCGGAAAAAGTCCGATCCGTTGCGGAAAACGCCACCGGAATGGCGCTGAAAGCCGCCATGAAAGTCGCGTTGCGCAGTCTCGATCCGGCCAAGCCCCCCCGCGCATCCTCGGCAGGGCTTCACAAGTCTCTCGCAACGGCATCAGGCGCGGCCGGCGGCGCACTGGGTCTGGCGGCGCTTCCTTTCGAGCTGACGGTTTCGACAACCCTGATCCTGCGGTCCATTGCCGACATCGCCCGCGCGGAAGGCGAAGACATCAACGATCCCCAGACTGCCCTTGCGTGTATGGAAGTCTTCGCCATGGGCGGACGGACGGAGGTCGACGACCATTTGCGTAGCAGTTATTTCGCGGTGCGGGCGCTGCTGGCCAAGTCGATCACCGAGGCCAGTAAATACATGCTCCACCGCAAGGTCGCTGATGAGACTGCGCCTGTGGTGGTGAAGCTGATCGCCCAGATTGCGGCGCGCTTCGGGGTTGCGGTCAGCCAGAAAGCGGTCGCCCAAGCTGTGCCGATCCTCGGCGCAATTGGCGGCGCAGCGGTAAATTACGCCTTCATCGAGCATTTCCAGTCGATCGCGCGCGGACATTTCGCGGTGCGCCGGCTGGAGCGCATTTATGGAGAAGACTTCATCCGCATCGAATACGAGCGGCTGAAGACCGAGGACGATGATCGCGCGGCGAAAGCCAAGGTGATCTGATTACCGACTCATAAGGACAGCTATTTTGCTGTCCTGCATGATGTCGCGGGTTGCGCCTCCAAGCACAGCCTGACGCCAGCGGGAATGCCGGTACGCGCCCATGACCAGCAGATCTGCGCCCAATTCACCAGCCCGCCCCAGCAACAGCTTCGCCGGCTTGTCGCGCCCGTCGAGCCGCCGAAATTCGCAATTGACGCCATGTCGCGCCAGATGGCCGGCGATGTGGCAGCCCGGCAATTCTTCGTCGGCTGGATTCTTGTCGACGCCGATCGTTACGATCTCGACCAGATCGGCGCGCTCCAGCAGAGGCATGGCGTCGCCAACGGCGCGCGCAGCTTCGCGCCCGCCATCCCAGGCGACCATGACGCGCGCAAACTTTTCGCATGCGGACGCCCGGCGGGGAACGCCCAGAACCGGCCTGCCCGAATTCAGTAAGGCTGCTTCGAAAAGCGCCTCATCCTCGGTGAAAGATTCGAAACTCGGAAGCGGCATCACCGACAGATCGAAGCGCCGCGACACGCGCGTCACCAGTTGCGGGAAATCCGGAGCCGGCATATCGAATGTCTGGTGAAGGCATGGAATACCGGCGGCCAGCGCCCGCTCTTCCAGAATCCGGCTGGCGCTTTCTGCTGCGCCCTGCGCCTTGTGCAGCGCCTCTTTCAACGCCTTCGCGGGCGCATTGGCCAGATGCATGGCGTGGCCGGGATCGCGCGGTAGACCGATAATCGTCAGATGGGCCGCAAACGTCGCCGCCAGTTGCAGGACGCAATCGCCGACGCCTTCCGTATGCGGCGCGCCGTCGATGAATGTCACAATGTCCCGGTACATGCCCCGCCCCCCAAGCGCCGGACTATATGAGCGTCCGGTCGCCTTTTTGGCATTGACCATGATCAAGCGTCGCGGATCAACCCCGCAGGCGCTTCGTGGCGATCTTCGCGCCCTCGACAAGCGCTTCCAGCTTCGCCCACGCAATAGAAGGCGTGCCGGTGCGGTTGCCGAGGCCGCAATCTGTGCTGGCCATGAGGTTTTCGAGACCGACTAGCTTGCCGTAGCGTTCCAGTCGCTGGGCGACCAGTTCGGGATGCTCGATGAAATCTGTGCAATGGCCGACGACTCCCGGGATGAGCTTCGTATCCTTCGGCAGCTTGAAGTCTTCAAACACCTGCCACTCATGTTCATGGCGCGGGTTGGCGGCCTCGATCGACACGGCGCCTGCATTCACCCGGAACAGGAGATCGACAATATCCTTCAGGGGAATGTCGAACTCGTGTGGACCATGATAGCTGCCCCAGCACACATGCAGGCGAATGCGCTCGCGAGGCAGGCCGCGCAGGGCATGGTTCAATGCATCGATGCGCACAATGGCGTAGCGCCGGTAATCGTCGACGCTCATATGCGGATACATCTGCCAGCCATCGGCGAGATCGGGATCATCGAGCTGCAGAATGAACCCCGCGTCAATGATCGCCTTGTATTCCTCGTGCATCACGTCGCCGATGGCGTAAAGGAACTCCTCTTGCGTCTTGTAGTGCTCGTTGTAGAGCCAATGTTCGATGACGCCGAGAGTCACGGCGGGCAGAAACGGCGCATGGCCGTCGACGCCCTTGAGACCTGCCCTGAAATTGGCGATGTCGCGCTGCATCGATTGCGCACCGATGTAGCGGAGCGGCTCTATACATTCGTAGCGTCGGATCTTGGCCGGCACGCCATCCTTGCCGCCACTGGCGAAACCGCCGCGGCCATCGAGAAAATAATCCGGGAATTTGGTTCGGTCGCGCGCTGTGATGCTCAGCGGTTCCGGCCCCTCGCCGGGCGCATATTGACGGAACTTCCAGCCGGAGATGCGGCTCGCCACATAGTGCATGAAATTCGACTTACTGAGTTCACCGTCGTTGATACTGTCGATTCCGTATTCGACCTGCATCCGGACCGCCTCTGCAACGCCGGCGACCAGCAACTCCTCGACGCGCGTATCGTCGACCTTTTGCCCCATCGCCTGTGTGCGGATCATCCCGGTGAGTTCGGGTGAGCGCGGCAGTGCGCCGGCATGAGTTGTTAAAATGCGGTCGGCCATATGCGGTTCTTCCCGTTGCGGTCCGCTGTTGCGCGGCTTCGAGTTTCTTGTGTCCGTTTCCTGTACGTCGATCAAGTCCGATCCGAAAACAAATCAATCATCGGCGGCAATACTTGATCCATTTGACTGAATCCGCCCGCAGGGGATAATCGACAGATAACGACTTCAAACCGGGGAAGAAACATGACGCCTGTGGGACGGATACGCCGCAAGTTGGGACTTCTGGCGCTCGCGGGAGTAAGTGCGCTCGCACTTGGGATTTCGCCCAACAATTCGCATGCGCAGGAATTTCCGCGCGGCCCAATTCAGGTTTACCTCGGCTTCCCGGCAGGCACATATCTGGACATCGTGACGCGCTTCTATACAGACCGCATCGCCGCCAAAGCCGGGCAGCCGGTGATCGTCGATAATCGCGTCGGCGCAGGCGGCATGCTGGCCATGGGGGCAGCCGCCAAAAGCAAGCCTGATGGCCAGTCGCTCGTGTTTGGCCCCGGCCTGTCCGCCAGCAAAGTGCAGTTCAAGTCCCTGCCCTTCGATCCGGTGAATGACTTCATCCGCGTGGGCACCATCGTAGCGTTCCCGTTCGTGCTGGTGGTGAACCCCGAAAAGACCGACGTGAAAAGCGTCGCGGAACTGACGGCGTTTCTCAAGAGCAAGGGCAAGCAGGCGAGTTTCGGATCTCCCAATACGCTGTCTCTGGTGGCGGGCGCGCTGTATGCAACTGGCGTCGGGCTTGAGCCGGTGTCGGTGCCCTATCGCAGTGCCGCTGATGCAATCCGCGACCTGACAGCCGGTGAGTTCCCGTTCATGTTCAGCGACAGCGGCTTCGCTTTCGCGCAGATGAAACAGGGCAAGTTGCGCGGGCTCGCTGTGACGCTGCCGAAGCGCACGCCGAATGCGCCAGACCTGCCCACAATGATCGAAGCCGGCTTGCCCAATTTCGACTTCCACGGCTGGATGGGCGTCTATGCGCCTGCCGGCACACCGAAGCCGGTTATCGACAAGCTCAGCGGATGGGTTGACGAGGTAGCCCGCGCCGAAGAGACGGCGAAATTTCTTTCCACGTTGGGCGCGGACCCTTTCCCGCTCAACTCGGAACAGTTCACGAAATTCGAGGCCGATGAATTCAAGGCATGGGAAGAGCGCGCGAAGATCGCCAAGATTGAACCGCAATAATCCTTCGCGACATTCTGGTTGCTTGAAAAATTGACGGCGACGGCGCATCAAGCCCGTCGCCGTTCTGGTCAGTGAGGCAGGATTTCATGCGCGTCGCCGTTACAACGCCCTATTTCGACTTCTTCCCCGAACTGAAGGCGGAACTTGCCTCACGCTATCCGGGCACGAAATTCCGCACCACGCGGCCGCCACTGAAAGAAGACGAACTGATCGACTATCTGCGCGGCTACGAGGCTGCGCTGATCGGGCTTGATCGTTTCACCGAAAAAGTCTGCGCCGCCCTGCCCGAACTGAAAGTTGTTTCGCTCTGTTCGGCGGGCGTCGATCACGTCGATCCCGAAATCCTCAACCGCCACAATATCAAGATGTGGTGGGCCGCCGGCATCAACAAGACGTCTGTATCTGAACTCGCCGTGTCCTACATGGTGTTGACGCTGCGGCGCGTTCATGAGTTTTCATCCGTGCTGCGGCGCGGCGAGTGGAAAGGCCCTATGGGCTTCGGCGAGGACCTGCGCGGCAAGACGGTCGGCATTCACGGCTGCGGCCATATCGGCAAGGAAGTCGTGAAGCTTTTGCAGCCGTACGGGGTGAAAATTCTCTCGTGCGACCGGCTCGACATGCCGGAATTCTATGCACACTACGATGTCGAGGCGGTGAGCGCCGACGAGATGTGGGCGCGGTCGGATGTTGTGACCATTCACCTGTCGCGCAACAAGACCACGATTGGCCTTTATACCGGCGACGTGCTCGACAAGATGAAAAAGGGCGCGATCCTGATCAATTGCGCGCGCGGCTCCATGGTTGACGAGATCGCCCTGAAGCAGCGTCTCGAAAGCGGTCAGATCGGTGGCGCGGCGTTCGATGTGTTCGCCGTCGAACCAGCCAACGGAAACCCCTTGCTGGATGTGCCCAACTTCTTCGCTTCACCTCACATCGGCGCCACGACGCGCGAATCCTGGGCCGCCATGCTGCGGTCTGGAATGCACGGCGTCGAGCACGCGTACAGGCAGGAGCCGGGCGTCTATCCTTTCGACTGAATTTGCCGTAATGGCCGCCTAAACACGCACTGTCGCGGAATGCTGAAATGAAGTTTTCGTTCTTCCACCTGATGCCGTGGACCGACCTGCCGGAAACGCCGTCGCAATGGCCGGCGCGCAATTCCTATTTCAACGCCGAACGCGGCAAGGAACTCTACGATTCCTACCTGTCCACGATGGCGTTTGCGGAACAATGCGGTTTCGATGCTGTGGCGGCGAACGAGCATCATTTCTCGCCCTACAGCCTGATGAACAATTGCAATCTGATCGGCGCGGCGCTGTCGCAGCGCACCAAGTCGATCAAGCTGGCGATGCTGGGCAATCTGTTGCCGCTGCTCAATCCGATCCGCGTCGCCGAAGAATATGCGATGCTCGACGTGATCAGCGGCGGGCGTTTGGTGGCGGGTTTCGTACGCGGCATTCCACACGAATATATTGCCTACAATATTCCGCCCAGCGAATCCCGCGCCCGAATGAAAGAAGCGCTCGATCTCATCATCAAGGCATGGACCGAGCCGGAGCCCTTCGGCTGGGAAGGCGAATTCTACCAGCATCGCGCGATATCGATCTGGCCGAAGCCTTTCCAGAAGCCGCATCCGCGCATTCTGCTGTCTGCCTCCAATGACGAATCCGCCGAGTTCGTCGGCCAATACGATGCAATGATCGGCATGACGTTGATCATCGACCTCGATGTGGCGGCAAAGACCATCGACGTCTATCGCAAGGTCTCGCGCGCCCATGGCCGCGACCCTGGCCCAGACAGTGTTTTGCTTAGCCAGCAAACATGTATCGCCGATACGGATGAAGAAGCACGCGCTCACATGCGCGCAGGCCTCGAATATTTCCACGACAAGCTGATGCGTCCGCAACAGGATGCACAGCGCATCGTGCTGCAGAAGTCGCGCTTCTTCTCCGACGAAGAACAGCGAGAGTTTTTCGTGAAGCGCCTCGTGGTTCACAAGAGCCGCTCGCTGGAAGAACAGATCGATGCAGGTTCGGTCATCTGCGGCAGCCCGGAAACAGTCGTGAAGCAGATTGCGCGCCTGCGCAAACATCTGGGCGCAGGACAGATCAATATCAACATGAAGATCGGCACGATCCCTGATCACGTCGTGCTGCGCGGCATGGAACTGTTCCGCGACCGCGTGCTGCCGCATGTGGCCGATCTCTGATTTTGCGAGGCTGAACGTGTCATCCCACTCTTTCGCCGAACGCGACATCAATCTGCCGACAGGCGTACTGCGGGTGCGCAGCGGCGGCGAGGGCCGCAACGTTGTGCATCTCCACAGCGCCGCAGGGCCCCGCCTGTCGCCGGTCATCGAAATGCTGGCCGCGCATCACAAGGTGCACAGCCCTTTCGCGCCGGGCTTTGACGGAACGCCGGTCCATGCGGGCGTTGAAACCATCGAGGATCTTGCCGATCTTGTGGCGGTGTTCATTCGGCAGGAATGCGGCGGAAAATGCGATCTGATCGGCGAATCCTTCGGCGGCTGGATTGCGGCCTGGGTCGCGGTCAAACATCCCGATCTCGTCTGGCAAGTGGTGCTGGAAGCCCCGGCAGGTCTGCGCCCCGGCGGCAAAGGCGGATTGCCGGACGATCCCGAGGCGCGCCAGCGTGCGCTTTATGCCGTTCCCGAGCGCGCGCCCGCCGAAACGCGTTCAGCCTCAACCCTTATGGCGAACCGCAAAGCGACGGTGCTTTATGGCAATCGCGTCGCCTATGACGAGGCGCTGGCCGACAGGCTCGCGACCATCAAGGCCCGGACGCTGATCCTGATGGGAACGCAGGATACGATCATCCCCGCCGAAACAGGCCAGTTGCTGAAAGCCCATATTCCGCAGTCGCATCTCACCTATATCCATGGCGCGGCGCATGCACTGGAGTTCGATCAGCCCAAACGCGTCGGCAATCTGGTGATCGACTTTCTGGATCGCGGCGAGAGCTTTCTGGTGCGGGAGAAGACGTCGGCGCTCACATAGTCCAACTGGCGGCCAACATATCGCGAAAGCGTTGCGCGGCGGGCGAAAGTCTGCCGCGTTTGCGCTCCACGATGCCAATCATACGCGTCACCACGGGATCGCCGATTTCCTTTGTGACGATGATCGGATGATCGCCCTGGGGGGTAGCGAGTTTCGGCAAAATGGAAACGCCGAGGCCTGCTTCTACGAGACCCAGCGACGTCGATAGATGGTTCGTCTCGTATTGCCAGTTGAGATTGAGCCCGAGCTTGCCCAGCGCACTATCGAGCAACATGCGGTTGCCGCTGGCGCGACCGACGCCTGCGAGTGCGTAGCCCTTCAGGTCTTCCCATGTGAGCTTGTCGCGCGCCGCCAACGGATGATCGCGACGACAGGCGAGCACAAACGGATCTTCGGCCAGAGGCGTGAATGTCAGATCGGGATCGCCAGCGCCCATCAGGTTGAGGCCGAATTCGGCCTCGCCGCGCGAGACGCTTTGCAGACACTCGTTGGCGCCCAGATCCAGAATGCGAAAGCGCATGTTGGGATAGACGGCGTTGAATGCCTCGATTACGCGCGGCAGAAAATAGGCTCTTCGCTGAATCGTGTGGGTAGAGGTTTCAACCACAAGTTGAATATTTTGGTTTCCGCTGGCTCCGCGTATTTTCTGATGCATGCGTGACACGGATCTTTTTCAGGCGGCGCTCGGGCTTTCC
>CANJWR010000170.1 GCA_947478455.1 Beijerinckiaceae bacterium | reverse complement strand
CATCATCCGGGCGACCCAGAAGAAGATGATGTCGAAGCCGGTCACCAGAACCGACGTCGGATAGAAGCGCGCCAGTTCAGGCGTTTCATCCGGCCAGCCAAGCGTCGAGAACGGCCACAGCGCCGACGAGAACCATGTGTCCAGCACGTCCTCGTCGCGCGTCAGCAGCGCGGCGGCGAGGTCCGGGTCTTGCGCGATCCGGCCGGCTTCCACGTCGTCGTAAATCTCGCGCGTTACGGCGTCGGCGAGCGCCGCCGCGATGGCTTCCTCCTCGGTCTCCTCGACATAGATGCCGCCCCAGGCCGAATACCAGACGGGAATCTGGTGGCCCCACCAGAGCTGGCGCGAGATGCACCACGGCTGGATGTTTTCCAGCCAGTCGAAATAGGTCTTCTCCCAGTTCTTCGGAACGAAGTTGGTGCGGCCTTCGCGCACGGCGGCCATCGCGGGCTGCGCCAGCGTCTTGGCGTCGACGTACCACTGATCAGTCAGGTAGGGCTCGATCACCACATTCGAACGGTCGCCGTGCGGGACCATATGCGTATGCGGCTCGATCTTGTCGAGAAGTTCGAGGCGCTCCATCGCCTCGACAACGCGCTTGCGCGCCTGCGCGCGATCGACGCCGTGCAGTAGCGCTATGGTCGACGCAAGCTCGGTCGAGGGCGGCACGTCTTCAAGGAAAGCTGCATTGTCAGCGAGGTCCATGCGGCCTTCGATGTCGAGAATGTTGATGAGCGGCAAGCAGTGGCGTTTGCCGACCTCGAAATCGTTGAAGTCGTGCGCGGGGGTGATCTTCACCGCGCCGGTGCCTTTTTCAGGATCGGCGTAATCGTCGCCGACAATCGGGATCAGGCGGCCGACGAGCGGCAGGCGCGCGCGCTTGCCGATGAGGTGGCCCAGGCGCTCGTTCTCGGGATGCACCGCGACCGCCGTGTCGCCCAGCATTGTCTCGGGGCGCGTGGTGGCGACGATGATGAACTCACCCGTCTCGGCGCCGCCAGCATCGACGATCGGATATTTGAAGTGCCAGAGGTGACCCTTCACTTCGACCTGCAGCACCTCGATGTCGGAGATAACCGTGAGCAGCTTCGGATCCCAGTTACCCAGCCGCTTGTCCTTGTAGATCAGGCCGTCGCGATAGAGCTGCACGAAGACTTTCCGCACCGCACGCGACAGGCCTTCATCCATCGTGAAGCGCTCGCGCGACCAGTCGCAGGAGGCGCCGAGGCGCTTCAGCTGGTTGATGATCGTGCCGCCGGATTCGGCTTTCCATTCCCAGACGCGCTCGAGAAATTTTTCGCGACCCATTTCGCGGCGACCGGGTTGCTGGCGCTCCATCAACTGGCGCTCGACCACCATCTGGGTCGCTATGCCCGCATGGTCGGTGCCGGGCTGCCAGAGCACGTCCTTGCCGCGCATTCGCTCGAAGCGGCACAGAATGTCCTGCAGCGTATTGTTGAGCGCATGTCCCATGTGCAGCGAGCCGGTGACGTTCGGCGGAGGAATGACGATGCTGAACGTCTCGGCCCCGGCCCTATCAGCGCGGCCGGCCTTGAAAGCCTTGGCCTTTTCCCATTCGGTCGCGATGCGCGACTCCACGGCGGCGGGATCGAATCTGTTTTCCATCATGGGGTAAAACCGGCAAGCGAAACGGGAAAATGCCGCAAAGCGGCGCATCCGGCTAAAAAGCCGAGCGCCGCGCGGGTGTCAATCGTCGGAATATGCTCTGGTGCTTTAGCCGCGCCCGCCGCGGGCGACGCGCTCGATCTCGGCGCGGACCAGACGCTCCACCATGACGGGGAGATTGTCGTCCAGCCAGTTCTTGAGCATGGGGCGCAGCATCTCCTTCACCATCTCCTCAACCATGCCCTTGTCCTGAAACAGCATGGTGGTGGCGAGGGTCTGGAACGACGAGGCGATGCTGGCGTCGGCATTCGGAGACAGAAGCGATTCGGAGCCCGACAGGGGCCCATTCAGCGAATCAATCCGGGTCTGCGGAGCCGGCGGGCTTGCCTCGACAGGTTGCGCGGTGGCCACACGCTCCAGAACGGGAGCCGCGCCCGGAAATGCCTTTTCGAGCGCCGGAAACGGCGTTGAAGCTGGCCGTTCATAGGCTGCGGTGGATACCTGCGGAGCCTGAGTCGATTCTGCGAGTTCGATATGAACCTCGGGCGCTGCGGACAGGTTCGGCTCGTCTTTCACAGCCTCGACCGCGATTGCGGGCGCGGACGGCACAGGATCGGAAACGACGATTTCGAGCTCGGCAAGCTTTTCCGGCAAAGGCGCAGCTTTAGGAGCGCCTTCGCGTTTTGCCGCACGTTCAATTGGACGGGCCGCTTCGTCCGGCAAAACGACCGGCGCTGGCGCTCCGACGATCGCGGCCTCGGCGGTCTTTTCAATCACAGGCTCAAGAGCGCGACGCAGACGCTCAACCGCGCTTCCAAGTTCTGAACTGGTGACGCCGCGAGAAGATGCGACCGGCTTTGCTTCAGGCTTCGGAGCCGGAGCAATTTCGTTCTTTGGGGCGATCTGCGCCTGATCTTCGGAAATGATGCGCCGAATTGACGCGAGAATTTCATCCATCGAGGGTTCGTGCGAACGATCATTGTCCGGTTTGCGATCGGACTCGACTCGGCGGTCAAGATCAATCCGGGGCATCGGGGCGGCTGCATTCATGGCGCGTGCGCTTTCAATCGTTCGACGGAACCATGTAACGCGAGTGTGGAGCTTATTCCACCCGCACCATCAGCCGCCGCAAAGTGATTCGTCACGATGCTCACAAGATTCGGTCAATGCGGCGACGAATGCAAGAAGCAGGGTCGAACTCGAACAAGTTCAGCGACCATCCGGCGTACGAACGCCCCACCACTTGTCCTTGATCTGATCGTAATGGATCGTCGGATCGTAGCGGTCGACCTTCAGGCCAAGCGTGCCAGCGGACAATTTGCCGACAGCCGAGACAACCGCATAGGAGCCGACCACACGGTCACGCTGCGCGGTGATGAGATTGACGCGCGCATTCAAAAGGAGTTGCTGCGCGTTGAGAACATCAAGCGTGGTGCGCTGTCCGACCTTGGCTTCCTCGCGAATGCCCGCCAGAGCAATTTCGTTCGAGCGAACGGCGGCCTGCGTAGCCTCGATCACAAAGCGCGAATTCTGCCACGTATTGAAGGCTGAAACTGCCGTTGCGCGCACCGACTCGCGTGCGAGATCGACCTGCAAACGCGCCTGACCGAAAAGCTCCTTCGTCTGGCGAACGTTGGTGGTTGCGGTGCCGCCATCATAAATCGGCACGCTCAGCGATGCGACGACCGACGCCGTCAGAGCGCGCGCGTTCGGCACGTTGGCGTTTTCGAAGCGTTTGTTGACCAGCCCGGTGAGGTTGACGGTCGGGTAGAGAACGCCTTCGGCGAGCTTCACCGCGAGCTCGGCTGCATCGGCCGCATGGAGCGCCGCCTGCACTTGCGGATGTTCGCGCAGGGCTGCGTTTGTGGCTTCAGCCAGCGAGCGCGGCACAAGCGTCTCAAGTGCGCGAGCCGCATCAAGGCTCTTGGCGTCCACGCCGATCAACTGCCGATAGACGGCGAGGGAGTTCTGGAGGTTCGACTGGGCCACGAAGGCGTCCGACTGCCCCTGAGCCAGCGCGGCTTCGGATTGGGCGACGTCCGTGCGCGTCACTTCGCCAACCTTGAAGCGGTCGGTCGTCTGCTTGAGTTGCTGACGCAAGACTTCAATGTTGTTCTGGCGCAGATTCTGAATCGCAGTGTCGCGCAATACGTTCATATAGGCGGCTGCAGCCGCGTTCAGAACGTTCTGCTCGCTGGTCCTCAGGGTTTCGCGCGACTGAAGGATTTGCGAATCGGCCTGCCGGACGCCGTTGACGGTACGGTTGCCGTTGTAGAGGTTCTGCACCACTGACAACTGATATCCGCCCGGATCTGTGTGAGTTTTCGTGGTTCTGGCAGGAACGCGGGCGTCGTTGAACTGGCTGCCGAAGTCGGTTGTGGCAGTAACGGTTGGTCGAAATCCGGCGGTGGCCTTCGGAATGTTTTCATCGACGCTGCGCGTCAGGGCGCGCTGCTGGTTCAGATCGGGGCTGCCCGCATAGGCGCGCGCCAAAGCTCCGGAAATTGTTTCTGCGCTTGCGGGCGCGGACAAAACAGACGCCATCGCAATTGCCGAGACAAGCAAGCCGCGCGTCGAAATCGAACGTCCGCCCATAAAACGCAGAGACGAGAACGCCATTTCACGCGCGCGAAAAAACGCGCAGGACTCCCGCATCACACAACCTCGCCACCAGGGTTGACCAGAAGGTCAGGCACAGTGATTCGCAAACAGCGACCCACGTGGCGATCTTAACCAATCATCAACTTTTTTGGACAGGCGAATCCAATTGCACACAGGTTTGTCGCGATGTGCGTCTTTTTATCCACAGGCTTCATCGCGCTGCCGGGGCTTATTCGCGCCGGCATGACTGCGGGAACCTACCGGAATATTTCCTTGTTCAAATCTGCGGCGCGCGGCAGAAGCCTGTCTTCTTCCTCGGCGGTCAGTACCAGTTCTTTTTTGCCGCTGCGCGCCGGGACGACCCAGTCAAGCTCAGGCAGAGCTTTAAGTCCCGGATGGCCCGGCGGATATTGCCGGTCGCGCAAGATCGCCTGCCCGCCGTCCTTGTCCATCATGAAATCGATCAGCAGCATGGCCGCATGGGGATGCGGGGCGCCTTTGACGAGGCCGTAAACGGTGCTTTTCGAGATCACCGGATCGGTCGCGACACCATTGACCGGCGCTCCGATGGCCTTGCTGAGCGCGATATGGTGCATGGACATGCTGACGCCGATCGGGAATTCACCCGCAATCACCTGATCAAGCACGGCCCGAACGCTGCCCGGCAGGATCTTGATGTTCTGGGCGGCAAGTTTTCGCAAATAGGCGACTGCCTTTTCTTCACCCCACAGGCGGATGAGGTGCATGATCACCCGGACATTGCCGGTCTCTGACGAGTCCGACCAGGTGAGCTTGTCCTTCCATTTCGGATCGAGCAGATCTTCCCAGGACTTCGGCGCATCGGCGTCCTTTACCATCGAGGTGTTCCACGCAATTCCCTGCCAGGAGCTACGCTGGGCCACCCAGACGCGATTTGGTCCGACATTCTGCGCGCCCATCTCGGCCAGAAGTGGCGAATTGAACGGCGCGGCCACGTTCGAGTTTTGAAAGGACGACACATTGTCGGCCATGATCACATCGGCCGAGACCGCGCGCGCCTGCTGTTCCAGCATCACGCGCTGAAGCAATTGCTGCCCTGCTGCACGGATCGATTCAATTTTGACAAACGGATAGCGCTTCTCGAACGCGTCCATGATCGGCTGGCCGACCTGATCGATGATCATGGTGTGATAGAAGGTGACCTTCCCTTCCTTCTTCGCGCCTTCCTCCAGAATCTTCTGCCGTTCCGGCCCTTGTAGATTGGCGATTTCCTCGAACGTCAGGGCGCTGGCGAGAGGCGCAGCAAGCGTGAGGGCAAAGCCCGCCGCACATACAAAAACGAGCCGGGAAATTCCGCGCACGGGCGCTGCCAAGCTGAACATGCTTTCTCCCTCTGTTCTTTCCTGATCAGACGCACCGCCTGAAATCTGAGTCTTGCTTCAATTGGTAGCAAGATGCGGCTGGAGAAGCGACTGGTCTTTAGGGACAAACTGCGGCCTGCGAATAGCCTGAAAGTCCTGAAGCAATTGTCTTGAACCTGTCACATACTTCGATAATCCTGGATATATGGATTCTAATAACGCAATCGTCGCCCTTTCGGCGCTGGCCCAGCCGACCCGACTAGAGACATTCCGACTGTTGGTGCGCCGGGAGCCGAATGGCGTGGCGGCCGGCGAGCTCGCGCGCCTCATGGGCGTCCCGCAGAATACAATGTCGGCGCATCTGGCCATTTTGAGCCGGGCCGGACTCATCAGCGGCGAGCGGCGTAGCCGCTCCATCGTCTATCGTTCCGATCTTGCGCGTTTCCGCGATGTTCTGGGCTTTCTGCTGAACGATTGTTGCAACGGTAGGCCAGAGATCTGCGCTCCGCTGTTGCAGGACGCCATTCCGTGTTGCCCGCCGAAGGAAAGCTGCCCATGACCGACCATGTCTACAACGTCCTGTTTCTCTGCACGGGCAACACCGCCCGCTCGGTTTTGGCAGAGGGCATCCTGCGGCGCGACGGGGCTGGCCGCTTCAACGCCTTCTCGGCCGGCAGCCAGCCCAAGGGCGTGGTGAACCCTTTCGCGCTGGAAACACTGGGGTCTTTCAACTATCCGGTCGACGGATACAGGTCGAAAAGCTGGGACGAATATGCAGTTCCGGACGCGCCCAAAATGGATTTTGTCTTCACCGTCTGCGACAGCGCCGCCGGCGAAGCCTCCCCGGTCTGGCCGGGCCAGCCGGTCACTGCCCATTGGGGCATTGAAGACCCTGCGGCCGTGGAGGGCAGCGACCTCGACAAGCGCCGCGCCTTCAACGAAGCCTTCCGGTTCATGAAGAACCGTATCTCGGCCTTTCTTGCGCTGCCGATCAAGAGCCTCGATGCCATTGCCCTTACTGCTCGGCTGAAGGACATCGGCAGTCTTGAAGGCGCATCCACAGACGCAGGAAAGTCAGCCTGATGAATTCCTTCAACCTGACGCGCCGCGCTGCGGCCGAAGCGCTCGGCACAGCCATTCTGGTCGCCACAGTGGTGGGCTCCGGCATCATGGCCGAGAGCCTGACGAAAGATGTGGCCCTGCAGCTTCTCGGAAATACGATTCCCACAGGCACCATGCTGGTCGTGCTGATCACGATTCTCGGGCCTGTCTCGGGAGCCCATTTCAATCCCGCCGTTTCGCTGGTTTTCGCCGCGCGCGGCGATCTCCGCAAAGGCGATCTTCTGCCTTATATAGCGGCTCAGATTGTCGGCGGAATTCTCGGAACCATGGTTGCGCATCTGATGTTCGCGCTACCGCTCATCGAATTTTCGACGAAAATCCGTACCGGCGGGCCGCAATGGTTCGCGGAAATCATTGCAAGCTTCGGGCTGGTGGCGACAATTCTTGGAGGATTGCGCTTCAACAGGGCCGGGATCCCGGTTCTGGTCGGCCTTTATATTACGGCGGCCTACTGGTTCACGGCGTCGACGTCCTTCGCCAATCCGGCAGTGGCCATTGCGCGGGCTTTCACCAACACGTTTTCGGGCATCCGCCCGCTCGATCTGCCGGGCTTCATGATCGCGCAGATCATCGGCGCCTTTGCGGGGCTGGCGCTCATGACCTGGATGCTGAAAGAAGACAGAACGCCCAACTGACGTCGCCCAATCAGAAAGCTGAAAATGAGCATCGTTGTTTATCACAACCCCAACTGCGGCACGTCGCGCAACGTGCTCGGCATCCTTGAGGCCGCAGGCTACAAGCCGGCTGTCATCGAATATCTGAAAACCGGCTGGACGCGGGCGCAATTGCTAGGGCTCTTTGCGGCGGCCGGCCTGACGCCTCGCGAGGCGCTTCGGGTCAGCAAATCTCCGGCAGAGGCGCTCGGGCTCACGCAACCTGGCGTCGATGACGAAACGCTTCTGGCGGCGATGGAAAAGGACCCGATTCTGGTCAACCGACCGATTGTTTGCTCGCCGAAGGGCGTCCGCCTGTGCCGACCGAGCGATCTGGTTCTCGATCTCATCGAAACGTGGCCGCCCGGTCCTTTTGCGAAGGAAGATGGCTCGCCGCTGATCGACCCGGAAGGTCGCCGGGTCGGCTGACCCTAAAACGCGAATTCCGGCGCGGGCGCAAATTCCGCCAACAGGGCGGCGCTCGCCGGAAACAGGCGGCGCGAGCCGATGTCGTCGCCGGATTTGTCATAACGAACTGCCTGCGACGAACCGAAGGCGCGGCTGGCGATATCGATGCAGACCAGACGGCCGCCGTCGGCCAATTGCGACAGCAGCGCGTCAAGCCCGGTCGCAACCGCGCCGTTGACAAGAATAGCGTTGTAGGGGCCGTTTGCCACGCAACCTGCGGAGAGCGATCCCGTGGCGACTTCCACATTGGCGAGGCCGCCGGCGGCGAAGTTCGCCCGCGCGGAGCCCGACAGGGCTGCATCGGATTCGAGCGCCGTGACCTTCGCCACAAGGCCCGCCAGAACGGCGGCCGAATAGCCCTGCCCGCCGGCCACATCGAGCACATTGTCCGTGGACTTCAGTTCCAGCGACTGAATCATTCTGGCCAGAACCATCGGGGCCAGCAGCTTGCGGGGCGTCGCGCCCGGTACGGTCAGAACCGCGTCCGAATAGGCGACTGCTTTCAGTTGAACCGGCAGGAAGATTTCGCGCGGCACATGCTCAAGGCGCTCCAGCAGAATCTGGTCGGTCACGTCGTAGGGACGCACCTGACAATCCACCATGTTCCGGCGCTGGGCAGCGAATGCTGCGGAATGTGCTTCAGGCATGACGACCGCAATCCTGCAAGAAAGGAGACGCGGGCCTTATAGGCCCGCATCTGCGGCCTTGTCCATGCGACTTGCTGCGGTGCAGCGCGTCAGATCGTCTGGTTGTAGGCGCCGACTTCCGGGTGCTGGCGGATGACCGCATCGACGGCGTGGAACATGGCCCGCATATGGGCTTCCGCCGCCGGGCTTTCAACCACCACGACGAGTTCCGGCTTGTTGGAGGAGGCGCGCACGAGCCCCCAGGTGCCGTCCTCGACCGTGACGCGGACGCCATTGACGGTCACCACGTCGATGATCTTCTGGCCGATGAGGGTTTCGCCCTTCGCGTGCATGTTCTGGAAATGGGCGACGATCTGGTCGACCACGCCATATTTCACCTCGTCGCCGCAATGGGGCGACATGGTGGGCGAACCCCAGGTCTTCGGCAGGGCCGTGTAGAGATCGGCCATGGACTTGCCGGGGTTGCGGTCGAGCATTTCGAGCACATGGATGGCGGTCAGCAGACCGTCGTCGTAGCCGCGCCCGACCGGCGTATTGAAGAAGAAATGGCCGGATTTCTCGAAACCCGCCAGCGCCTTGAGATCGCTGACGCGGCGCTTGATGTAGGAATGGCCGGTCTTCCAGTAATCGGTTTTCACACCCAGCGCCTGCAGCGCCGGATCGGACGAGAACAGGCCGGTCGATTTCACGTCGACCACGAATTG
>CANJWR010000169.1 GCA_947478455.1 Beijerinckiaceae bacterium | reverse complement strand
GGGCGTGTTTGCCTATGCCGAGAAATGGGATGGCTCCAAGAACAGGTATGAGGGTCTCGTCGCCTACGGTGCTGGCAATGCCCATGTGGTGATCGATAGCGACAGTGTGATCGTACAGCCCGCAGTCGCGGAAAAGCAGCTAGTCGAGGATCAAGCAAAAACGACTACCGGCCCCTCCACGGTTCTTACACCCGCACCGGGCGCTCCAACGGCTGGCGGCACACCCGCCCCCCTAACCGTAGCTCCGCCCGTTGATCCTAAGCCAACACGCTTCATCGGTAGCGTGATGATCTCGCCAGATCGGCCAGCCCATGAGATGCGGCAGATCGTAGAGGCCGTCATCGAGCAGCTGACTACCATTAGAGGAGCCGAGGTAAGCCTGCGACTTGAGATCGACGCCGAGGTGCCGGATGGCATTGACCGGTCGAGGGTACGCACTCTACTGGAGAATGCCAACACCCTAGGCTTTTTGGATAAGCTAGTGAAATAGCGGCCGATCAGATCTTCTCGACCGCGTTTCGCATCATGTTGGGATTGGCGGTCAGATATACAGCGGTGGTGGCATTATGCCTATGGCATAGGTTCTGCGTAACCCGGTTCAGCCGCTCACCAGCCGCTATCACGGGGCCACGTGCGCCGTGACGCCCTGCGCTGGTACGCGGCTTCCATAGCGATGCCCTGCTCCCGCTTGCGGATGGCAAGAGCCTGCACGGCCTTGGCCCAGACGCGCGGGTCAGCCGCGCCATGGTACGCGGTCCACGCCACAAGCCGGAACCGTTCGACTTCGTATTGCGCGAGGCCGTCCAGCAGGCCGGAATTCGAGTAGCTGGCATTGAACCACCGGGTGAAGCCCAAGAGGTCAGTTGCGCCGCCCGTGGCGTCCTCCGTCTCTTGGAGTGATAGCGCCTTGTTCAGCCGCGCCTCGGTCCGGCGCTGCTTGGAGAGGGTGACAGTCTCGTTCTTCTTCCGCTGCGTATCCGGGCGCGATGCCTTGAGCTGCACGAACCGGGCGGTGATCATGGTGTCAGTTCTCCATGATGCTTGCGCCACCACGCGAGGTCATCACGCAGGGCGGCGAAAACCCGACGCCGACCGCCTTCCGCCGTGATGCGCTGGGTCAGAGCAAGGGTTCCTGCCCACCGGAGGCGGTCGATTGCTCGGGCCGATATCGGTCGGCCATTGTCGTGGAAAGGTCGGCGCTCAAGGTCCAAGCCGTGGTTCTCGGCGAGCCAAGCCAAGACGCGACTTTCGTCATGATCCTCAAGCACCAATGTCGCGCCCGCAACCGTCGGGTCACGTTTCCAAGCCCTGTGAAGCTGACGCCGTGCGATGTTGCGGAGCGCAGTCTCGCCATCAGCTCTGCGCATGGTGTTCGTGCTGCGGAGCTTCTTGCGGGCCTCTACCGCGCGCTGGATATCTGTGGCGTCCCTCTCGGGTCCGGTCAGGTGGCAGCGGCACCGATCCGCGCCGCGCATTCGGACACCTCCGCATCGCTCACCTGCAGCATTCGTGGCCACGCACTTAGGCGCGGCCCGCTTCCCGGCCTGCATCGCGGCATGCCATGCGGGAACCCGCGCCCGGATGCGATCCAAGCCGTAAGCCTTGGTAATGCAAACGGCCATGGGTCGTCCCTCCATCATGTCTGTAAGTGAGCTTATCCTAATATACGGCGAACTGCATGTCACGCCGCATGCGGGGCGGAAGCGCCAGATCGGGCCCCGCATTACCGCCGTCGCGTCGGGGATAGGCGCGGTGAAGTCAAAATATTATTCTGATGGGGGGAGGGGGTTTAAAACGAACGGTGCAAGCGGTGCAGCGGGGCACGGCTAATGTTCTTGCACCGTTGCACCGCTTGCACCGCTACCTTTGGCCCCCTCCCCCCTCTCAAAATATCATTGTCTGCGCAGATCGGGGCGGCCCGAGAAACTAGATCTCGTCGTCATCATCGGCGGCGTTCGTGGTGTTCGCCGCCGCTGCCAATTGCTCCGCCAGCTTCGCCGCCTCCTCCTCGGCATCGACCGTCGCCAACATTACCGCCAGCGCATTGGGGTCGCGCGCCAGCGCCTCAACAATGCTTGGCTCGGGCATCCCCGCGCCGCCTGCCGACTGCGAGGCCAGCACCAGCGACGGCACCTTTACGCGATATTGCAAGGCGCTGTTACGCGGCAGGTTGTTGTCCTTGATCTCGATAAGATCCGCCGCGAGGGCGGACTTCACCCGGCTCGTAACCGTGTCGCCGGAGTTGATGCCCAGTCGGTCTTGAAGCTGCTTGTTGGAAATCTGGACGTAGTCCCGCTCTACCAGATCGGGCGGCGGCACCTTCCCCTTTCTCTTGTAATCCGCCAACTGCTCGCGCACCTCGGCCTTCTTCTTGGCTATCTCTACCTCCAGCACCTTCACCAATGCGATAATGCCTAGCGAGAACTGCGGCTTGTAGAGTGCGGCCAAGCCGAGCGAAAAAGCTCGGAACGCCCACTGATAGTCTGCCAGCTCGGCCACGATGCGCCCCTCGGCATCGCGCTGGCGCTGCTGCATGTGGATGACGGCGCTGGCCGCGACCGCCGTCAGGATGTTGCCGATATCACGGCGCACCCGGAGAAGGGACTTGAGCCCCTTGTAACCCGCCGCGATGGCTTCCGCGAAAGGCACCACCACGTCAAACGGGCCGCTGAGCTCCAACATACGCTGGAAGTCCTGCCAATCGGCCAGTGTCGTGTCGGCCTTCGTCTTCGGCTTCGCGCCAGTCGCGGCGGTGGCCATTGACGCCATGACCCGGCGTGTCTGGGCTTGGCTTTCGTCGGTGTCCGCCGTCAACAGCCGGGTCAGGAGTTCCTGTTCGATATTGTCGCGCGCCGACGTGATGATTAAGGCAATCGGACCGTCCTTGATGATCTCGACGCTCTCAGGTGTTGAACCGTCGCGCGTAATCACCGTGTGATAGTGCAGGCGCCCTTCGGAGATCAGCGTGCGCAACATTAAGGTGCTGTCGTTCTCAACTCCGTTCCTCTCGGCAATCGACGCGGCCTCGGGAATGTAGATCACGCGATGCTGGAGGGACGTACGATTGTCGGCACCGCCATGATAGGGCAGCGACTTGGGCGACCCGCCCGAAGCCGTGAAGACGGCGTCAGGTGGCATCATCGCCAGCATCGTCTCGATCACCACGTTCTTGCCGCTGCTCGGAGCGCCGCGACGAAGGTAGCTCAACGCGCGGCGACGCAAGCGGCGGGAAGCGAAGGTCAGGAAGATGGCGACAATGGCGGCTTCCTCTCCCACGATGCCTTGCGCGTGAACGAATGCAATCAGTCGGTCCATGAGCTTCGGGTCTTTCGCCAACGACCCAACGCGGTGGGCGATCTGCGCGCACTCGGTCTGTCGATCGGCCTCGGCTTGGGCAGCTTTAAGAGCTGCGCGGGCGGCGAGTTCTTCCGCCGTCGGCACCTGCTTTTCGGCGTAGACCGCCCTGGCCTTCTTCATGTCATTCTTCACTGTGCGAATGGAAATGCCTGTTCTGCCGACGATGCCCTTGGCGATGGTTTCGCGCTGGACCTCGCTCAGTTCCAGAACGGCCACCGCAGCGATGAGCTCGGAGACTTCCCGCGTACTGCTCGGTGCCAGCTTCTGAGCTTCCAAGAGCAGTTCATCGTAGCCCATACCCATGAACGGAGAGCGCCCTTCGGCACGGGCCGCCGCGGCCCATGCCTCGTCGACGCCAACGCTTCCGGCAATCTCCGCGCCTTCGGCTTCAATCTTTACTGCTTTTTTCATTTGCCTAGTCCCTTCTGCCGCTGCACGGCGTTCGCCTTCGTTGTGGTCGTCTGTGTGAAAATCCGCGCCTTGGCGGCGGCGATACGGGCCGCGCCTTCTTGGTCGCGTCGCTGAAAGCTCCGAAATGCCGCACGCATCCATTGCTCCGTGTACTGCGCTTTTCGATCAGGGTCGGCCCGCTCCTGCACGAGCGTCAGTGCAAATCCGACTGCCTCGGTCATATCGGCACCCGCGCGGGCAGCAGCACCTAATCCTTGCTCAAGTGGAATGCAGAAGCCGTTGACGCCCACGGTCGCAGCCAACAAGCTGCGCCAGTCCGAACCAGCCGCCATAGTCGCGGTTTTCACTCGCGACATGCTCGCAGCGTAGCTGACTTCGAACTCCGCAATGTCCAGCGCGACCCGCTCCCGCTCACCCGGCAAGACCACCGCCCGCATGCAAGCAGGCACCGGGTCCGCCATGCCGACGAAAATGGGCCGGGCAGTGTAGATAGGCTGGCCCGCCTGCATCACGGCGGGATCAACCGGATAGTCAGAAGCCCGTGCGCCTTTCGCCCATTGCTTAAGAACTTCGACCGGGTGCGGCCTGTCCAACAGCACCCAGAGGCGAAGGCGCGCCAGCGTGTCGCCCTTACGGCCCGTGCTGGAGGTCGCGGTGGCGATCATGCGGACGCCTGAAAAGGCTTCCGGCAAGAGCTGGTCACGGACGAAGATTGCTGCGGCTACCAGATTGTTGCCCTGCCCCAGCGGTGGCGGCACGGTGGCGTCGTCCACGTCGATCGCAATCCACGCCCGAGGCACTCCGGCCAAGGAGTTGTCGGCGGGATTAGGCCGCGCCCAACGGCGAACCTGCGGTACCGACAGATCGACGTGGGGCAGCGGCTCGCCCATGACAACCATGGACGCCGGTTCGGCGGCCATCACATTGAGACGGCTGACCATGGCTTCAAGTGTCGGCTCCCACTGCGGTTTCAAGTACCAGCGGTACGCCGACTTGGCGTAGTCGGTCTGGACGATCTCGCCCATGGGGCGGCGCTCGATCTTCTTGGTTGCCAAAGTTCCGGCATCCGCTGCGGTGCAGATCGTGAAGGCGAAGCCCGTGTCAGCAGTGGATTTTGTCATTCTGACACCGCCTTGGATTGGTGTCTGTTTACGACCGGTGTCAGCCCTTCGACATTCACGCCGCCGCAGTAGATTTCGGGAAGTCCAAGGTGGTCCTGCCGGGTGTTTAAGATGAGCCACACGCGGCGGCTTGCAGACGCAAACCACAGGTTCTTGATAACACCGACCAGATTGGCGGCTGGCGCCGCTCCCACGGCCTCCGCCCATGTCGCCAAGATGGATAAGTCCCTTTCCACGACGCGCGGCGGGCCTTCGGAAACGAACCGCAAGCGCACCTCGCGGCGGGCGAACTCCCCTTCCAACACTTTCACGTCCAAGGCGACACCCTCAACGCCGTCGCGCTTTATGGCGATCGTCGATGCGGGGATGATCTCGCAACGATAGGACCCGATCGGCAGAGCAGCACGCGGCCTCATCGGAAGGACTAGAGCGGCAGCGGTCATGCCGTCACCGCACACGTGACCTGCTTCACGCCCTTGAGCAGTTCGGAGGCCAAATCCCGGTCGATTTGGTCGTGGCGAAGTAGGGCCGCTGACACGCGGTTCAGCGTCGGCTTGTTCGACACCATGACCTTAAACACGCCAGACATGGCAATCATCTGTGCTTGTCCGATGCATTCAAAAACGGCATTCAAATCAAGCATTGAAAAGTCGATGCTGCCCTCCGCGACACGCTTTGCGTCCACCATCGCATAGAGTACCTGCGCCATGGCGCGTTCATCAGCAGCCGACCCCTTACGGAACTTGTCACCGCGCAACAAAAGCTCTCCGGCTCCACCAGCAATGAACGACTGCGCAATCTGGATAAGTTCGTCGACGCTGCTGCTCAGGCCGAACGCAATCAGAGGTTCATTGGTGACGGTGAGGCCGGTCCAGTATTCCTTGCCCAACTCCTTCGGCACGGGCACCGGCCAAGGCTTCGGCTCGACCTTGATGGAGGTTACGGTAATGCCGTTCGCCGCGTACCAGACGGCGTGCCCTGCCTCATGGGCCGCAGCGTCGTGGCGCGAAGAACCGAGAGAGCGAAACCCCTGCTCGGCTAACGCCGTATTGGTGTAGTATTCTACAGCATGATTGTAGAAATTAAGTGTCAGCGGGTCGAACTGGCTCACAAGGCTCCCCATGGGGCCGTCGCCAAGGAATACCGGCTGGATGTTGAAATCACTGTTGTTCATATCTGTCTCCAACTGTTGAGAGGTGTTGAAGACCGACACGCCGGGCTTGAAGTCGGATGCTGCCTGATCTAGATATTCATCTGCCTACTGACGAATGTTCTAGCCCCACATGCCGCCGCGTTCCTGCCCCGGAGCGCGGCGGTCTTTATTTCTGGGCGGGATTGCGTACGTATTCGCGCAGATCGCCAAGCCGGTAGCCGATTGACTTGGGGCCAAAGCGGGTGACACGCGGGCCGCTGCCGACCTTCGCCCACGCCTCAAGCGTTTTGACGTTGCGGTTTAAAAAAGCCGCAGCTTCGCCGCGGGACAGGATTTGATCGTCACCTGCGAGAATTTCCCGGCGCAGTTCCGCCACCAACTTCACAGCCATATCAGCGGCGTCAGGTACAGCCTGTGTAAGGTCAGAACTTGAAAGAATGTCGTTTGTCATGAGCACACCTCGTTGTGGAGCGCTCAGGCTTATGGCCGGATGCAGCTGACAAGTGTTGCGAACAATATCGGGGTTTTCTTCCCCACTTATGTCAACGAGTGTCAGAAATGTCAGGCTTTCGTAAAGCGCAGCCTCGCCCAGTGCTTCGCCCGCAGGGCCGCATCCTGCCACTGATCCGTGTACGCTTTGACCCTAAAAGCAGCGTGGACACTGAGTGGTCTTTCTTCGCGCTCGGCAACGCCGTCTTTATAGGCCGCCGTCTTCTTGTCCGCGCCGAGTTCCTTCTCGCCTCTATCCAGCATCTTCTTTAAACGCGCGAACCCGACGCCAGGGGGCATGCGGAGTGCCGGGTTCTCAACTGTCGGGTATGGCTTTCCACCAATGAAGGTGGGAGCAATCTTAGAACTGTTCCTCGCTACGCCCGTGACGATAGCTAGGGCACGATCCTTCGATACTTCCCAGCGCCCACGAGTAAAGTGGACTTGAAAGGCGAGCATTCGCTCGAACTCCACACGCTCCACTACATTCTGGTGGCGGCGCGACGGTGACGGCTTGGCCATCCCGCGTGCTTGACCGAGGTCCAAGGCATCCAGCGCCGCAACGAGAGGTATGGAGAGTTCACTCGGTAGAAGCCCTCCCATATTCAACACTGACGCCGACGCCCGAACACCAGCCCTGAGAGCCCGGTCTCTCCTCTCTTCATCTTCTTCCGTGTTGAGATAATTTAGAGCCGCCATCGCTTCGGCCCCGGTGACTTGACCCTCTGGTTTGTCAAACAGAACAGCGGCCACCGCCCTGCCCGAAGCCAGTGCGACGCGACGCTTCACGCAGCACCCTTGCGCTTCGTGGTGGCGCTGCGACGGCGCTTCAACGCGGGCCGCAGGGCTACCACCTCGGCACAAGTCTGCGCTAGCGCGACTACACTACCGCCCGTGTCAGCAAGCGCCCGCTCGATCTCCACAGCCCACTTGGTGGCCGCTTCGATCCGCTCATCCAGAAAATCATGGAGGTCATAGGCCACGATCAGGGGATCATTCGGGGCATGGTTCAGCATGGCCTCGGCCACACGATCAGAAACCCCAAGCCGGGAAAGATGGCTTCTGAAAGTTCTCCTCAAATCGTGCAGTTTCACGTGCCGTGTCAGGCCGTAGTCCTTCGCCACCGTCAGCACCTTGGGCCAGGATTTCGACCACCCAGCGATCGCTGCGGCCTTGCCAGTCTTCTTGCTGACGGCCCCGGGGGTCAGAAAATCGGTGCCCCGGAACCGCTGCACGCCGTTGAGAACTGACACGGCCAGCGGTGTCAACGGAACAACATGGGCGCGGCCGCTCTTGGTATGCGCAGCTGGGATAGTCAGAAGCGCCGGGCGCTCGTTCGTGGCCGGACTGATCCATGAGAGCCCGGCCTGAGCCTGCTCCGTGCGCCGCGTCCCACTGAGGATGAGTAGCTGAACGTATTTCCCAAAAGTGGAATTTATCCGGGGGTCAGAGCACGCCCGCCAGAGGGCCGCGACCTCGTTCATGTCGAGCATGACGGCGCGCTCTGCCTTCTTCCCAGCCTCTGCGAGACGCTGCGCTTTGGACCTGCGCTTTACGCGGTAGCCCGCCATCGGATTGACCCCGAGTGAGCCGGTGTTCACCGCGTGCTCGAAAAGGCCATGCAAGAGCGCCCGCAAGGTGTGTGCGGTTCCCGGTCGCGGCTTTGTGTGGCCGGGCTTGCCTTTGCGCACGGTGTCCACGAGCGTCACCAGCGTGTCCCGTTTGAGGCTGTCGGGGTCTTGATCGAGAAGGGACTTCAGTTCCCGGCGCAACAGACGACCGTTTTCTGCCGATGCGACGATCTGATGGTGGATCTGGTCGACTTCATAGGCGTCCACCAATTGCGCCAAGGTCGCAGCGGGGGCGCTGGCGGACTTCTCGGTCTCTCCAGCGGCCTTAGCGGCCTTGGCTGGGTCAATCCCCTTGCTGGCGCTGAGAGTGGCTTCCTTGGCCCGTGCACGGGCTTCCTTGATGTTGATGGCGTCGGTGCGATCTTCGGCTTTCTGCCCCAAGTCGGCGGTGCCCAGCGTCAGGCGCTTTGACCCGGCCTCGCCTTTCACCCGGTAGCGCACGACGAACGTGGCCGCGCCGCTCGCCCGCAGTCTGAAAAACAGTCCAGAGGTTTCGACATCGCGGATATTTAATTCGCCGGAATGCGGCGGCTGGACGGCCAACAGCTTCGGCACGGTGAATGCAAACCGAGGTACATTCCCTACGCCCTCTCCCGGCGCTGGCAGGGCGGATGCGCCTTCTTGCTGGGGCGCAGGTGTTGCAGGTGTTGCAGGTGTTGCAGGTGTAGTTCCAGCCGGGTCGGCCTTTTGAATTGAATTTTCCGGGCTCGAATTCTTACTGGCGGGCATGGTTGGCGCTATCCTTACATCGCTGTGTCCCGGGGACACCGTTCTGGGACTTGCCGGGGACACATTTCTACGGGGGCAAATCGCCCTCTATGCGCCGAAATAAGGGTCAAACGTCTATGTTGCAAGGGTTTTCGAGGGTAGAACCACCTTTATAGATGCCGATACGGGGACACACCTTCGTCTTCCTAAACTGAGGGTCGCAGGTTCGAATCCTGTCGGGGCCGCCACTTCTGTACAAAAGAGAGAACCGTAGGCGCGACATCACCCAACTCGGTAGATGCGCATCGCGCC
>CANJWR010000168.1 GCA_947478455.1 Beijerinckiaceae bacterium | reverse complement strand
TTATCTGCAAAATCTGATCATTCCGTGGGGCACAGTAAACGGACGTGTTCAACTGGCGACCACAAGTCCTGGGCCGAAGACGCTTCTGACGGCCCGCGCCAAATGGGGCGCGGCGATCGACTTTATTGTGACATCCAAGTTCGACATTCTCGGAACAGTTCAAAAGCATTTTGGCGAAAGGCTGTCGTATCTCGCAGTCAATGATCTGGCCGAGTCTGATCCGGAAATGTCCGCTCGAAAGGTTTTGTCGAAAGGCCAGGGCGTTGCGATCTATGTAGCGCTCTCCCTGACGGCCCTCGGTCTTGCCTTTGAGCCTTTGGCGACATTGATCGCACTGAACGCCCTGATGACCCTATTTTATCTCGGCAGCTTTCTGTTCAAGGGAATACTCGTCTGGGCTGGCGGAATAGGCCAGTTGGCGTCATCGCGAGCCATCGATGCGGAAGTCCGGCAATTGCGCGATGAGGATCTCCCGGTCTTCACGATCATGGTACCGATGTTTCGTGAACCGGCTGTCTTGCCAATTCTGGTTCGTGCGCTGCGCGGGCTCCACTATCCGCTCGCCAAGCTCGACATCAAGATCGTCCTTGAACAAAATGACGATGAAACAATTGCGGCCGTTCGCGCAATGCGTCTTGAGCCGGTATTTGAAATCATTCTGGTTCCGCCCTCGCAACCTCAGACGAAACCGAAAGCCTGCAATTACGCGCTGCGCTTCGCTCGAGGCGAATACCTCGTCATTTACGACGCTGAGGACAAGCCGGAGGCTGATCAGCTCCGCAAGGTCGTAGCGGCGTTCCGTCGTTCCCCCGAGAAGACAGCTTGCATCCAGTGCCGTCTAAACTACTTCAATTCGCGTGAAAACTGGCTTACGCGCATGTTCACGCTGGATTACTCGCTCTGGTTCGATCTGATGTTGCCGGGGTTGCAGAAAATAAATGCGCCGATTCCGCTTGGCGGCACATCAAATCATTTCAAGATTTCCGTGCTGCGCGAACTGCGCGCCTGGGATCCATTCAATGTGACCGAGGACGCTGATCTCGGCATTCGTCTGGCTCAGCGTGGCTATCGCGTCGGGGTGATCGACTCGACGACTTTTGAGGAAGCCAATTGCAGCCCGGGCAACTGGATTCGACAGAGATCTCGATGGATTAAGGGCTATCTGCAAACCTTGCTGGTCCATTCACGTCGCCCGATCCGGCTTGCGAGAGCTGTAGGTCCGCTTGGCGTCACAAGCTTCGTGTTTTTCATCGGCGGCACAGCCTTGTCGGGACTTTTGAATCCACTGTGCTGGGGCATCTTCATTTTGTGGATGGTCACGTCCACAACGCAAATGTCGCCGCTGTTTCCGCCCGTTTTGCTCTATTTCAGCCTTTTCAATTTGATCGCCGGCAATGGGCTGTTCATCTATCTAATGATGATCGGGCCATTCAGACGACGCTGGACAGGGTTGGCTCCATGGGCGCTGACGGTACTGGGATATTGGGTGATGATGTCCATTGCCGCCTACAAGGCTTTTGGGCAACTGATCTTCAACCCTTTCTATTGGGAAAAGACCCAGCACGGATTGTCGCGACAGACCGCAAATGAACTCGCGCATGCCGAAGACGCAGAGCGTCGTCGTGATGAGGGAGCGGCGATGCCGGTGCTTCGTTGATTCGCGCACTTCCATTTCTCAGCGTCGGTGCGTCGACGTTCGCGGCTGCACTTGCGTTGTTGGCATGGCTTGCCTTGCATGGATTCGTGGGCGCTGAGACAATTGAATTAGCGGGTCGCAGCATCGCTACCCATGATGGCGCCGTCACATTGCGCGAGATTGCACTGGCGTTTCCGCCAGCGCCCTATCTGTTGAGCGTGGGACTGCAATGGATAGCGCCCGGCAATGAAATTCCTGTTCCGAACATATTGTCGGCGCTGGCTTTCGCTGGTCTGACAATTGCAATTCTGCGTAGTTTTTTTGTTGCCGGATACAGATTGGCGACCGCTCTTGCGATGACCGGCATGCTGGTTGGCAATCCTGCCTTTCTGCATCTGGCTTCAACCGGTCCTTCGCCGGTTCTTCTGGCTTTCGGCGCATGGCTTGTCGCCACAACAGCGTACAGATTGCGGGCGCGGGCAAATATCGTCGATTTGATGGGGTTCTCCTTCTGCCTGGCGTTTCTGGCGCTTTGTCATCCGCTTGGCGCCATGATGGCGCTTGGCCTGACGCCATTTTTGATTCTGATTCTACCGCCTCAAGTAACATCTGAATCCACAGTCGGAGCTTATCTGACTGTGCTCTTTCCTTGCCTGCTGGTGATGGGAGGTGCGCTTTATGTGTCCTGGATTTTCACAGGCGATGCCTTCAGTCTTGTGCGCACGCTCTCAGCGAGGTCGGGCGATCTTGGCTTCGAACAGGCCGGCGCGCCGACGAATCTTCGCAAGCCGGAAGCTGCCTGGGCTTGGGCGCTTTATCTTCTTTTGACAGGCTTGAACGCTCCGATCTTGCTCGGCGGCATGCGATTCATGCATCGTCGTCTGCCGCGCCTGATGCCCATGTTGGCGTTCACGCTCTGTGTCCCGTTGGCCGCAGTCATGGGCGATGCGCTGGGTCTAGGATCGGCGCCCGTTCTGTTGGTTGCTCCGCTGGTCGGCATTGCTGCAGCGTCAGCGGCGATTTTTCCAATCGAGGAACAACGGCCGGTGCTGGCGTTGCTTCTCGTGGCCGCGGGAGTTGTGGGCGGCGCCTTCACTTTGCGCATTGCGGCGGGCGCTGAAACTCATGCCTGGATCGCCGCCATGACCGGGCAAAAAGTCGTGGCTAATTCGGAGCCGGAACGCGCTGTCGGTTCAGCTTTGATCGGCCGCAGCGATGTTCTCATCGATATTGTTTCAACGCCGGCAGTTGTCACCGGACGCAAGTCCGCCAAGGGACTGGTCGGGCCGCTGAACCCCGCGTTTGAAATTGCCCGCATGGCTCAAAGGCCAACCAGTCGCTATCTGGCGGTGAGGAATGTCGGAGGATTTCATCGCGAGAGTGACGGCGTACACGCTATCTTTCCCAAGCTCTACGCGGATGGCATGCCTGGCTACGTCAGGATTTACGATCATCTCGGCTGGCGTGTCTATGAGCGCACGTCGTCAGCATTGGCATGGAAGTAGCGCGCAATGCGGATTCTTCTCGCCATTCACACCAACGATGAGCGGCAGCAGGCGCGAGGCTTTTTGAGCCAGGGCGGCTTCGAGGATGTGATCGAAGCTGCAACGGGCGCCGACGCGATTGCGGCGCTGGATCAAACAGGATCGACGGCGATTGATGTGGTCGTACTCGACATGGCTCTGGAAGATAGCGATGGCATAGAGGCCTGTGCCAACATCCGGCTCCTGCCGCGTCATCGTGATACACCCGTTGTAGTGCTGGCGGCTGCCGGCGATGTTCAGACCTTGTCGCAAGCCTTTGTGGCCGGTGCGAGCGATTATCTGTTCAAGCCTTTTCACGACATCGAACTGGTCGCGCGTATGCGTTCGATCACGCGCAACAAGGTTCAGTTCGATCGTCGGCGTGGATATGAACGCGAGTTGCAGAGATTACGCAGGCCGGGGTCTATCTGGCGTTCCGGCGACGGGCCGGTTGTGGACGCCGATACGGGCTTGTTGGGGCGACAGGTCTTGACCGAGACGTTGCTTTGGCACGGACAATGCGAGGACAAGAAGCGCATTGCGGTTCTGGTGGCGCAGGTTGACGCGCTGATTTCATATCGGCACCTAAATGGCGCAGAAGCGACCGGCGCCATGCTTCGCACAGTGACGGAGGCCCTGTCTCGGGAAAGCTCACGCCTTGATGATCGGCTTGTGGCTTATGATACCGGGAGTTTCGCTCTGGTTGGTTTGTCGGACAGTGAGGAGTTTCTGCGTGGCGAGCGTTTGCGGAAGCGGGTCGTCGATCTTCGCATCCCGCATCTCGAATCTGCTTTGCGGGAGACGGTCAGCGTCAGCGTAGGGGTGTCAGTTGGCACCCGGATCGGACGTGATAAGGTTGCCCAATTGCTTCCGGATGCGATCCGGGCTGTCGAACAGGCTGCGGCCGAGGGCGGCAATCGTGTTGTTTGCGTGGATGAGTTTCGATGACGAATTCTTTGCGTGATGTTCATGATCGCAGATTGCTGCCTTTCGGAGCTGCGTTTTGTCTCGCCTGTCTGTTGTCTGGCGGACCGGTTCTGGCGGGAGCGTTCAATCAACAGGCCGGCAAAGGGCAGGTGATTGTCACGACCAATTTTTCGACAGCGGGCGATAATTTCGGTCCCACCGGAAAGTTCGTGCCGGCATCGAACCTGGGCAAGTTCGAAGCGACTGCCTTGCTGGAATATGGGTTCACGGACTGGCTGATGGGAATCGTCAAGCCATCCGTTCTCGATTTGCATTCCTCGGGTCCGCCTTCGACCACCTATTCCGGTCTTGGCGCAACGGAAATAGGTCTGCAGGCGCGTGTGCTTCAATTCGAGTCCTCTGTAGTTGCCGTCCAGGCGACGTTGCGGGTGCCGGGAGCGTCGAACAGCGGCAACCCGCTCGTTGCAGGAATGAACCGTACTGAGGAAGATTTGCGAGTCCTGTTTGGTCACGGGTTTGAGGTCGGAGGCTGGCAGTCATTCGTCGATCTGCAGGCCGGCTATCGCTGGCGCGGAGGCGGCCCGCCTGACGAGATGCGGATTGACGCCACAATCGGCACGAGGCCGGTATCTTGGTTGATGTTTATGTTGCAGTCTTTCAATACGATTTCTCAGTCGTCGAATTCGCTCGTCTTCCCGTCTGTCCGGCAACACAAGCTGCAGGCCAGCGTGGTTTATGATTTTAGCAAATCATGGTCGGTTCAGCTTGGCGCATTCGCCAATGTCGCAGGGCGCAACATCGCAGCCGAGCGGGGGGCATTGCTGGCGGCCTGGTATCGCTTTTAGGACGTTGTGAATTGACGCCGACGACGGCTGTCATCCAGATGTAACATAAACTTCATCTACCCGACACGTCAGCGCCCGATGAACTGAAGCTCGTTTTCCTTTGCTTCAGCTTCGGGTGATCACATGAATGCCAAATCGATGGGCCTTGGCCTTTGCTTTCTGACCGCAATGGCGGCAGGAACATCTGCCCAGACAATCTATCCGTTGAACCGGGCCGAGATTTTGTCCGGCTCGAAGTTCGACTTCAAGGTCGAGTTTCCCGGCGCTCCGGCGCAAGGCGCCGTGAAGGTGACGATTAACGGGCAGGACCCCGCCACTGTTCTGGGCGGCCAGATCCAGTTCGTCGAAAAGGAAGACGGACTCGGTCATTCCGCACTGAAGATCAATGGCGTGTCACTGGCCGGTCCGGGCGAGTATGTCGTGGAAGCGACTGTTGGCGACCGTCGGGTCAGCGTGAAGTGGGAAGTTTATGCGGCATCCGAGCGCAAGGCGAAAAACGTCATTCTGTTTGTAGGCGATGGCCTTTCTGTCGCGCACCGCACGGCTGCGCGTGTCATGTCGAAGGGCATCGTCGAAGGCAAATATAATGGCGATCTCGCCATGGATGATATGCCTAACATGGCGCTCGTCTCGACCTCCGGCACGGATTCGATTGTCACCGATTCCGCCAACGCCATGAGCGCCTATACGACGGGGCACAAAACCTGTGTCAATGCGCTCGGCGTCTATTGTTCACTCGCCAAGAGCTCTCTTGATCATCCGAAGGTTGAAACCATCGGGGAAATTGCGAAGCGTCGCGGGCTCGCGGTCGGCGTCGTGACCAATTCGGAAGTTGAAGACGCGACTCCTGCCGGCATGGTGGCGCACACGCGTCGACGTGCTGACTTCAACGATATCGTCAAGATGTACTTCGATGTTAAGCCGGACGTTATCATGGGCGGTGGTTCGCCGAACTTCCTGGCAAAATCGACCAACGGTTCCAAGCGTACTGACGAAGAGGACTATCTGAAAAAGTTTCAGGACGCCGGCTACGCGCTTGTGACCACCAATGCGGAAATGAAAGCCGCCGCGGGCAAGTCCGAGACCACGAAGCTGCTCGGCCTGTTCAACACCGGCAACGTGGATGGCGCGCTGGACCGCATGTTCCTCAAGAAGGGCACGGTCGACAAATTCCCTGACCAGCCTGACCTCACCGACAACATCCGCGCGGCGCTCGACATCCTGTCGAAGAACCAGAACGGTTTCGTGCTGATGGTGGAGTCTGCCCGCATCGACAAGTACAGCCACTCTCTGGATGCCGAACGTGCGATCTTCGACACGATCATGATGGACAACGCGGTACGCATCGCCAAGGAATTTGCCGCGAAGCAGAACGACACATTGGTGATTACCGTCGCCGACCACGCTCACCCGGTGTCGATCATTGGCTCCTATGACGACGATCGTCCCGGTCAGACTCCGCGCGAGAAGCTCGGAACATATGCCGAGTCAAAGTTCCCGAACTATCCGGCTCCGAACGCCGATGGATATCCGGCCAGTGTCGATGTTTCCCGCCGCTTCGGCTTCGCCTTCGGCGCCTATCCGGACTATTGCATGAACGGAAAGCCCTGGCTGGACGGAGAGAACGTTCCGGCGGTCGCAGGCGCGACGCCCAGCACCTTCGTGGCGAATGAAAAGAATTGCACGCGCCCCGGTTCCGTTCGGGTCACGGGCAACATTCCCTTCGACGCCAATTCGGGCATCCACTCTGCTGACGACGTGATTTTGACCGCGATGGGTCCGGGAGCTGAAGCTTTCCGCGGCCGAATCGACAACACGCGCGTCTTCCGCATCATGGCGACGGCGCTTGGCTTGAGCGCGAAGTAACATCCCGCAACGGACCGTGAAGGCAATCAGTATGCCAATCCTGACGCGACGCGAAACGCTGGTGAACGGGTTGGCGTTACTGACGACAATTGCGGCGGCCTGTGAGGCCGCCGCAGATCCCGATGTCATTACATTCGATACGCTGTACAAGACATTTGGAATTCGTGGTCTTGAGTTCTCCGACCGTTTGCTCGTATTGCGCGGTCGTGAAGTTTCCATGGCCGGCTATATGGCTCCTCCGCTGAAGCCGGAAAGTCATTTTTTCGTCCTGACGCGCGAGCCCGTCGCTATCTGTCCGTTCTGCCAGTCGGACGCCGAATGGCCGCTGGATATCGTGGTGGTTTTTCTCAAAGGTGCATCCGCGCTTGTCTCTGCCGGCCAGCGCGTCAGGGTTTCGGGCCGTCTCGACACCGGCTCGTGGCTGGACCCTGAATCGGGTTTCGTCAGCCAGTTGCGCATCATGGATGCGCAATATCGTAAAGCCTGAGGGCAGGGCCTGCCGGTCGCCTTTTTCCTGCCACGCCGGAATGGTCCGTTGTCGCGCAATCGCAATGTTGTTTAACCTGCCGTTCACCATAAGATGGTTAATCAATTCTGTTGCGTGAAGAGTGAGCCCCGGCGTGCCCTATCTGGACCCGCCGCCTGCGCCGGCCCCGGTCGTGGTGGTCAAGGATGTTGGCGGCTTTGTTGATGCGTATCGCGACCAGACCGAGCGCTACCGGCGCGAGGATCGCGAAGTGCGTCTGCACGAGTGCCGCTCGGCCTGTACGCTGGCTCTGAGCCTGCCTAATGTCTGCGTCTATCCCGACAGCACGCTCAAGTTTCACAAGGCCTATAACGTCAATACCAAGGAAGCGGACGAAGGCGTTTCCCGCGAGCTGTTCAACGCCTATCCGCCGGCCGTACGGGCTCGTCTGGGCGACCTGACCCGGCAATATCGCGTGCTGCGCGGCGCGGAGCTCATCGAGCTCGGGGTGCGCGACTGCAGCGAAAAGCGCACCATCATGGTGGCGAAAAATACGCCGCCGGCCGCGCGCGGCGCAGGCATCGCTCAGGCCATGGGTAGCCTCGTGGCGTCGCTCCTGCCGGGCGAGATCGCGGCGCAGCCCCGCGCATCGGCCACAGCCTCTGCCGTCAGGCAGCCGATCCCGCAGCGGGTCGCGACACTTGATCCAAAAGCTGTTGAATGGCGATCTGCGCCTTCAGTCGCCCCGGTTCCTTCAGTTCTGCCGCCGGAGCGGCCGTCTTTCGAGGCCAGTTTCGAAATTCCCTTGCCGCCGCGCCGTCCGGTCCAGATCGCTGCCATTGTGCAGGCGACGCCGCTGGAACTGCATCCGCCGGATCTGATCCATGGCGCAGTGCCGCCGATTCCCGACCGGTTCCTGAGCTATGCGCCCAAAGACGCCATGTCGGTCGAAATGATTCTGCGCGCTGTGCGCTGAAGATCAGCGACTTTGCAGGCTAGAACTCGATGACCACATATTGCTCGTCGACGGTGACCTTGTAGGTATCGGCCACATAGGGTCCCTTGGTGAGGTCTTCGCCCTTGGCGACCGCCGCTTCATACATGCGCACCCGCACGGTCTTGGGGTCGCACCACGACTGGCCGGTGCGAATGTCGAATTCCCAGCCGTGCCATGGGCACTTCACGAATTCTCCCGGGCGGGACATGCGATATTTGCCGGGTTGATCCGATTCAGCCAGCCCCACAACCTTGCCGGCGGCGAGGGAGCCGGATTCGTGCGGGCAACGGTCGCCGAGCGCATAATAGGTTCCGTTAAGATTAAACAGTGCAATGTCGCGGCCCTTGACGGTCACTTTCTTGTGCTGGCCGGGCGGGACTTCCTCGATGGTTGCGACGACGTGCCTGTTCATGTGTCCTGTCCCGTAGCGCTGCGCTTGAAGCCAAACTCTAGTGCAGGCAGTCCAGCGCCGCCAGCCTCGGGCAGCATACGACGCCGCCGGCCCGAATGGATTGCGACGCGAAACCGCAGTGGTCGTTGATTGTCAAGGTTGACGCCGTCCTGCATTCCGACACACAATCACCGGACCCGAAACAATGTCGGGAGTGCAGTCCAAAGCTGCAGATCAATAATTCCGGCCTTGGCCGGAAAAATGCGAGGAAACCAGGGCCTTGATCATCCGCGATCTCGTGGCGACGCAGAGCGTCATGCCGAAGGAAGACCCGACGTGGAAATTCGCGCTGGCCGCGACGTCGACCGTCGAGGGGCTAGTGCTGAAAATTACCACCGAGGAAGGCCACATTGGCTATGGCTACGCGTCTTCCGTGCCCCACATGGGCAGTTCGCTGACGACGTTGCAGGCTGAGCTTGATTTGTTTCGACCTCATCTGGTTGGGAAGAACGCGTGGAATCTTGAGGCGATCCTTGCGGGACTGGATCGGGCGTTGCGGGGTTCTCAGCAGGCGAAGGCTGCGATTGATTGCGCGTTGTATGATTTGCAGGCCAATGCGCTGGGCGTGCCGCTGAACCATCTGTTTGGCGGTGTGGTGCGCACGGAAGTGC
>CANJWR010000167.1 GCA_947478455.1 Beijerinckiaceae bacterium | reverse complement strand
GGAGGCCATCAACGGAAACGTCCAGGCCGCCAAACGCAAGGCAAAAGGCTATCGCAGCAAGCGCAACCTCAAGTTGATGGTCTACCTCATCGCCGGAGGGGTGCTGGACACGCTACCCACATGAAACAGCGACGAGCCAAGTTTCCTAGACGCCGGCAATGACTTTCATGTCAGCTGCATCGAGCGGTTCGCGAATGCCCGAACGGATGAGTTCCGCAAACTCTTCGTTCGGCATCATCACCGTGAGGCAATAGAGCTTCTCGGTCCCGGGATTCTCGACAATATGCTCGTGACCGGGGCGAACGACGAAACTATCGCCTGCTTTGACAGGAAATTTCTTGCCCTCACAATAGGCAAATCCGCTTCCCGAAAGCACATAGAACAATTCGTAGGCATGTTGGTGGGAATTTGGTGGCGTCTTTCCTCCTGCGTCAAAAATCTCCACAATGGCCGTGAACGGAACATTGTCGCGAACCGGATCGGCGATGAGCGCCATACGGTTTGTATCACCGGCCGCAATGCGAAATGTCTCGTAGTCGGCAGGTCCGCGGGCGATTGCAGGTTCGACTGACATTCCAAACTCCTTTGTGTCTGGTGTCACCCAGCAAAATGACTGCCACAAATGATGGCACGCCTCGTGCTGTTCAAATTCAGATGAATTTATGAGGCGATGGAGCTTTTGATGGTTTCCGACAAACTTGAGAGCATTGGCGCGAGTTCACGCAATGCTTGGCGCGTTTCTTCAACAGAGGCAGACCTGTCAAGAACCACCACATGCGCCAAACATCTTCGCATCAAGGCAGAACCGAAACCGGTTATAATCGATCTGGCGCGTACCGCCATGATCGTGGTCGATATGCAGAACGACTTCTGTCATCCTGATGGCTGGCTCGCGTCCATCGGCGTAGACGTCAATCCTGCCCGAACGCCGATTGTCCCCCTGAACAAGCTACTGCCGCGCCTGCGCCAACACGATGTACCGGTGGTCTGGCTCAACTGGGGCGTTCGACCCGACAGGCTCAATCTGTCTCCAGCCTTGCTGCATGTCTACAATGGCGACGGTCGCAGCGCCGGGCTCGGCGACGCTCTCCCGACCACCGGAGCCAAAGTCCTCACAGCCGGCAGTTGGTCAGCACAAATCGTCGATGAGCTCGTTCCCGCGCCGCAGGACATACATGTCGCCAAACATCGCATGTCTGGGTTCTGGGATACGCCGCTTGATTCAATACTGAGGAATCTCGATGTAAAGACGCTTCTATTCGCCGGCGTCAACGCTGACCAATGCGTGCTTCACACATTGGCGGACGGAAATTTTCTTGGATATGACACATTGATGGTGACCGATTGCACAGCGACCACGTCGCCTGACTTCTGCTGGCAGGCGACGCTTTACAATGTGAAACAAATCTTCGGATTCGCTGCGGCGTCTGATGCATTCGAGTTTCAAGATTGAAATCCTGCGAAAAGAGCTGATCGCAAATGCCACAATTTAGGTAGAGAGTTTCTCACCGGGCGTTATGGACCAACCATGCCCAGCGGCAGATTTCCTGTCACCGAACAATCCAATCCTCAGCTGAGGCGTCCCGAAATTCTTCGTCCCTATTTGCAATAGAATACAGTTGGGAGCGTACAAGCTGATGACGCTGGTCTTCTGGTCTGCCTGAACCATGGGGGTCGCGGCGTCGTCTGGAGGTTCGTAATGCTTGCGCCGACCGCCAATCGCAGCTAACCCGCTGCCATTCGCAGGAACATCCCATGTCCCCTCCCCTCGCCAATATCCGCGTTCTCGAACTCGCCCGCATTCTGGCCGGGCCGTGGTGCGGACAGTTGCTGGCCGATCTCGGGGCCGATGTGGTGAAGATCGAACGGTCGGGCGCGGGCGACGATACGCGGCAATGGGGGCCGCCATTCGTGGAGGGCGTCGAGGGCGATCTGGGGGCTGCATATTTTCACGGCTGTAATCGCGGCAAGCGTTGTGTGACGGCGGATTTCGAGACCGAAGAAGGCCGCGCGCTGGTGCGGCGTCTGGCGGCGAAGGCCGATGTGATCATCGAGAATTTCAAGGTCGGCGGATTGAAGAAATATGGGCTCGATTACGATAACCTGAAAGAGATCAATCCGCGCGTGGTCTATTGCTCCATCACGGGCTTTGGCCAGACGGGTCCCTATGCGCCGCGCGCCGGTTACGATTTTCTCGTGCAGGGCATGGGCGGGGCGATGTATTCGACCGGCCAGAAAGACGGGCCGCCGACGAAATCCGGCATTGCAATTGCAGATATCTTTACCGGGCTCTATGCGGCAAATGCGATTCAGGCAGCGCTGCTGCGGCGCACGACAAACAACGAAGGCGCCTATATTGATTGCGCGCTGTTCGACACGCAGGTGGCTGTGCTGGGCTATCAGGCGCTCAACTATTTCGTCTCCGGCAAGGAGGCCGGGCGCATCGGCAACGGGCATCCCAACATCGTGCCTTACGATGTGTTTCCGGTCGCCGACGGCGATATCATCATCGCGACCGGCAATGACGGGCAATATCGCAAGCTTTGCGACATTCTGGGCGATGGGGGGCTCGGGGTCGATCCGGCCTATGCGCTGAGCAAGGACCGAGTTGCGCGCCGCAATGAGCTTGCCGAAAGACTGCATGCGCTGACGCGCAAGTTCACGCGCGCAGAACTGTTGCCGAAGCTCGATGCGGCGGGCGTGCCGGCGGGGCCGATCAATTCGATTGCTGAGGCTTTCGCGGATCCGCAGATCGTGGCGCGCGGCATGAGGATCGATATTCCAAATCCAGCCGCGAAGGCGGGCGCGACGCCCGGCGTGCGCGCGCCGATCATGATCGACGGCGAACCTGTCGTGGCTTCGCGACCTGCGCCGCCGCTGGGGGCGCATAACGACGACGTGCTAAACGATCCGAACTGGATTGGCTGAAGAAAGTCGGGCGCGCCCTACTCCGGTAAAACAGGCTTCGCCTTGTTCATGTTCTTCACCCGCGTGGACATCTTGATCGCTCGTCGCTCCTGACGCGCATCGCCGGCGGGTTGCAGCATCTTTCGATATTCGTCGCGCTTCTCGTGGATCGAGGCGATGACAAAACCCATCGGCACGCCGATGTCGACGAGGGCGGCTTCCGACAATTGCAGGCTGGCCTCGATGGTCTCGGGGATCGCGTCCGTCGCGCCCAATTCGTAAAGAACGCGGGCATGATCGGCGTCGCGGGCGCGGGCCACAATGGTGAGATCCTTGCGCTCGATGCGGCCCAGTTTCACCACCTGTTCGACCGCGCGCGGCGCATCCATGGTGACGATGAGGGCGCGTGCATGTTCGATGTCGCACTTGCGCAGGAACTCGACGCGCGTTGCGTTGCCCCAGTAAATCGGCTCCCCGGCCTCGCGCTCACGCTGCACGTTGCGCACATCGCTGTCGACGGCGAGGAATGGAATGTCGTGACGACGCATCATGTCTCCGACAAGTTTTCCGACGCGGCCATAGCCGACGATAATGACGCGCGCCGACGCATCCGCAGGCGGGGCGACTTCCGCAACGCCTGAATCAACAGGCTTGGCGACGGGGAGAAGCTTGCGCGCCAGAATGGAGAGCAGCGGAATCGCCAGCATCGAAATGGTGACGGCGATCATCACATTGCCGCCGACTCGGGCGGTGACGATATTGGCGGTCATGGCCGCGCCGATCATCACGAAGGCGAATTCACCGCCCGGCCCCAGAAGCAGCGCGACCTCGAGAGCTGTCGAGCGACGAATGCGCCCGAAGCGCGCCGCACCATACAGGATCGCAACCTTCACCAGCACCAGCATGAGCGCCATGCCGAGCGTCACGGCGGGCGAATTGATGATGTGCGACACATCGAGGCTCGCGCCGATCGATACGAAGAAAAGGCCAAGCAACAGGCCCTTGAACGGCTCGATAGTGACTTCGATCTCGCGGCGGAACTCGGTTTCTGCGAGCAGCATGCCAGCAATGAAAGCCCCCAATCCCATCGACAGCCCGCTGATGGCGGCGATCAAGCCAGTGCCGAGCACGACAAGCAGACAGGCCGCCATGAAAAATTCGGTCGACTTAGCGCGCGAGACAAGCCGAAACAGCGGGCGCAGCAGCAGACGCCCTGCCCCCAGTATCACCGCCAGCGCGATAGCGGCAGGCACGACCGCGTAGAACAGTCCCTCGCCGATGCCGCCGCCTTCCTTCGTTCCGAGGATCGCGATCATGAACAGCAGCGGCGCGACGGCCAGATCCTGAAACAGCAGCACCGCAAAGGCGGTGCGGCCAGCAGCTGTGTTGAGCCTTTTGCTTTCGGCTAGGACCGGTATCACGATGGCTGTCGACGACAGCGCCACTGCGCCGCCAATCACAAGCGCGGCGCTGGTCGGCTGCCCGAACCATATGGCGATCCCTGCCAGCACGGCGGACGAGACAATCACCTGCGCAGCTCCAAGGCCGAACACGAGCCGCCGCATGGACGACAAGCGCTCGAACGACAGTTCCAGTCCGATCATGAAGAGTAGGAAGACGACGCCCAATTCGGAGAAATGCCGCATTTCCTCAACGTCGGCGAAACTGACCCAGCCGAGCGCCGGAAAATCCCTGACCAGACGCCCGATGCCGAAAGGCCCGAGCGCTACGCCGGCTGCGATGAATCCTATGACCGGGCTGATCCTGACGCGGCGAAACAGCGGCACCACAACGCCGGCTGTGCCGAGGAACAACAAGGCTTCCTTGAATTCTCCTATGCCGACCGTACTCGCCATGCTTTCTCCGATGCGTGATTCCGCAAAGGCTACACGATGGCAATAGCAGAATGATAGCAGAACAAGCGTGGCGCTTGTCGTTTTCGCAGGCTCAAAAGACCGAAACGGCGAAGCGCCTCAGCGCAGGTTGACCGCGGAGGCAATCTTGTCGGCCCATTCAGAGGCGCGCTCGCGCACCTGCTTCGGACTCGGCAAAAAGTCCGGAACCGAAGGCATGGAAGGCAAATTCACCTCGATGCCCAGAATGCGTCGCGGCTCGGGTTTGGGAGCCTGCTCCGCCTCAGCTACGACGACCCGTTCTGGCTGCGGCCTAGTCGGCGGAAGGACAGCAACCTCGGTCGGTTTGCTTGCAGGCTTGTTGGCGGCCCTCGCCTTCGGCTTGTCTGCAACGCTGCGGTCAGCCGGACGAGCGGGATCGACCACAGGTTCCGGGGTCTCAGGCCGCAGCGGCGCCACATGCGAAAGGGCCGTCGACTGAATGAACTCGTGCGAGGCAGGGTCGTCGTGAAACACAACCACGGACTGCTTCACCGGGGCAACGGCCGCAACGTCTGACGCGCGGTTCAGCACCATTGCGAAGACGCCGGCAACCGTCAGCACCATGGCGCTGGCGACGCCAAGCGCCAGCCCGGTCCTCCCCCTCGGGGTGATCAGGGTGGTGGGCGAGTTGAAAAAGTCCGGCATGATGATTCCGAAACTGTGCGGCAGAGACTCGGTCAGTGTCGCGATTCTTGGCGGCGAAATTGCGGCGCTTCGCCGGATCCGATAATTAATCCGCAGCTTCGAGACGCTTTGACACCATCTCGCGCAAGGTGCGTAAATCCTTCGCGAAGAGCCGGATGCCCTCGGAAAGCTTTTCGGTCGCCATCGCGTCCTCATTGAGCATGAACCGGAAGGATTTTTCGTCGAGCCTCATGCGCGCCGGAGCGTCGATGCTCGCCTTCGGTTCGAGCTTGCGAGCGAGCGTTCCGCTGTCTTTCGACAGGGTTTCGAGCAATTGGGGCGAAATGGTCAGGCGATCGCACCCGGCCAGAGCCTCTATTTCTCCGACGCTGCGGAAGGAAGCGCCCATCACGACGGTCTTGATGCCGTGCGTCTTGTAATAGGAATAGATGCGCCGGACCGACAGAACGCCCGGATCCTGCTCCGGCTCGAAGGTCCTGCCCTCGTTCTTGACGTGCCAGTCGAGAATGCGGCCCACGAAGGGCGAGATCAGAAAGACGCCGGCGTCGGCGCAGGCGGCCGCCTGAGCCAGCGAAAACAACAGCGTCAGATTGCAATCGATGCCCTCCCGCTGCAGCACTTCGGCGGCCCGAATACCCTCCCAGGTCGCGGCGAGCTTGATGAGGATGCGGCCGCGGTCGACGCCCCGGTGTTCGTAGTCCGCGATCAGGGCTCGGGCCTTGTCGATCATGGCCAGCGCGTCGAATGACAGGTCGGCGTCGACTTCTGTGGAAACCCGACCGGGCACGATCTTCGCCAGTTCTGCCCCGAAGCTTACCGACAGCCGGTCGGTCACCTGGCTGGTCACGGCCCGGTGGCTGCGGCCCCAGACAATCGCCTCCTCCACGATGTGGCTGTAAGCGTCCATCTGGGCCGCTTTCAGGATCAACGTGGGGTTGGTGGTGCAATCCGTGGGCTGGAAGGCCCGGATCGACTCCATATCGCCGGTGTCAGCGACGACCGTGGTCATGGTCTTGAGCTGGTCGAGCTTGGTGGGCATGCGGGCTCCGGGATTGGACTGGTTCGGGATTCGTCGCCTGCGATAGCACGCGGGGGGACCGCTCGGAAGAGTCGCAGGGTTCTATCTCGACGACCCGGGCAAATTCTGCAAAAAGAGCACAACTTGACCCAGGAGTAAGTCTGGAATGCCCGTTGCGGACCAGTTGAAACAGCGCCCTACAACGAAATCCCGGCCTGCGCCGTCTGGAATCGGTCCCTGGCTGCCCTGGACCGACCGGGCTGGACGGCTTTCGATGCTGAAGCTTGTCGTCTTCATCATCGTCTGTGCGCCCACAGTCTACATGCTGGCTGTATGGTGGGCCGACAAGCTGCCGACCATGACGACTTTTGTCGTCAAGGAAAGCGGCGAATGGTCGATGCGTTTCATCGTCGCCGCCGTCGCGGTTTCGCCGCTCCGCCGCATTGCGCGATTCAACAAACTGATCCTTGTGCGGCGAATGCTGGGTCTGGCGTCGCTCTTCTATGGCTTCGTGCATCTGTGGTTCTATTTCACCAGCCAGCACTATGACTGGCGGTTCATTCTCGAAGGCGCGCTGACGGCGCCGTTCCTGACGACCGGCTATATCGCGTTGCTGTTGATGATCGTCCTTGGCGTGACATCGAACGATCTTTCGGTCCGTAAGCTCGGCACCAACGGCTGGCGGCGCGTGCACTGGATTGTCTTCCCGGCGGCGGTTCTGAGTCTGTTGCATTTTATTCTGGAACGGCGCACGGACGGCGACGAGATTGCCCTCATCTCGGGCATTCTGCTCTATCTGCTAAGCTACAGGGTGATGCGCTACTACAACTTGCCGACTGGCCCGATCATGCTGTTCCTTCTGGCACCGCTAGCTGCGCTGGCGACGGTCGGAATGGAAGGCGCATTCTACAAGTTCGCCACGGGCGTTCACGCCCCGACGATTATGTGGCTGAACGTCACCTTCCACGAAGGCCTGCGTCCGGCCTGGTGGGTTCTGTTCGCCTGCCTGATTATCGCGCTGGTGATGATCGTGCAGGAACGGTTCTTCTCCAGTGCGCCGGCCAGAGGCGAGCGGCGGCGGTAGCCGGAGAGATATTCAAATTACCCCGCCCCGGCCAGTCCGGGGCGGTTTGGTTTGCGAACCACTCCGGAAACATGCAGTTTCCAACTGGAACACATTACAGGACATGACGATGCGCGAACTCACTCACTTCATCGGCGGCAAACACGTCAATGGAACCTCCGGGCGCTTTACGGACGCCTTCCAGCCAATGACCGGCGAAGTGATTTCGAAAGTGCCGCTGGCCTCACAGGCCGAAGTTCGAGCCGCCGTTTTGAACGCCGTAGCCGCCCAGCCCGCTTGGGCAGCCACCAATCCGCAGCGGCGCGCCCGCGTGCTGATGAAGTTCCTGCAACTCATCGAACGCGACAACGACGCTCTGGCTGAATTGCTGGCGCGCGAACACGGCAAGACGATTGCCGACGCCAAGGGCGACATTCAGCGCGGCGTCGAGGTGGTGGAATTCGCCACCGGCATTCCGCATCTGATGAAGGGCGAATTCACCGATGGCGCAGGCCCGGGCATTGACGTCTATTCGATGCGTCAGCCGCTCGGCGTCGTGGCCGGCATCACGCCGTTCAACTTCCCCGCTATGATACCGCTTTGGAAGATGGCCCCGGCGCTGGCCTGCGGTAACGCTTTCATCCTCAAGCCGTCCGAGCGCGATCCCGGAGTGCCGCTGAAACTGGCCGAATTGCTGCTTGAAGCGGGCCTGCCGGCCGGCGTCTGCAATGTCGTCAACGGCGACAAAGAAGCCGTGGATGCGCTGCTCGACGATCCCGACATCAAGGCCATCGGGTTTGTCGGATCGACCCCGATCGCCGAATATATTTATGGACGCGGCTGCGCCAGCGGCAAGCGCGTGCAGTGTTTCGGCGGCGCGAAGAACCATATGGTTATCATGCCCGACGCCGATATGGATCAGGCGGTCGATGCGCTGATCGGTGCAGGCTATGGCTCTGCAGGCGAGCGCTGCATGGCGGTGTCGGTGGCGGTGCCGGTCGGCAAGAGCACGGCGGACGAACTCGTGAAACGACTTATCCCGCGCGTCGAGTCGTTGAAGATCGGACCCTCGACGGACTCGTCTGCGGACTTCGGCCCGCTGGTGACGCGTCAGGCTCTCGACCGCGTGCGATCTTATGTGGACATCGGCATCGCGGAAGGCGCGAAACTGCTGGTGGACGGTCGCAACTTCAAGATGCAGGGCTACGAGAACGGCTTCTATCTCGGCGGCTGTCTGTTCGACGACGTGACGCCCGACATGCGCATCTACAAGGAAGAGATTTTCGGACCCGTCCTGTCGGTGGTGCGCGCCAACACCTATGAAGATGCGCTCGGCCTCTGCAACGACCACGAATACGGCAACGGCGTTGCGGTGTTCACTCGCGACGGCGATGCGGCGCGCGATTTCGCGTCGCGCGTGCAGGTCGGCATGGTGGGTGTCAACGTGCCGATCCCGGTGCCGATCGCCTATTACACATTCGGCGGCTGGAAGCGGTCTTCCTTCGGCGACCTCAATCAGCATGGTCCGGATTCGATCCGTTTCTACACGAAGACCAAGACCGTCACATCGCGCTGGCCATCCGGTGTGAAGGACGGCGCCAGCTTCGTGATTCCGACGATGAGTTGAGGCGTTTGCGCCTTTACTCCTCCCTTGATTCAGATCAACGCCATTCTCACTCCGTCTAAAGATATTATATTTAGCGCATCCCACCCGGAGCAGCGCAAAATACAATATCTGGAGGGAACGCATGGCCGTTGCAGCCGAAAAGCAAGCCGACACCACCTCACGCCGTCATGTCTCGCCCGCCCACGGTACCACGGCCGGGCTCGGCGCAATGACAGGCGCGCGCT
>CANJWR010000166.1 GCA_947478455.1 Beijerinckiaceae bacterium | reverse complement strand
GCTTGGTCAGCACGATCTGGTAGGACATGGCGGAACGGTCGAGCATGTCGAACATGCCGCTGTCGCTGTCTTTCAGGCCATGGCGACCGTCGATCAGCACATAGACGCGCGCCAGCGTGGCGCGGCCGCGCAGATAGGCATGGATCAGCTTCGTCCAGGTATCGACCTTCTGGCGACCGACCGCCGCATAGCCGTAGCCGGGCATGTCGACGAGACGCAGCAGTTCGTCGGGCGGCGGCGCGCCCAGCGCAAAGAAATTCAATTGCTGGGTGCGGCCCGGCGTCTGCGACACGCGGGCGAGATTGTTGCGGTTGGTCAGCGCATTGAGAAGCGACGACTTGCCGACGTTGGAGCGGCCGGCGAAAGCGATTTCCGGCGGCCGCATGGGGGGCAGACCTTCGGGGTCCGCCGAGGCCCAGATGAATTCGCAAGGGCCCGCGAAGAGCTTGCGGCCGATTTCCAGAAGCCTTGCGGTCTCGACGTCGGCCGCGTCGTTCAAGTGGTCTTCTTTCCGGCCAGCATATTGCGGAGATTGTCCCACAACTCGATCTTGACGCCGGCCTTCTTCATGATGAAGCCCTGCTGGGTGACCGAGAGCAGGTTGTTCCACGTCCAGTAGATCACCAGACCCGCCGGGAATGCGCCCAGCATGAAGGTGAAGATCACCGGCATCCAGGCGAACATCTGCTTCTGGATCGGATCGGTGGGTTCGGGATTCATCTTCATCTGGATGAACATCGACACGCCCATGATGATCGGCCAGATGCCCAGATGCAGGAAGGGTCCAAGCAGCGGCACTTGTGTGGGGTCGACCGGGATCAGGCCAAACAGCGTGAACAGGTTGGTCGGATCGGGGGCGGCCAGATCCTTGATCCAGCCGAAGAAGGGCGCTTGCCGCATCTCGATCGTAATGAAGATCACCTTGTAGAGCGCGAAGAAGACGGGAATCTGCACCACCACCGGCAAACAGCCGGCAATCGGATTGATTTTCTCCTTCTTGTAGAGCTCCATCAATTCCTGTTGCTGCTTGGCCTTGTCGTCGGGATAGCGTTCTCGAATCGCCGTCATCTGCGGCTGAACGGCCTTCATTTTGGCCATCGACATGTAGCTCTTGTTGGCGAGGGGGAAGAAGACGCCCTTGACCAGCACCGTCACGATGAGGATCGCGACGCCGAAATTGCCTACGTAGCGATAGATAAAGTCGATGATCCAGAAGAGCGGCTTGGTGATGAAATAGAACCAGCCCCAGTCGATGATGAGATCGAAATTCTTGATGCCGAACTTCGCCTGATAGTCGTCCACTGTCTTGGTAACTTTTGCGCCCGCGAAGATGCGAGTGGTGAAACCTGCTGTCGCGCCGGGAGCAATCGTCTGCGGCTGTTCGATGAGGGCTGTCTGATAGGTCTTCAGTGCATCGCCGCTGGAGGAAAAGCTTGCGTCGTACGCCTTGTCCTGCTCGGGAATGATCGCCACAGCCCAGTATTTGTCGGTGAAGCCGATCCAGCCGCTTGTGCCGGCCAGCGTCTTGGTGGCGCGAGTTTCCTTCTCGATGGCGTCGTAGGTGTATTCCTGTACGCGCGAGTCGCCGACGACTCCGACGAAACCTTCGTGCAGGACGGCGTAGCCGTCCGTCTTGGGCTTGCCGACGCGCACCGCGCGCGCATAGGGCACAAGCGTGACAGGCTCCGCACCCTTGTTCTCGACGGTGTCGGCGAAGGTGAACATGAAATCGTTGTCGACCGTGATAGCGCGGCGGAAGATCTGTCCCTTGCCATTGTCGAAAGACAGGGTGACCGGCTTTTCGGCGGTCAGCGTGCTGGAATCAGCGATCCAGAGGGTATCGGGGAGCGGTACGGTCACGCTCGAGCCCGCCTGCGGAATGAAGCCCGTGCCGACAACGTAGGGGTGCTCCGACCCGATGGGCGCGAGCAGGACGATGTTCTGGCTCTTTGGGTCGGTCGTTTCGCGATAGGCCTTCAGCGACACGTCGTCGATGCGCCCGCTCCGCAGGTTGATCGAACCCTTCAGGTTGGCGGTGTCAATCGTCACGCGTGGGCTGGAGGCCAGCACGCTCTCGCGCGAGGCCTGCGGGTTGGCGGCTGCGCCCGGCATCGCAGGCTCGAGTCCGCCTGCTTGCGGAGCGCCGGGAATTGGCGGATTGCCGGCCGGTATGGCGGAAGGCGGGGCGGGGGTCGATTCAATGCGGGCCTGCGTCTGGCGGACCGAATCCACCGTCGGCTTTCCGAAGAAATAGTTCCAGCCAATGATGACGAGAAGCGACATCCCGATGGCCAGGATGAGATTGCGTGTATCATCATTCATGATTTGGCAGCCTGATCTTTCTTGTCTTTCGACGTCTTCTGCGAGTCCGGAGTTCGCCGCCCGCGCGGGCCGGATGGGCGGCCCCTGTGGCTGTGCAATCCGGCGATCGCGTTGGTCAGTTCCTGCGCAAGCTGGTCGAATGGCTGCGACAGGGCGCTTGGACGCGCAACAATCACGTAATCATGGTCTGGCCTCGCGCCGGTTTCCCGGAGGCGAAGAATTTCGCGAAGACGGCGGCGGATGCGGTTGCGCTGAACCGAATTGCCGGTCTGGCGGGTCACCGTAAGGCCGAAACGGGGGCCGGTCGCTGCGTTTGGTTCCACGCGTCCAAGCCCCTGAAGGCTCAGCGGGCCGACGTGAAACCGTTTGCCCTTGGCGACGGCCAGAAATTCCGGCCTCGACTTCAGACGTTGCGGCGGCGAACGAAACAAAGCGCCGCCAACATCGTCAGCGGCGCGAAATGTCGCGTTGGGACAATCTGGATCGGCGGGGAGATTGGTCCCCACGGGGCCGGTCATGGGAGAAGCTCCCTCTGCGAGCCCCGGAACGCGATCAGGCCGACAGGCGCTTGCGACCGCGGGCGCGACGGGCCGCGATGACCTTGCGGCCGCCGGTAGTGGCCATGCGCGAGCGGAAGCCGTGGCGGCGCTTGCGGACGATTTTGCTCGGTTGATAAGTGCGCTTCACGGGTCTGCTCCGGTTCCTTGGGACACTTCGCGCGCCTGCAAGGCCAAAGCGACGTCCAGTCTGGGTTCGAGGTTGATCGCCGACAAGCCCTGATGCGGTCCGGAAGCCGGAAAAACCAAGCAAAAGAGCGACGTCGGCGAGGCCGAAATCGAGTGCGGCCTTATACGGGCAAGGCGCGCGGGAAGTCAATTGGAGAGTACCAATTCAGACTCTTTGCGACGGTCAATGGCGGTCGTGCCCGCTCGACAACGGCCGTTCTTCCAGAGCCAGCAAAGCCCCGAGTGCGATGATCTGACAGCCCGCCGCCATGAAAAACACCAGCCGGAAGGCGTCAGCTACATTCGCCCGGTCGGCCAGCAGGGCGGCCCCGGCGCTGCGGGCGCTTTGGCCGGCGAGATCGATTCCATCAAGCCCATGCAGGGCCACAACCCCGAAGCCGGCGATCAGGATGGCGTTGATCAGCCCACGGACGAACGATTGCGCGCCCACCGCAATGCCAAGCTGATGCTTCGGAACAGCGTTCTGGATCGATACGGTGGTGAGCGGCGCGGTCGGGCCAAAACCGAAGCCGATCAGCGCCATGACGATCTGGAATTCCCATGTCCCCATGTCGGCCGAGCGCAGCGCCAGCCAGATCGTGGCCAGAATGCAGACAATCTGGGCCAGAATGGCTGGCAGCTTGTAGTGCGTCATGCGGGAGGTGAGCTGTGCGCCCACCAGTGCGCCGGCGTTGACCATCACCATGAAGACCATCAGGGCCAGCCCGGAATTGGTGGGCGTCATGCCCAGCACAGCCTGCAGGTAGAGCGGGAGATAGATGTTCAGTCCCACGATGGCGCCCCAGCCGAAGGAATGCGCCATGCAGGAGGCGCGCACGACCGGGTTGGCGATGATGCCGAGAGGAATGAGCGGCTCGCGGAACCGCAGGAGTCGAACAACGAAGGCGACCCAAAGCGCCGCCGAAATACCCGCAAGTCCGAGAATCTGAGGCGATAGCCAGGCGAATTCCGACCCTCCGGCGCTGAGGATGAACATGAAGCTGGAACTCGCCAGCACCACCAGGACTGCGCCCGGAATATCGAGTTCGTGAGGACGCTCGTTACGCGGCAGTTTTTTCAGCAACCGGTCTGTGACCCATAGGGCGATCAGGCCGAGGGGCAGGTTGAACCAGAAGATCATCGACCAGTGGATGTGCTGGGCGAAAAAGCCGCCGAGCGCCGGACCCAGCGCGCCGGCCGAAATGTAGACGGCGGCGAAATAGGTGTAATATTTCGCCCGCTGGCGCGGCGGCGCGATATCCCCCAGAACCGTCACTGGCACCGACATCAACCCGCCCGCCCCGACGCCCTGGAGGCCTCGGGCCAGAATGAGCGCCAGCATGTTGGGCGCGAGCGCGCAGGCGATTGTGCCGATGAGAAAGATCACCAGCGCCCAGAGCAGCGTCAGCCGGCGGCCATGGATGTCGCTGATCTTGCCGAACAGCGGCACAGTCGCAGTGGCGGTCAGCAGGTAGGCCGTCACGACCCACGAGAGCTGCGACTTGCCGCCCAGTTCATCCCCGATGGTGGGCAGGGCGCTCGCCACAATCGTCTGCACCATCGCGCCCATGAAGACAGGCAGCAGAACCCCGAAGACGATCTTGAGAGTTTCGCGGTGGGTCAGGCCCGAATGGCCGACATCGGGCGCGCTTGCTGTTTCGGCCATTGCGGCGGTGATTGCCTAAGGGTTTCGGAATTGCGGATGGAACCGGGAGTTGAGTGTTCGCGCCGCAATCACGCGCCTGTCAAGGCGGGCAGGGGTGCGTTTGCGCTATTTCCGGGCTATCAAACGTAAATGGGAGACACTCCGCAGGTTCGAATCGCCGAAGGCGCCGGAAAGGCCGAAGGAGCCTCCATGTGGCGCTTCTGGCCGCTGGCCGTCATCGCCGTGGCTGCGGGGATTGTGCTTGCGAGCGGCGTCACCCGTTATCTGTCGTTCGAGCAATTGATCGCCAGCCGCGACAGTCTATTCGGATTCGTCGAAAGCCATTTTCTCGCTGCGCTGGCCATTTACGCGCTTGCCTATCTGCTGCTGGCCATGCTGGCCTTGCCGGGTGGCGCGCTGCTGAGCATGACGGGCGGCTTTCTGTTCGGGGCGATGGTCTGCACGGGCATAACGGTTGTGACCGGGACGCTGGGAGCCTCTTTGCTGTTTCTGGCGGCGCGATCTTCCATCGGCGAAGTTCTGCGCGTACGCGCCGGCCCGTGGCTCAACCGGTTTCGCCAAGGCTTTGCGCAGGATGCTGCGTCCTATCTTTTGTTTTTGCGCCTCGTGCCGTTGTTTCCGTTCTGGTTGGTGAATCTCGCGCCGGCAGTGCTCGGCGCCAATTTCGGCACCTTTCTGTGGACGACGTTTTTCGGGATCATCCCCGGAACATTCGCCTATACGCTTGCAGGTTCGGGGCTCGACAGCGTCCTCATGGCGCAGAAACAGGCCTATCAGGCCTGCATCACATCGGGCGCGGCCGGGTGTAAGGTCCACATCTATCCGGGCCAGCTGGTGACGCGCGAACTGCTGCTGGCGTTTGCGGCCATGGGGGTCATGGCGCTTTTGCCCGCAGGCATGAAACGCTGGCGGCGCCGTTTGGCGGCGCGCCGCGCGCGTGGTGAGGTGACGAAAGCATGAGCCAGGAACTGAAGCCCGACCTTTGCGTCATTGGCGCGGGTTCCGGCGGCCTGTCAGTAGCGGCCGCGGCCGCCGCGATGGGCGTCTCGGTTGTGCTCGTCGAGAAAGGTCAGATGGGCGGCGATTGCCTGAACTATGGCTGCGTTCCCTCAAAGGCGCTCATCGCCGCCGCGCGCGTCGCGCATACGATGCGCCACGCAGGGCGTTTCGGAATTGACAGCGTCGAGCCGCGCGTCGATGGCGCGAAAGTTCACGCGCATATTCACGACGTCATCAAGTCCATTGCGCCCAACGATTCGCAGGCCCGTTTCGAAGCCATGAATGTGAAGGTCATCCGCGCACCGGGAAAATTCGTCTCGGCGCGCGTGCTGGAGGCCGGCGATTTTTCCATCCGGGCGCGGCGCTTTGTTGTGGCGACTGGTTCTGCGCCGTCCGCACCGCCGATTCCCGGCATCGAGCTTGTTCGCTATCTGACGAACGAAAGCATTTTCGATCTGACGCGACTCCCGGCGCGTTTGGTGATCATCGGCGCAGGCCCTATCGGCATTGAACTCGCACAGGCGTTCCGTCGTCTGGGCAGCGAAGTTGTCGTCATCGAGGCAGGTCGCGCCCTTGGCCGCGAAGATCCGGAGCTTGCGGCTGTGGCGCTGAACGCTCTGGCGGGCGAAGGCGTCGAGCTTCGCGAGGGCGTCGCCATCGAGCGTATTGAACCACTGCCGGCGGGCGTTCGGGTGCTGCTGGCCGGTGGCGGATCTGTCGAGGGGACAGACCTGCTGGTGGCGGCCGGACGGACGCCCAATGTCGGCGGACTGGGACTGGAAGCGGCGGGCGTAAACTTCGACCGCAAGGGCGTTCACGTGGACAGGGGCCTGCGCACATCCAACCGACGTATCTATGCGGTCGGCGATGTCGCCGGCATGGCGCAGTTCACCCATGCGGCGAATTATCATGCGGGTCTCGTCTTGCGGTCGGCCCTGTTCAGGCTTTCTGCCAAAGTCGATGAAACCCTCATTCCGCGCGTGACCTATTGCGATCCTGAAATCGCCGTTGCGGGGCTTAGTGAAGCCGATGCCCGGGCCAAACACGGGTCCGTCAATGTCCTGCGCTGGCCGTTTTCGGAGAATGACCGGGCGCATGCCAGCCAGGAGACAGCCGGGCACATCAAGCTGGTGACAGCCCCCGACGGCACCATTCTTGGCGTCGGCATCGTCGGGCCGCATGCAGGCGAATTGATTGGACTGTGGCAGCTTGCGTTGTCGAAGCGTATGAAGTTCGGCGACATCGCCAGGATCGTGCTGCCCTATCCGACATTGTCGGAGGTTTCGAAACGGGCCGCCATACTGGGTTATGCAGATAAACTGCGGTCGCCCTGGCTGGGCCGCATACTGCGCTTCATGCGCAGGTTCGGGTGAGGTGGCGGATTTGATGCGGGATATCGAAACGCAAAACGATCCTGCCGGCGTCGGGTCCGCCCCGATGTCGAAGAAGGATTCGCGTTTCGGCCTTGCATCGCGAATTCTTATCCTCACCATCGTGTTCGTGATGGTGGCGGAAGTTGCCGTCTATGTTCCGTCGATCGCCAATTTTCGCAACAACTGGCTGCGCGATCGTCTGAACTCGGCCTATATCGCAGCGCTCGTGCTGGAAGCCGCGCCTGCCGATATGGTGCCGGAAGAACTGACGCGCACGCTGCTGCAAAATGTCGGCGCAACCACAATCGTGCTCAAGATGCGCGACACGCGTCGCCTGCTGGCCATGAGCGACATGCCGCCGCAAATTGACGAGCGGGTTGACTTGCGCGATCCGTCCGCCTGGAGTTCGATTTCGGGCGCCTTCGAGTCTCTTGGGGCTCGCAACGGCCGCATCCTGAACGCTGTCGGGGCCGCCCCCATGGGTGGCGATTTCATCGAAATCACCATCGACGAGACGCCTTTGCGTATGGCGATGTTCGATTATTCGATCAACATCCTGAAACTGTCGCTCATCATCTCGCTGTTCGTCGCCACGCTGGCGATGATCTCCATCCATCTGATGGTGCTGCGTCCGGTGCGACGGCTGACGTCGAGCCTGATGCAGTTCGGGGCCGACCCGGAGGACGCGTCGCGCATCATCAAGCCGTCAGGCCGCACCCACGAGATCGGGCGCGCCGAAGTAGCGCTGGCCGACATGCAGACCACGCTGGTGAGCGAACTCAACCAGAAGAAGCATCTGGCGGCGCTGGGGCTGGCGGTGGCGAAGATCAACCACGATCTGCGCAACATGCTGTCCTCGGCGCAATTGCTGTCGGATCGTCTGGCCGAATTGTCGGACCCGGTGGCGCGGCGTCTTGCGCCGAAGCTCGTGGGCACGCTCGACCGCGCCATTGCGTTCTGCCAGTCGACGCTGGCTTATGGACGAGCCGCCGAGCGCCCGCCGCAGCTTGCGCGCGTCTCCCTGCGCACCATCGCGATGGATGCGGCGGAAAATGTCGCGCCCTCGGAGTTGCGCAAGGTCGAGATCGAAATCCGGGTGCCGGAGGGGCTGCGGATCGTGGCCGACGCCGAGCATCTGTTTCGTGTGCTGACCAACCTGTGCCGCAACGCCGTGCAGGCGCTGGAAAGCGCCGGGCCGCAGCCGGGTTTGCCGCCGCGCGTGACGATCAGCGCCCGGGCGCTCGCTGAGGCCATCGTGATTGACGTGTCCGACACCGGGCCGGGCGTGCCGGATCATGCGCGCGAGCGGCTGTTCCGGGCCTTTCAGGGTTCGACCCGCATGGGTGGTTCCGGGCTGGGGCTGGCGATTGCGGCCGATCTTGTGCGCGCCCATGGCGGCACAATTGAATTGCTTCCCCCGGAGCCCAATCCGGGTGGGGCTACCTTCCGGGTGACGATGCCGGCCAGCGCGAGTGCGAGGCTGGCGTCCTGAGAGCTCCGCATTTCCTGCGGTTGTGCGCAGGCAGCCAACTTTCCGTCAGATAAACGTCATGGCTCGCTTGCCATCCCGGTCCCGACGGGCTAAACGAACGCCGTCGCCGGTTCGCTTCACCGCCACCGCCGCAATGCGCGCCCGTAGCTCAGCTGGATAGAGCACCAGACTACGAATCTGGGGGTCAGAGGTTCGAATCCTTTCGGGCGCGCCATTTAAATCAATAGGTTAGAATTAGAATACGACTCTACGCTTCCCAGAAAACTTAATTGGGAAGCGTATGGGAAGCGTCGTCGTCTTCCTAATGCTACTTGCCAGTGGACGATCCACGGTATTCCGAGTCAAGGCAGGTTGTGTTGGGCGGATTCGGTTACGGAGCGCGGCTCTGCTGAGCTGAGCTACTTGATGTGGTGGCTACAGTCCGGCGACTTGCTCAGACCGCGCTTACGGAAGTCTCGGTCAGGCATCGCAGCTAACCGGTCGCGCGCCCGCGCGTACGCTGTGGGAAATCGCCGGTTTCAGCCGAACCAACCGACCCGGGCCAGCTCAAGCCAGTCGAGGGACACAGTATCCCATCGCCAGCCAAGTAGTGAGATCAGATGACGCCGGGATCCGTCACCAGACCTCCTCAACGCTACGCCCGACTTTGGGTCAGCTGAGTCTTGCGCAAGACACGCTCCAGCAGGTCGAGTTCATCAAGGCTCAGGTCCTGTCAATGGCGGCGACAAATTGTGCCAGATGGCGGCGTAAAAGTGTACCAGTCTGGTTGAGAGAAAAGGGCTGCATGAGCCCTTGTGAGTTGTGGTGTCGCACGCATCGAGGCGTGCGGAGCGTAGC
>CANJWR010000165.1 GCA_947478455.1 Beijerinckiaceae bacterium | reverse complement strand
GGCGATTTTCAGCGGTCGTTTTCACACAGTCTGCCTGATTTGTGCAAAGCCATTGGGGACTTCGGACACCAAGTCCCAGGGGCTATTGTTAGATTCGTCCGACGCACCGCACCCCATGCGTTTTCCGTATCAACGCCGCAAGCCGGATGCGCATTGCGGTCAACCTTCGCGCCGGAAGCCTTCTCACGGTAAAGGCGCGAACACCCGGCCGCCTTGAAGTATCCCGGCGAATGGCGGCTTTGTGCGTTTCCAGATAATTTCACACTGAAGACCTCTCCGGTGTAATCACCCGAGTGGGTCGTCGCTTGTGACAGCGGAAGTCCGACGACGATCGCCTTATGCGTCGCCACCCGCAATCTTCATTGCGCAAGCACGTGCTGTCCTGGCTTATGTTTGGTTTGATCCAGCAGCGGCGGCCTGAAAGACAAAATGCGTTCGAGAAACTCTCAATGTTAGTCGTGTGCGCGCGAACACATTTGCCATGCGTTGGTGACGGTAAATAGGACTCCAATGCAATCCAGCGATTGGAGTTTTCATATGCAAGTCTCTCCGAAGGGCCTCGGCTCACCTAATCTCGACACTGTCAAATCGGCTTTCGATGTCAAAATGATCGTCAGCTTCTTAAACGGCTATTCCGAGGATGCCCGACCTTTCGTGCCAGATCAGCAAACCGCAAATTATCTGGCGCCGGGAGAATCCAGTTGGAGCAACTACGCCAACTACCAATGGGTCGACTCCGGCGTCCAGATCATAGGGTCCAGCAGCGATGATGGAATCGTCGGATCGCAATTTGGCGACCAGATTGACGGCGGCAAGGGGAACGACATCATTTATGGCACGGGAGGCAATGATACTGTTTTCGGCGGCGACGGCGATGACTGGATGTCCGGCGGCGCGGACAATGATTATCTGGCGGGAGGCGCGGGCGCTGACCTTATTAACGGCGATGACGGCAACGACCGCCTTTTTGGCGGCTCCGGCAACGATATTCTGCTTGGCGGTTCCGGCGACGACCTGTTGGTCGGTGGCACCGGAGCTGATCAACTGAAAGGCGGCTCCGGCAACGACTTCCTTTTTGGCGACAGCGATGATTACGCGATCTTCGACGGAAGCAGCGCTGACTACAGCCTCGCTGCGATCATGCTGGAAACGGGCGAGACAGGATTTCTGCTGACCCGCACGCTGAGCGACGGATCGGTCGAAATGGATCGTGTGTTCGGCATTCGCCATTTTACCTTCGCGGACGGAAACGTGGACCTGTTTTGACTGATGGACGCGGGCCGCCTGTCGGGATCTGCTCGGTCAAACTTGTAGAGCACGGACTTTATAAAAGGTCGAAGGTACTGAATTGGCGAGCTGGTTTTTGCAAAAAAAAATTACTGAAGTGGCGACCACACTCTGCCTGTACACTGACGCCCGGAGTTCGATGCTCGCGCGCTTTCGCTGACGTGTTTACAAAACAGAAGCCACAGCAAAAAAACCCGCGTCCTGCGACGCGGGGCGAAAAATCACACGAGTGAACGGAAAGCTTACTCGATGATGGATGCGACGCCGCCAGCGCCGCAGTCGTCTGCGGTTTCCGCAGACGACCTGTTCGCATCGATCATTCGATGATCGACGCGACCACTCCTGCTCCAACCGTGCGGCCGCCTTCACGGATGGCGAAGCGGAGCTTCTCTTCCATCGCGATCGGGACGATCAGCGTTACTTCCATCGACACATTGTCGCCCGGCATCACCATTTCGGTGCCTTCCGGCAGCGCGCAGATGCCCGTCACGTCCGTCGTCCGGAAATAGAACTGCGGACGATAGTTCGTGAAGAACGGCGTATGACGACCACCTTCATCCTTCGTCAGGATGTAGGCCTCGGCCTTGAACTTCGTGTGCGGCTTCACAGAACCCGGCTTGCAGAGAATCTGACCGCGTTCCACGTCCTCGCGCTTCGTGCCGCGCAGCAGGCAGCCAACGTTGTCGCCGGCTTCGCCCTGATCGAGCAGCTTGCGGAACATTTCGACGCCCGTCACGGTCGACTTCACGGTCGCCTTGATGCCGACAATCTCGACTTCCTCGCCGACCTTGATGATGCCGCGCTCGATACGGCCCGTCACAACAGTGCCGCGGCCAGAAATCGAGAACACGTCTTCCACCGGCATCAGGAACGGCTGGTCCTTCGGACGCTCCGGCTGCGGAATGTAGGCGTCAACGGTTTCCATCAAACGCAGGATCGCGTCGTGGCCGATTTCCGGCTGCTTGTTTTCAAGCGCGCAAAGAGCCGAACCCTTGGTGATCGGAATGTCGTCGCCCGGGAAGTCGTACTTCGACAGAAGCTCGCGAACTTCCAGCTCGACCAGATCGAGCAGTTCAGCGTCGTCGACCATGTCGACCTTGTTCATGAACACAACCAGAGCCGGAACGCCGACCTGACGGGCGAGCAGAATGTGCTCGCGGGTCTGCGGCATCGGGCCGTCGGCAGCCGAAACCACCAGGATCGCACCGTCCATCTGCGCCGCGCCGGTGATCATGTTCTTCACATAGTCGGCGTGGCCGGGGCAGTCGACGTGCGCATAGTGGCGGTTCTTGGTCTCGTATTCGACGTGTGCCGTCGAAATCGTGATGCCGCGAGCCTTTTCTTCCGGAGCCTTGTCGATCTGGTCATACGCGGTAAACGTCGCGCCGCCGGACTCAGCCAAAACCTTCGTAATCGCAGCCGTCAACGATGTCTTGCCATGGTCAACGTGACCAATCGTGCCAATGTTGCAGTGCGGCTTGTTCCTCGAAAACTTCTCTTTCGCCATGGTCCTGTCCTGCTGACGCGCCAGCGGGCGCGGGTGGAAGCGGCGCTCCAATAAGGCCGATTGAGGCTTTCTTCAAGCCTTCGATATGGGCAGAGCCGATTCCGGCCGTTTTGCACATCCGGTTTCGGGATCCCTATTGACAATTTGGGATCCCAAATTCACTCTCAAACTACGGGAGGAGCGATGAGCCAGCAGGCGTCCGTCATTGTTCGAATTCGCGAAATGATCCTTCGCGGAGAATTGCAGCCGGGCGAACGCGTGCCCGAGGCGGCGATTGCGTTGCGGCTGGGATTGTCCCGCACGCCGGTCCGTCAGGCCCTCCCGGTGCTGGCCGACGAGGGCCTGCTGGTGAACGCCGGTGCGCGAGGATTCGCGGTTCGGTCCTTCACCCAGACCGAGATCATCGAGGCCATAGAACTCCGCGCAGTGCTTGAAGGCGTGGCGGCCCGCACCATCGCCGAGCGCGGCGCTTCGCGGGCTCTGCTCCGGGAGCTACGGGAAACGCTGGCGGACGGCGACGAGATCTTCGCCAAACGCCATCTGGTCGAGGCGGACGAGGATTCCTACAGCGCCGTCAACGCCACCTTTCACCGGCAGATCGCCGAGGGGGCGGGGCAGAATTTCATGGTCGATACGCTGGAGCGGATCAACCGCCTGCCCTTCGCGGCGCCGGCCACGATTGCGTTCGATCAATTCAACCTCGCCCGAATGTATGACTTGCTGTGGTATGCTCACAGGCAGCATCATGCGATTGTCGAGGCAATTGCGGCTGGCGAAGGCGCGCGCGCGGAAAATCTTTTCCGCGAACATGTTTACGCCCAGAAGCACAGCATGAATCTGTGGCGGACGAATCCGGCGAAACCGGACGACGACGCCGGACGTAGAAGTTCCAGAAAGACGCCGCAGACAGGGCGTTTCGGAGAGGAAAGCAGGAAATGAAGCTTATCAAATCAGGCCTGATCGCGGCCTCCATCGTTCTCGCCGGCGCCGCGCAGGCTCAGGACGTCATCAAGATCGGCCTCGTCGCCCCCATGACCGGACCGCAGGCCGCAGCCGGCCAGCAGATTCTGGCTGGCGTGAAGCTTTACCAGCAGCTCAACGGCACAAAGGTCGGCAACAAGACGATCGAGGTCATCCTGAAGGACGACGGTGCGGTTCCCGACCAGACCCGCCGCCTGTCGCAGGAACTGATCGTCAACGACAAGGTCGCTGTTCTGGCCGGCTTCGGCCTGACCCCCTTGGCGCTGGCCGTCGGTCCCGTCATCACGCAGGCCAAGGTCCCCGCCGTGATCATGGTTGCCGCGACCGGCATGATCGTCGGCACCTCGCCCTATTTCGTGCGCGCCAGCTTTACGATGTCGCAACTCACGGCCCCTTCCGCCCAGTGGTCACTGGAGAACGGCGTCAAGAAGGCGATCTCGCTGGTCTCCGACTACGGTCCCGGCCTCGACGCCGCCGCCGCCTACAAGAAGCGGCTGGAAGCCGGCGGCGGGCAGATGCTCGCCGAGCTCAAGGCCCCGCTCGCGGACCCGGACTTCTCGCCCTTCCTGCAGCGCGCGAAAGACCTGAAGCCTGATGCGCTCTTCATGTTCGTGCCCGCCCCGCAGGCCGGCGCGTTGATGAAGCAGGTCGTTGATCGCGGCCTCATCGCCGACGGCATCAAGGTCATCGGAACCGGCGACGTGCTCGACGACGACCAGATCAACAACATGGGCGACGCGGTGCTCGGCATGATCACCTCGTACAATTACTCGGTCGACCATGCTTCCCCTGAGAACAAGAAGTTCTTCGAGGAGTTCAAGAAGGCCAACAACAACCGTCGCCCCAATGCGCACGCCATCGGCGGCTACGATGGCATGCACGCCATCTATGCAGCCATCGAAAAGAACGGCGGCAACACCGACGGCGCCAAGCTGCTCGAAGCCTTCAAGGGCTTGTCGTGGACCAGCCCGCGCGGCCCGGTCTCCATCGATCCCGAAACCCGCGACATCGTGCAGAACATTTACGTCCGCAAGGTCGAGCGCAAGAACGGCGAACTCTACAACGTCGAGTTCAAGACCTACGAAAACCAGAAAGACGTGAAGTAATCGAAGATGGCGCGGCGGCTCTAGCTGCCGCGCCGCCACACGAAGGGCTCTAGCAAAACGCTGATCAGAGGCGTCACAGAGAGGGAACAGGGAATGAAAATCATAAAATCAGGCTTGATTGCCGCCGCCGTCATGTGCGCCGGCGTCGCTCAGGCGCAGGACGTCATCAAGATCGGCGTCATCGCGCCGCTCACCGGCCCGCAGGCGGCGTCCGGCCAGCAGATCATGGCGGGAGCCAAACTCTATCAGGCGCTCAACGGTAACAAGGTCGGCAACAAGACAATCGAGCTGATCTTCAAGGACGACGCCGGCGTCGCCGACCAGACCCGCCGTCTCGCTCAGGAACTGATCGTCAACGACAAGGTTGCCGCAATCACCGGCTTCGGCCTCACCCCGCTGGCGCTGGCCGTCGGCCCGGTCATTACCCAGGCGAAAGTTCCGGCCGTCATCATGGTCGCCGGCACGTCGATGATCGTCGGCACCTCGCCCTATTTCGTCCGCGTCAGCTTCACCCTGCCGCAGAACACTGCGCCGGTCGCCCAATGGGCCATCGAGAACGGCGTGAAGAACGCCATCTCTCTGGTCTCGGACTACGGTCCCGGCCTCGATGCTGCGGCGGCCTTCAAGAAGCGTCTGGAAGCCTCGGGCGGCAAGGTGTCGCAAGAGCTTAAGGCTCCGCTCGCTGACCCGGACTTCGCCCCGTTCCTGCAGCGCGCCAAGGACGCCAAGCCAGACGCCCTATTCCTCTTTGTGCCCGCCCCAACCGCCGGCGCTTTGATGAAGCAGGTCGTGGATCGCGGCATCCCGCAGTCCGGCATCAAGGTGATCGGACCCGGCGACGTGACCGACGACGACCAGCTCAACAGCATGGGCGACGGCGTGCTCGGCATGGTGACCAGCTACAATTATTCGGCTGCGCATGAATCCCCCGAGAACAAGAAATTCGTCGAGGAATTCAAGAAGGCCAACAACAACCGCCGTCCGAATGTCATCGGCGTCGGCGGCTATGACGGCATTCACGCCATCTACGCCGCCATCGCCAAGAACGGCGGCAATACGGAAGGCACGAAGCTGATTGAAGCCTTCAAGGGCCTCTCGTGGGTCAGCCCGCGCGGTCCGATCTCGATTGATCCGGAGACACGCGACATCGTCCAGAATGTCTACGTCCGCAAGGTCGAGAAGAAGGACGGCGAACTCTACAACGTCGAGTTCAAGACCTACGAAAACCAGAAAGACCCGAAGTAGTCTTTACTGCCTGATCGCGGCGTAACGGAAAGACCGTTACGCCGCCCCTTTCCCAAAAATGATTGAAGACCCGCCGCCGAAATTAAAATTTCAGCAGACGGATCACTGCATTCAAAAATTGGAGAGTCGCCATGTCCGTCGCCCCCTGTCGCGCCGATCAGGTCGGCAGCCTGCTGCGTCCGAACTATCTGATCGAGGCGCGCCAGAAGCATGCACTGGGGGCGATCGACGCCGCCGCTCTGCGCGTGATTGAAGATCGCGCCATCGCCGAAGTCGTGAAGATGCAGGAATCCGCCGGCCTGAAGGCCGTCACGGACGGCGAGTTCCGTCGCGCCCATTGGCTGGTGGATTTCCTCACGGGCTTTGAGGGAATCGAGGCCACGAAAAGCGACTACACCGTCACCTTCAAGGGCAAGAACGGCGAGACCGCCACCACATCTTCCATGATGGTGGTGAGCGACAAGGTGGTGCGCGGCAAGCCCATCATGGTCGATGATTTCGCGGCGCTGAAATCCGTCGCGAAACAGACGGCAAAACTCTGCATCCCCTCCCCCACCTACATGCACATGCGCGGCGGCCGGAAAGTGGTGAACCAGAAAGCCTATCCGGACATGGCCGGATTCTGGGACGACATTACCGCCGCCTACCGACAAGAAGTCGCTGGCCTTGTCGACGCCGGCTGCACCTATCTGCAGCTCGACGATGTCTCTTTCGCCAATCTGTGCGACGAGAATATTTGCAACCAGATCGCTCAGGACGGCGAGAACCCGCGCAAGCTCCCGGAACTTTATGCGCAGATTATCAACCGCATTGTGGGCGACCGCCCGAAGACGCTCGATGTCACCATCCACACCTGTCGCGGCAATCACGCCAGCATGTGGATGGCCGAAGGCGGTTACGAGCCTGTAGCGGATGCGCTGTTCAACATCACCGATGTGAACGGTTTTTTCCTCGAGTATGACACCGAGCGCGCCGGTGATTTCAGCCCCTTGCGCTTTGTCCCAAAGGGCAAGCGAGTTGTTCTGGGTCTCATCAGTTCGAAAGAGCCGGCGCTGGAATCGAAGGACGATCTCAAGCGCCGCATTGACGAGGCCGCCCGCCACATGCCACTCGACCAGATCTGCATCAGTCCGCAATGCGGCTTCGCCAGCACCGCGCAGGGTAACAGGATCACCGAGGACATCGAGAAGCGGAAGCTGGAACTTGCTGTAGAGGTCGCGACGGAAGTCTGGGGCGGCGTCTAGCCAACTTGCCTCAATCGCTAAACGTCACACGTAGCGATTGGGCGGCCTCGGCAGACCCAGATGGTCGCGCAGCATCCCACCCTTATAGGCGTAGCGGAATACGCCGCGACGTTGCAGTTCCGGCACCACAAGATCGACGAAATCCGCCAGCCCCCCTGGCGTAGAGGCCGGCATGATGTTGTAGCCGTCAGCCCCGCCTGCCTCGAACCATTCCTGCAGCGTGTCGGCAATATCGACGGCGGTTCCGAAAATCTGCCTGTGCCCCTTGGAAACCAGCAGCTTCTCGTAAACCTGCCGGACGGTCAGATTGTCCCGCCGCGCAGCTTCCAGAATGCCCACGGCGCGGCTCTGGGTGAGTTTCGCGGCGTCAATGTCCGGCAGCGGCCCGTTGACGTCCACGCCCGTCAGGTCCGTTCCCAGCGTGCGCGAGAGGCCCATCAGCCCCGCCTCCGGATGAATGAGGCTTTGCAGAAGTTCGTACTTGTCCTGCGCTTCCTGCCGCGTGCGTCCTACGATCGGCATCACGCCCGGCATGATCAGCACATGCTGCGGATCACGCCCGAATTTCGCCGCGCGCGCTTTCACATCGGCGCAAAAGGCCTGCGATTCGTTCAGATCACGCTGAATCGTAAAGACCACTTCGGCCACTTCCGCCGCGAGGTTTTTTCCAACCTCCGAAGACCCCGCCTGCACCAGCACCGGCTGTCCCTGCGGCGAACGCGGCAGAGTCAATGGCCCGCGCACCTTGAAGAACTCGCCCGCATGATTGAGCATATGAAGCTTCGAGGGATCGAAGAACACGCCGTTCTGCTTGTCGATGACGACGCCATCGTCGTCGAAACTGTCCCACAGCCCGCGCACGACCTGCACGAATTCATGGGCGCGCCGATAGCGTTCCGCATGCGGGAGATGTTCGTCGAGCCCGAAGTTCAACGCCTCAGTGGCAGAGGAAGACGTGACGATATTCCAGCCCGCGCGCCCGTTGCTGATGTGATCGAGCGACGAAAACTTGCGCGCCACATTGTAGGGCTCGTTGAACGAAGTCGTGGCCGTCGCCACCAGCCCGATGTTGCGCGTCATCATCGACAACGCAGACAGCAGTGTCAGCGGCTCAAACCGGAACGTATCGGCGCGCTTGCCTTTCGGGGTGATCGAATAGACGTCCGCCACGAACAGCATGTCGAAGCATCCGCGCTCCGCCATTTGCGCCATGGAAACATAGGTGCTGACGTTGAAACCATCCGGGTAGGCGTCGGGGTGACGCCATGCAGCCAGATGATGCCCGCCGGGAGCGAAAAATAGCCCGAGTTTCATCTGGCGCATTTTGATTCTTCTTCGTGGCTGTTCAGGTCCGCCATCGATGAACCGGGCCACTGAGAATTTCAAGCGCCGCCAAGTTTTGCGCGTGCGGCAGAATGTTCAGGACGTCGCTACAGGTTGCTTCCGTTTAGCTTGATCCAGAGCTTCGCCACTGCTTCCTCCGGCGTCGCGCCGGGCACATCATTGGCCAACCAGCCTTCTTCGCGCCGCACGAGCGAAACGAGAGCATCGCCGCAGGCCTCGAATAACGCCGAGAGATTCGGCATCCGATAGGCCCCAATGCGCGGAAACGGCAATTCCGGATAGCGAACGACCAAGCTCCCGTCGGTCTCGAAGAAATAGGACGCCATCGAGGCTTCCTGTGGAAATCCGGCCTCCGTCAACTCCTGCGCCATCTCAAATGAAATCCAGGACATCAACGCACCCCGGGTGAAGATATTGGATCGGCCCGTTCTTGCCGCCTTGTGAACTTGAATAAAATTATGAGTAAAAACAACATCCTGCAAGCTTGGCCATAATGACTGACCCGGAAAATCCACCTGATGGGAAAAGAATATTCAAAATCGAAATATAGGAGGAAGGATCTGCGTCAATGCTCTGCCTCAATGCAAAATTGAATCAGAAACCCGGCTCTTCGCTGAATCGTGTGGGTAGAGGTTTCAACCACAAGTTGAATATTTTGGTTTCCGCTGGCTCCGCGTATTTTCTGATGCATGCGTGACACGGATCTTTTTCAGGCGGCGCTCGGGCTTTCCGCGCCTTGGTTTAT
>CANJWR010000164.1 GCA_947478455.1 Beijerinckiaceae bacterium | reverse complement strand
TCTGCCCAGATGGCGGAATTGGTAGACGCACTAGTTTCAGGTACTAGCGGGTAACACCGTGGAGGTTCGAGTCCTCTTCTGGGCACCAAACCCCGCTTCGACGGGGTTTTTTAACGTCCGAAATTTGGAGAAAATACCGCAAAAACAGATCAGTACTGTCCGGCTGCATCCGGTGCTGTCCGTGGGGTTTTGTTGGTATCCTGCCAAAATGTTGGTACGTTTGCTGGTACGGGCGACCTGAAATGCCCTGTTCGACAGGGCCGGTACCAACAAATGCCGCTTACAGACCTGAAATTGCGCCAGTTAAAGCCCGGAGCGGCGGTTTTCCGGGAGAGCGACGGCGGCGGTCTCTTCATCGAGGTTCGCCCGAGCGGTTCCAGGCTTTGGCGGCTCGCCTATCGGTTCGGCGGAAAGCAGAAACTGCTGGCGCTGGGTTCCTACCCGGAGACCTCGCTCGCACGCGTGCGCCAGCGCCGGCTGGAAGCCAAGACGCTGCTACAGGACGGCCGTGACCCGGCCGCTGTAGCCAAGGCCGCCGCCGAGGTCCGGCGAGCGCTGGAGGTGGACACCTTCGCCACCATCGCGGCCGAGCTTCTGGAGAAGCAGGAGCGGGAAGGGAAGGCCGGCGCTACGATCAGCAAGAAACGCTGGCTGATCGGCCTCGCCGCTGACGACTTGGGTGAACGCCCCATTCGCACTATCACGGCGGCGGAAATCCTGAAGCCGCTGCAGCGTGTGGAATCAGACGGGAATTATGAATCCGCGCGTCGCCTGCGGGCCGTGATCGGGCAGGTTTTCCGGTACGCCATCGCCACCGCGCGGGCCGACACCGACCCGACGTTCGGCCTGCGTGGTGCGCTGGTGACGCCCCGCGTCACGCACCGAGCTGCGATCACGGATCGGAAGCGGTTCGAGACTCTGCTTGGCTCCGTCTGGGGTTATGAAGGCGCCCTTGAGACAATGGCCGCGCTGAAACTGCTGGCGTTGCTCTATTCCCGGCCGGGTGAGTTGCGCTTGGCGCGGTGGCCAGAGTTCGACCTCGACAAAGCCACCTGGACGATTCCCGCCGCGCGCACGAAGATGCGGCGCGAGCACGTGAAGCCTCTGCCTGCGGCGGCCGTCGCGATCCTGCGCGACCTGCACGCGCACACCGGAAACTACCCGTTCGTCTTTCCGTCGCAGCTTTCGCCTGGAAAGCCGATCAGCGAGAACACGCTGAACGGCGCCTTGCGGCGGCTGGGTTACCTGAAGTCGGAACACACCTCGCACGGCTTTCGCGCCAGCGCGTCCAGTCTGCTGAATGAATCGGGGTTGTGGAATCGGGACGCCATCGAGGCGGAACTCGCGCATGTCGGCGCCGATCAGGTCCGCCGCGCCTACCACCGCGCGGCCTATTGGGATGAACGGGTACGCATGGCGGACTGGTGGGCCACGGAGATACAGGCGATTGCGCATGGTAAGCCACCTGCGCCGAGCGTTGATCGTAAGCCCCGCTAGATCGAGGTGGTCCTCGTCCGATTAGGCCCGTGAAAGTCCAAATCTAGCTTCAATTGAGCCAGCGAATCGCATGCTATTCGCGTATGGGCACGACAAATTCTGACATCTCCGCACTTTGGCTGCTTGCCGACCGACTATCCGTTGTCGAGGCCGCATTGCTGCTGATTGATATCGAGCCGCAGGGCACATCTGAATACGTCGAACACTGGGTGGATGAGCAGAAGCCCGCCGGCTACCTCGCCGCACGTCGCGCGATATTGAGCGCGCTTCTGAAAAATCAGGTCGTCGGCGCGATCCGTCACAAGTGGGAAGAAGATGTCCGGGGCAGCGCGGGGCAGACCGAGGAGGTCGATCACTCCGCTTCTTGGGTGGAGGTGGAGAGCTTGCGGGGATGGCTTGATGAACGCGGTTTTCGTGATGGCTTCTTTTCGAAGCAGGAAGGTGATGCGAAGCCAGGTTACCTGGACGCCTCGCACCCGCGATATGCGTCCAAGCTGGCTGCCGCAGTCGAGGCATGGGAGCAGTATGCGGGGGATGATGGTAAGCCCGGGACTGCGAAACAGAAGCTGGTGATCTGGCTCAGGCTGAACGCCGCACGTTTCGGTCTTGTTGATGACGACGGCAAGCTGTCTGAAAGCGTGATCGACGAGATTGCGAAAATCGCCAACTGGGCGCGGACCGGTGGCGCGCCGCGCCAGAACAAACAACCTGACCCAGGAAGCGACGACGAAATTCCCTTCTAGATTAAGGGGCCGATGACTCGATTTGAACGTTCCTGCACCGGATAGCCGAATATCTGGAGCGGGAGGCCATTCAATCCGACCCCAAGATTCCGGAACCCGCCTACCTATTCTCAGAGCCCTTGCCGCCGGACTTCTTCGTCATCGATTGAACGGAGAGAGTCCATGTCGAACTTCCAAGGCCTTCCCCCAACCGGCTTTCTGCGCCTGCGTGCGATCCTCGCGCCGGGTGGGCCAATCCCCGTATCCAAATCGACCTGGTGGCAGGGTGTAAAAGATGGGCGCTTTCCCCGGTCCGTGAAGCTCGGCAAGCGCGTCACGGTCTGGCGCGTCGAGGATATCCGGCGGTTGATCGAAACCGGCAGCGCCTGAGATGCGCCGCCGCCGCCCGCACCGTCGGGCGATCCGCATTCATCGTAGCTACACGGTGGACGAGCTGGCGCGCACAATCGGCGTCTGCAAGGCGACTGTGCGGCGATGGTTGAAGCGCGGGCTTCCAGCGATCACGGACATGAAACCCGCGCTGATCACGGGAGAGGATGCGGTGGCGTTTTTGCAAGGGCGCAGCCGGCCAAAGCAGCGTTGCCAGCTTGACGAGTTCTATTGCCTCTCGTGCCGAGAGCCGAGGCGGGCGGCCTTCGGCGAGGCCGAGATTGCCAGCCAGACGGCATACACGCTCAACGTCAGGGCTCTGTGCGCGGTCTGCGCGGCGACTGTTCACAGGCGGGTCTCGTTGAAGCGGATCGGCCAATTCCTTGCGGCCGTGGCGCGGTCCTGCGAGCAGGCACAGCGACGCCTAAAGGATACCGGATAGCCCCGCTCGGATGTTCACTTCCAGAAGGTCTGAAACTGATGGCGAAACACCACCCGAAAAACGTCCGCATCAAGCATCGTTACCTGTCGTGGCTGGAGGAGGCAAAGGGCATGGCGCCCGACAGCGTGAACGCCGCCGCTGCCGCCATAGACCTGTTCGAGGCTGCGAACGGCGGGAAGGATTTCGCCGCCTTCCATGTGGCGCAGGCGAAGCGGTTCAGACGCGTGCTGGATGAAGCCACTAACGAGAAAACTGGCAAGCCTCTGGCGACGGCGACGATCCATGCGCGCTTGCTGGCTGTGAAGACGTTCTTCCTCTGGCTTGCGGATCAGGCTGGCTACAAGAAGGCGATTGGCTATACCGACTGCGAGTATTTCAACCCGACCCTCAATGATTCGCGGATTGCGAAGGCGCGGCGAGCGCAGCCGGTTCCGGAGATCGGACAAATCCGGCGCGTGCTGGACAACATGCCCCACCAGACAGCTGTCGAGAAACGCAACCGTGCAGTGGTTGCATTTGCCCTGCTGTCGGGCGCCCGGGATAACGCTATCGCCTCGCTGAATATCGGACACGTGGACCTGGCGGCGCGCACCGTGTTTCAGGACGGGCGCATGGTTCGCACGAAATTTCGCAAGTCGTTCGTTTCGTCTTTTTTCCCGGTCGGTGAGGATATCGAGGCCATCGTCGTGGAATGGATCGGGTATCAGCGCGGGGAGATGGGTCGCGGCGACGATGATCCGCTATTCCCTTCAACGCTAATGGGGCTGGGTCCGGATGGCGGCTTTGCACCGGTTGACCTTGAGCGCCGGCACTGGGGGGATGCAGGCGCGATCCGGCGAATCTTTCGAGAGGCGTTCGAGGCGGCAAGTTTGCGCTATTACAGGCCGCACAGTTTTCGCCACACGCTGGCCCGGCTGGGTCAGAAGACTTGCCGGACGCAGGAGGAAGAGAAGGCGTGGAGCCAGAATCTCGGCCACGAACACGTGCGCACGACACAAAACAGCTATGGGCAGGTGGAGGAACGCCGTCAGACAGAGATCATGGACGGGTTGCGGGCAAGGCCCGCTGATGGGCCGCCTGAGGGGGAGCCGGACAGCGAGACCATCCAGCGAGTTGTGGACTATCTGAGCCGGAAAGTCAGCAAGGGGTGACCCGCCTTGTCTGCGGGCGCGGCTTCCCCCTTTATGCCCGCTCTTCTGGTCAATTTTCGGGGTAGGGCGTGTTCGAGAACGCATTCAACAATATCGACCGGGCGCTGCGCACGGAGCAGGGCGTTTCGTCCGAGCTGGATTATGCCGAGCAGACGTCCTGGATTCTGTTCCTGAAGTATCTCGACGACCTAGAAGCGAGCCGCGCTGACCGCGCCGAGCTGGAGGGCAAGAAGCACCGCCCGCTGCTGGAGGCGGCGTATCGCTGGCAGGCATGGGCTGCGCCGAAGGATGCGGAAGGCAAGTTCGATCACAACAAGGCGCTGACCGGCGAGGATCTGATCAAGTTCGTCAACGACAAGCTGTTTCCCCATCTCGCCGGCTTCCGTCAGACCGCCACCTCGCCGGATACAATCGAGTACAAGATCGGCGAGATTTTCAACGAGATCATCAACCGCTTCCGCTCGGGCTATGTTCTGCGGGACGTGCTGGAGATCATCGACGGGCTGCGCTTCAACACGCAGGCCGAAAAGCACGAGCTGTCCGATCTCTACGAAAGCCGCATCAAGCGGATGGGCAATGCCGGGCGCAATGGCGGCGAGTATTACACGCCGCGCCCGCTCATCCGCGCCATGATCAAGGTGGTCGCGCCCAAGATCGGCGAGACGATCTACGACGGCGCCTGCGGCTCGGCCGGCTTCCTCTGCGAGGCCTTCGCCTATCTCAACAAGCCCGGCATCAGCGCCAGCGATTACGAGACGCTGCAGAAGCGCACCTTCTATGCGCAGGAGAAGAAGTCGCTCGCCTATGTCATCGGCATCATGAACATGGTGCTGCACGGCATCGAGACGCCCAACATCGTTCACACCAACACGCTGAACGAGAACGTGCTGGATATCCAGGAGAAGGACCGTCACCACATCGTTCTGGCCAACCCGCCCTTCGGCGGCGGGGAGCGGCCCGAGGTCCAGCAGAACTTTCCCATTAAGTCGGGCGAGACTGCCTATCTCTTCCTGCAGCACTTCATGCGCAAGCTGAAGGCGGGTGGTCGCGCCGCCATCGTCATCAAGAACACCTTCCTCAGCAACACCGACAACGCCAGTGTCTCCCTGCGCAAGGAGCTTCTGGCGACCTGCAACCTGCACACAGTGCTGGACTGCCCTGGCGGCACATTCCAGGGCGCGGGCGTGAAGACGGTCGTCCTGTTCTTCGAGAAAGGATCGAAGACACGCGACATCTGGTATTACCAGCTCGACCCCGGCCGAAGCCTCGGCAAGACCAGCCCGCTGAACGACGACGATCTGACGGAGTTCGTGTCGCTACAGGCGCAGCGCGCCGACGGGTCGAAAAGCTGGATCGTCGATGCAAGCACCATAGATGCAACGACGTTTGACCTGTCGGTGAAGAATCCCAATGCTCCAGAAGTAGCGGCAATGCGCGCGCCGCAGGAGATCATCGACGACATGCTGGCGCGTGATCGGGAGACGGCGAAGATTCTCGAAACGATCCGAGGGCTGCTGTGAAGCCGGGGTGGTCAGTCCAGGCATTGGCAAGTCTTGCAGAAGTATTCACCGACGGAGACTGGATCGAATCCAAGGATCAGTCTGATCGTGGCATTCGGCTCGTTCAAACCGGCAACATCGGAGAGGGGGTCTTCAAGGACCGTGAATCGAAGGCCCGATACATAGATGAGGAAACGTTCGACCGCCTGCGGTGCTCTGAAATCGTACCTGGTGATTGTTTGATTTCGAGATTGCCCGATCCAGTCGGTCGTGCCTGCTTGATTCCAGAAACCGGCCAAAAAATGATTACGGCCGTCGATTGCTCAATCGTCCGCTTCAAGAGCGGGCTCATGTCGCCAGAGTTCTTTGTCTACTTTAGCCAATCGCAGGAATATCTCTCTGCGGTATCTCAGGCATGCACCGGCACAACTCGTAGCCGGATCAGCCGGAGCAATTTAGGTCAGATTGCAGTTCCCCTTCCGCCGCTCGATGAGCAGAGGCGCATTGTGACTCTGCTTGATGAGGCCTTTGAGGGATTGGCCCGCGCCCGCGAAAACGCCGAAGCCAACCTCCAGAACGCGCGGGAGCTGTTCACAGGAACAATACATGCGGAGTTCGCGTGGATTGCGTCTGCACCCAAACGAAAGGTCGGGGATGTTGCAGTCCATGCGCTCGGCAAGATGCTCGATAAGAACAAGAATAAGGGAACGCCGCGACTTTACCTGCGAAATCTGAATGTACGCTGGTTCAACGTAGACACGTCGGACCTTTTGGAAATGCGAATAACCGACACCGAGGTGGAGCGATATACGGTCAAAAAAGGTGACCTTCTCATCTGTGAGGGTGGTTATCCCGGACGGTGTGCAATTTGGAACGACGGCGACGAAATGTTTTTCCAAAAGGCGCTGCATCGCGTGCGCTTTGAGCACTCGGTGCATGGCCGACTGCTAATGTATTTTCTCTTCATGGCGGATCAAAACGGTACTCTCCGCGAACACTTCTCAGGTGCTGGGATCCAACATTTCACTGGCCAAGCTCTGGCGAAATTTGAAATGCCGTTCCCATCCGAAGCTGTGGCGATGGGGGTGATCAGCAAGATTGAGGCGATGCAACAACGCTCTTTGGAGCTTGAAAGTATGTTGCAACAGAAACTCCGAGACCTCGACGACCTTCGCCAATCACTCCTCCAGAAAGCCTTTGCAGGGGGGCTGACGTAGGTCAGATTTGGGGGATGGACGAAACCGAAGCCGACACCCGTGCCAATCGCATCGACCCCGTTCTGGCGGCCGCGGGGTGGACCACCGTGGAGGGCGCGCGCGTGCGGCGGGAGGCGATCTGCCCCGGCCGTATCGTGACGGGCGGTCGGCGCGTAAATCCGTTATCGGTCGATTATGTCTTCGAGTATCGCGGTCAGAAGCTGGCGGTGCTGGAGGCCAAGAAGGCTTCGAAATGCCACACCGACGGTGTCGGGCAAGCCAAGGACTACGCGAAACGCCTCAAGACGCGCTTCGCCTACGCCTCCAACGGCATCGGTTGGTACGAAGTCGATATGGGAACAGCGGCAGAGCGGGACTTCATTCCTTTCCCAACGCCGGACGAACTTTGGGCGCGCGTCTTTGCGCTGGAACTGGATTGGCGCAACCGCTTCGGCGCCGTGCCGTTCGAACTGGCCGGCGGCAAATGGCAGCCGCGCTATTACCAGCACAACGCCATCAACGCCGTTCTGGAGGCGATTGCGAAAGGGCAGGATCGCATCCTGCTGACGCTCGCCACCGGCACGGGCAAGACCAGCATCGCCTTCCAGATCGCCTGGAAGCTGTTCCACTCAAGCTGGAACCTGACACGCCAACCGACGCGCCGGCCGCGCATCCTGTTTCTGGCGGACCGCAATATTTTGGCGGACCAGGCCTACAACTCGTTCTCAGCATTCGAGGCGGATGCGCTCTGTAGGATCAACCCTGCCGAAATCCGCAGGCGCGGCGGCATGCCAAAGAACGCCAGCGTCTTCTTCTCGATCTTTCAGACGCTGATGACATCCGGCGCGGACGAGGAAGACGAGAGCGGGGTGGTGACCAGCGGTCCGCCGAACTATCTGCAATATCCGGCCGACTTCTTCGACTTCATCGTGATCGACGAGTGCCATCGCGGCGGCGCGCAGGACGAAAGCACGTGGCGCGGCATCTTAGAGCACTTCGCGCCTGCGGTTCAGCTGGGCCTGACTGCCACACCGAGGCGTAAGCACAACAGCGATACCTACAGATATTTCGGCGACCCGGTTTATCAGTACTCACTGAAGGAGGGGATCGAGGACGGCTTCCTCACGCCGTTCAAGGTGCGCCAGATGATCTCGACCATCGACAAGTACGTGTACGATGCAAAGGACGAGGTCGTCAGCGGCGAGATCGAGGAAGACCGCGAATACGACGAGGCTGATTTCAACCGGAAGATCGAGATCGCCGAGCGTGAGAAGAGTCGCGTCACCGAGTTTATGGGGCAGATCGACCAATCACACAAAACAATCGTGTTCTGCGCGACCCAGAAACATGCCGCCCGCGTGCGCGACTATATCAACCAGATTAAGAAGAGTGGTAATCCCGGCTATTGTGAACGCGTCACTGCGGATGACGGGAAGATAGGTGAAGAGCATCTCCGCGCCTTCCAGGATAACGAGAAGACAATCCCGACAATCCTGACGACGTCGCAGAAACTCTCAACAGGCGTGGATGCACGCAACGTCCGCAACATTGTGCTGATGCGGCCAGTCAAGTCGATGATCGAGTTCAAGCAGATCGTGGGACGTGGAACACGCACGTTCGACGGGAAGGACTTCTTCACGATCTATGACTTCGTGAAGGCCTACGAACACTTCAACGATCCCACATGGGACGGTGAACCACTGGAGCCCGTGCTGCCAAAGCCGCGCCCACCGAAAGGCGAAGGTGACGACGGTCAGGGGGAGCCAGAGATTCCCGAGTCTGAGGACGAGGACGGCCCGCTCCGTGAACGTGTCGTCGTGCGCCTCGCAGACGGGAAGGACCGCACCATCCTTTACACGGCCGCCACAACCTACTGGTTCGACGGCAAGCAGATCACCGCGCAAGAGTTCATGGAGCGCATGTTCGGCGATCTGGCCGGACTGGTCGCGGGCGAGGATGACCTGCGCGGAAGATGGAGCGATCCTGACCTGCGAGCGCAGTTTCTGACCGTGCTGGAGGAGCGCGGCTACGATCTTGGCAGGCTGGAGGACATCCGCCGACTGATCGATGCAAAAGACAGCGACGTTTTCGACGTGCTGGCCTTCGTCCGCTTCGCCCTTGCGCCCAGGACGAGGCATGACCGCGCCGAGGATGCCCGCAAGGAGGGTCTGGAAGGGCAGGAAGCCGAGATGAAGGCATTCCTGGGTGACGTTCTGGCCGCCTATGAGCGGAAAGGGGTAGGCGAGCTTGGCTACGACAAGCTCGGACACTTTCTGGCCGTGCGTTATGGCTCCACCACCGACGCGCGGCAGCGCCTTGGGGATATGGGCGTCATCAGGAAGGCGTTCGGAGCCGTCCAGCGGTTTCTCTACCGGCAGTAGCCCCGCCTGCGGCCGCGTTTGTTGGTACAATTGTTGGTACGGTTGGCCGTAGGACAGCGGGAACCATTGATCCATAAGGCTTCCGGACAACAGTTTCGGTCCTCTTCTGGCACCATCGCATTGCCGCACGCAGAATAGGTGAGGGCTTGGCCTCGTTGCCTGGTCTTGATGGTGCTTGAGCAAAAGGTACGTTGCGATACCGTCCTAGCGGCACGTAATGCCGCTGATGTGGGTTGTGGAGAAACGTGACATGCGCT
>CANJWR010000163.1 GCA_947478455.1 Beijerinckiaceae bacterium | reverse complement strand
CAATGGCATCAAGGCGGCCTAGCAGGACCGGTACACTTTTGCGCCGCCTTCAAAAGGCGATCAAAGCCGGTTCAGTGGTACACTTTGTCACCGCTGTTTATACGCTGTTTTCATTCGTAGATTGGAATCCTTTCGGGCGCGCCATTCTCCTCGATCAGTGACGTATCTGGCAAAGCCTGATGGCGACAGATCGTCGGCAACGTTCCGTGACCGCAGATGCGCCGAGCCCGCGCTTGCCATTCTGACCGTATGGCGGCAATCTTGGGCCAGTCAATGCGTTCTGCGTGTGTATGCCGGAGTGTCCTCTGGTCGGGCAACACGACAGGGGAGCTCCAGACATGATCATGGACGATGAGATTTCCAATGCGGGCGAAGTGATCGCCGTAGCTCGCTCCGGGCTAGTCAACCGCCGGTCGTTTCTGCTTGGCTCTGCCGCCGGTCTCGGCGCACTGGGGTTGGGCGGTTGCGCCACAACCGACGGTATGAGCCTTGCCGAGGCGACCGCGCTGTACGGGCCTGTGCCGGACAAGAAATTCCCGATCCCGGCGGCGGACATCAGCAAGGTCGATCCGAAATATTACCGCCGGACGGTGCGCTACGAGACCAAGGAAGCGCCCGGCACCATCGTGGTCGATCCCGCCAATTACTATGTTTATCGCATCGAGGAAGGCGGAAACGCCACCCGCTATGGGGCCAATGTCGGCCGCGACGGCTTCCTGTGGAGCGGCGACGCCTATGTCGGGCGCAAGGCGGAATGGCCGACCTGGACGCCTCCTAAGGAGATGATCAAGCGTCAGCCGGAGGCGGCCAAATATGCCGGCGGCATGCCGGGAGGACCGGAAAATCCGCTCGGCGCGCGCACCCTCTATCTTTATCAGAAGGGCAAATACACGCTCTACACGCTCTACAGCACCAGCGACCCCGAGACGATCGGGACCAACCTGACGAGCGGCTGCACCGGTCTCCTCACGCAGGACATGTTCGACCTCTATGGACGAACGCCGGTGAATACGAAGGTCGTCGTCCTGCCCGCATAGCAACAGGCGCCTGCAGACGAGGGGTCTAGAGCGACCACCCGGGACTTTCGGTTCCAGGCCGCTTGTCTCTGTACTGTTTCCCGCCTGTCTGTCAGTCCGCACATTTCCTTGACTCCCGGCGCCTTCCTCTTGTTATAAGAACATAACAGGAACATTTGGGTTATGACCCTGTGTTTCGCCTCAGGAACGAGCTGGACGATCAGATGGTTGCGTCACGGGGATTTTCGCTCGCCCGGGGAGCTCTGCATGAGTTCTACGCGAGCGCGCATGCCGATAGACCGGTCCTTTCCGCCCTCGCGATGATGCTGGGGGAGGCGGAAAAGAAGGCCGCAATACTCTGGGTCCGGCAGGCGTCGCAGGATCTCGAGACGGGCGCGCCTCATCCGGCGGGGCTTTCCGAACTGGGACTCGATCCTGCGCGCATCCTGCTGCTTCGGGCGCCCGATGCGCGATCGGTGCTTCAGGCGGGTCTCGAAGGCGCGCGATGCCCGGCGTTCGGCGCAGTGATCATGGAGCTTTGGGGGGAAACGCGGGCCTACGATCTCACCGCCAGCCGTCGTCTGGCGCTGGCGGCAAAAGCCTCCAGCGTACCGCTTTTCCTGCTGCGCATCGCGGCGAAACCGGCGCCCAGCGCGGCGGAAACGCGCTGGCTCGCGCGCGCTGCGCCCTCACGCGCACTGGCGGCCCAGGCGCCGGGTCGTCCGGCTTTTCACCTCACCCTGCTGCGTGCGCAGAACGGGCAGGAGGGAGCCCGGCATTTTCTGGAGTGGAACCGCGATGCAAGACGCCTTGAAAGCCGCTTCTCCGGCTCCGGAGAAACCGATTGCGCACTCCAGCCCGATGACCGGCAACCTGCGCCGCTATCTCGCCTTGTGGCTCCCGTTTCTTTCGACCGACCGGGCGCGGCGCGCGATGAACCGTTCCCGCAAAGGCAAGCCGGGTGATCGCCCCTTCGTGCTGGTGGAAAAGGAACGCGGAGCCTTGTGCATCGGCGCGCTTGACGCTGTTGCGGCAAGACTGGGTCTGCAGATCGGCATGGCGCTGACGCAGGCGCGCGCGCTCGCCCCGAACCTCGTCACGGAAGAAGCCTGCCCGGAGGCGGATGCGGCTCTCCTGCTGGCGGCAGCCTCAACCTGCGAGATATTTACGCCGCTCGCAGCATTGCGCGGCGCGGATGGTCTTGTCCTTGATATTACGGGCTGCGCGCATCTGTTCGGCGGGGAAGACGGCATTCTTCGCCGCGCGCGCCAGCGGCTTGCGGGACTGGGGATCTCCTCCTGCGCGGCCATTGCGGGCACGCCCCAGTCCGCCTGGGCCTTCGCGCATTATCGCCGCAATATGGTCGCCCAACCCGGCGAAGAAGAGGCGCTGACGCGAGACCTGCCGCTTGCCGCCCTGGAGCAGGATACGGCGACAAAGCTCGCGCTGGAGCGTGCGGGATTTCGCACGCTGGGAGATCTGGCCGACCGGCCCTCGTCCCTGCTCTCCGCCCGCTTCGGCGAGGAACTGGCTACATCGCTCCGGCGGGTTCTCGGGCGTGAGGATATCCGCATCACGCCCTTGCGCCTGACGCCGGAGATCATGGCCGAGAAACACTTTACGGAGCCGCTGGGGGAGACGGAAAGCCTGCTGGCGGTGCTGGAGCGGCTTGCGGGCGATGCCATGAAGACGCTGGAGGCGCGCGGCGCGGGCGGGCGGGTCTTCGAGGCAAGCTTCTTCCGCACGGACGGCGCTGTCCGGCGGATCACGATTGAGACCGCACAGGCCACGCGCGAGACGCCAGGCCTGATGCGGCTCATCCGGCTCAGGATCGAAACATTGGCCGATCCGCTCGACCCCGGTTTCGGCTTCGACGCCCTGCGCCTTTGCGTGGTGCGCCACGAGCCTCTGGCGGAGCGTCAGTCAATACTGGACGGCGGAACGGCGCGCGAGGATGGGCCCCGCGAAATCACAGACCTTGTTGATCGTCTGGCGGCGCGGTTCGGGCGCGAGAACGTGCGCCGCTTTATCGCGCACGATACGCATGATCCGGCGATGGCGGGCGGCACAACGCCATATCTCTCCGATGTCGCTTCTGCGCCCTGGCCCGAGCCCGAGCCGGAACAGCCGCCGTTACGGCCGCTCACGTTGTTCAGGCATCCGCAATGGGTTGAGGTGATGGCTGAAGTGCCGGACAGCCCTCCCTTGCGCTTCCGCTGGCGGCGAGTGCTGCACGAGGTGACGCGCGCCGAGGGGCCGGAACGCATCGCGCCCGAATGGTGGCGTGAGGGAAATCATGCGCCCGCCACGCGCGATTACTATCGCGTGGAGGACGCCAACGGCCATCGCTTCTGGATTTTTCGCGAGGGGCTTTACGAGCATTCCACCGCCCGCCCGCGCTGGTTCGTGCACGGGCTGTTTGCATGAAACCGACCGTGAATTATGCGGAACTCGCCTGCGCCAGCCATTTTTCTTTCCTGCGCGGCGCTTCGCCGGCGGCCGATCTGGTGTTGACCAGCGTGCTGCTGGGCCATTCCGGTCTTGGCATTGCGGATCGCAATACGGTGGCCGGCGTTGTGCGGGCCTGGGGGGCGTTGAAGGAGCTGCGCGAGGGCGGGGCGCTGCCGCCGGTGAAACAGCGCGAGGGGTCCGGGCCGGGCGAATATCGTTTCGAGATCAACGTGTCCTCGCCCGGAGAACAGGCCGAGGTCCTGCAGGCTCTTGTGCGGGAGCGTGCGCAGGGCTTCAAGCTCTCCACCGGCGCGCGACTCGTCTTCGCCGATGGCGCGCCCGATATTGTGGTTCATCCCGAAAACCGCGCGGGGTGGGGCAGGCTTTGTCGTTTGCTCACGGCAGGCAACCGGCGCGCCAGAAAAGGCGAATGCCTTCTCACGCTCGATCATCTGCTGGACGAGGCGCGCGACCTCCTTCTCATCGTGACGCCGCAGCGGGAGCGGCGGGGCCTGCCTGCGCTGCTGGCCCGTCTGGGCGAGGCCGCGCCCGGCGCGGTCTGGCTTGGCGCCACAATGCCGCGCCGCGGCGACGACCGGCGCAAACTTGCCGAACTCAAGCGTATCGGCGAGGCGGCCGGTATTCCGCTGATCGCCGTCAATGACGTGCTTTACGCCGACCCCTCGCAGCGCGACGTGCAGGATATTCTCACCTGCATCCGGGAAGGGCGCACGCTGGAAAATGCCGGTCGCCTGCTGGAGGCGAACGCCGAGCGCCACCTGAAGCCTCCAGCCGAAATGGCACGGCTTTTTGCCGATTGTCCCGAGGCGATCCGCGAGACGGGTGATTTCATCGCCCGCATCGAGTTCGATCTCGGTCAGCTCACCTACGAATATCCCGAGGAACCGGTTCCGCCGGGGAAAGATCCGCAGGGCTGGCTGGAAGAACTGACCTGGCGGCATGCCGCCATACGTTATCCAGAAGGCGTCCCGTCCAAAGTGGAGCGCCTGCTTCATCAGGAACTCGCGCTGATCCATAAACTTGATTACGCGCGCTATTTCCTCACGATCCACGACATCGTGCGGGTGGCCAATGACATGGGCATCCTCTGTCAGGGGCGTGGATCGGCTGCCAATTCGGCTGTCTGCTACGTGCTGGGCATCACCTGCGTGGATCCTGCCGAGCACAATGTTCTCTTCGCCCGCTTCATCTCCGAAGAGCGACGCGAGCCGCCCGACATTGATGTCGATTTCGAGCATGAACGGCGTGAGGAAATCATCCAGCATATCTATCAGCGCTATGGCCGCGAGCGGGCGGGGCTCGCCGCCACTGTCATTCACTATCGTCCGAAAAGCGCCATCCGCGAGGCGGGCAAAGCGTTGGGTCTCTCGGAGGACATCACGGTCGCGCTGTCCGGTACGCAATGGGGCAGCTGGGGCTCGGACATCACCCGCAATCAGGTGAAACAGGCGGGGCTCGATCCGGACAACCCCTCTATCGCCCGCGCGATTTTTTTCGCCACACGCCTGATCGGCTTGCCGCGCCATCTCTCGCAGCATGTCGGCGGCTTCGTGCTCACACGCTCGCGACTCGACGAACTCGTGCCGATCGGCAATGCGGCGATGGCGGATCGCACTTTCATCGAATGGGACAAGGACGATATCGATACGCTGGGGCTGATGAAGGTGGATGTGCTGGCGCTCGGCATGCTCACCTGCATCCGGAAGGCGTTCGAGTTGCTCAAGGACCATGAGGGAATGGAGATCGGCCTCGCCGATCTGCCTGTGGGCGATACGGCGACCTATGACATGCTCTGCCGGGGAGACAGCGTCGGTGTGTTTCAGGTGGAAAGCCGGGCGCAGATCAACATGCTGCCGCGTCTTCGCCCGCGCGAATTTTACGATCTCGTCATTCAGGTCGCGATCGTTCGCCCCGGTCCCATTCAGGGCAACATGGTGCATCCCTATCTGCGGCGACGTTCCGGCGCGGAGCAGGTTGTCTTTCCCTCGCCCGCGCCCGAACATGGCCCGGCCGACGAACTCCACTCCGTTCTCGGCAAAACAAGAGGGGTGCCGCTGTTTCAGGAACAGGCCATGCAACTCGCCATGGTGGCGGCAAAATTCACGGATGTGGAAGCCAACCAGTTGCGCCGCGCCATGGCGACGTTCCGCAATGTCGGCACGATCGGCCGTTTCGAGAATCTGATGGTCGAGCGCATGGCGGCGCGCGGCTATGCGCGTGAATTTGCCCAAAACTGTTTCGAGCAGATCAAGGGTTTTGGAAGCTACGGCTTTCCCGAAAGCCACGCGGCGTCTTTCGCGAAGCTCGTCTACATCTCGTCTTACCTCAAATGCCATTACCCGGCGATTTTCGCCGCCGCGCTGCTGAACTCCCAGCCGATGGGTTTCTATGCTCCGGCGCAGATCGTACGCGACGCCTGCGAACACGGGGTGGAGGCGCGTCCGGTCGATATCAACCATTCCTTCTGGGACAATGTGCTGGAGCCAACGCCGGGCGGCGCGCTCGCTCTGCGCCTCGGATTCCGGCAGGCGGAGGGCGTTCACGAAGCGGAGGCGAATCGGCTTGTCGCCGCACGCCGGGAGGGATTTTCCTCCATCGAGGATCTCGCTGTTCGTGCGCAACTGCATGGCCGCCCGATGCGGGCTCTTGCCGATGCGGATGCGTTCCGCTCCATCGGACTCGACCGACGCGCCGCCCTCTGGGAGGTGCGTCGTTTGCCGGAAGACAATCCGCTCCCGCTTTTCGCGCAGGCCAGAGCGCCCGAGCTTGGCGCCGAAGCCGACGCCAATCTGCCTGAAATGGGCCTCGGCGAGCATGTAGCCACCGATTATCAAACCATGCGGTTGTCGCTCAAGGCGCATCCGATGGCGCTTTTGCGGCCGCTTTTCCAGCGCGAGGGCGTGTGTTCAGCCGTTGAGACCACCGCCCGCGCCGATGGCCGCTTCACCCGCATGGCCGGGCTGGTGCTGGTGCGTCAGCGCCCCGGCAAGGGCAATGCGATCTTCATCACACTGGAAGACGAAACCGGCGTCACCAATTGCGTGCTCTGGGCGCGGCAGTTCGAGACGCTGCGGCGCCCGGTGATGGCGGCCCGCCTGATGCTGGTGGAGGGGCGTGTCCAGAAAAGCCCGGAAGGAGTGGCGCATCTCATGGCGACGAACATTATCGACCGCTCCGCCATGCTCGATCACATGTGGGACACACGCTGCAGCGCGCCTGCCATCATTCCCGCGCCGCTCCATCTCGCGCCGCCCCCGCGCAACCGCCACCCGCGCGATCAACGAATTCTGCCGAAAAGCCGGGATTTTCATTAAAGGCGCCGAAAGGCCGCCAGCCCGAAGAATTCGCTTTTTGCCCCCTGTGGATAACGGGGATGGTTTGCGGCGCAGGCTGATCGACTCGCGCCCCGGCGCGGCTGCGGTATAATGCAGGCCGTCATCCACAGGTCCCCATGCGATTCTCTCCGTCCTTTCTCGATGAGATCAAGGCGCGGCTTCCGGTTTCGGAGGTCGTTGGCCGCCGCGTGAAGCTGAACAAGGCTGGCCGCGAGTGGAAAGGCCTGTCGCCATTCTCGGCTGAAAAGTCGCCGTCTTTCTTCGTAAACGACCAGAAGATGGCGTGGTTCGATTTTTCGGCGGGTAAGAACGGCAATATTTTCGATTTCGTTATGGAGACCGAGGGCCTCTCCTTCCCCGAGGCCGTCGAGCGTCTGGCGCAGGAGGCGGGCCTCGATCTGCCGAAATCGACGCCTGAGTTGGTCGAGCGCGAGAAAAAGCGCGCCGGGCTGACCGAAGTCCTCGAAATGGCGGCGCAGTTCTTCGAGGAACAATTGCAAGGCCGGCTCGGCGCGAAAGCGCGCGGCTATCTGGCCGACCGTGGGCTCGGCCCCGCCATCCAGCGCCAGTTCCGCATGGGCTATTCGCCGGCGGAGCGTTTCGCGCTGCGCGAATATCTGGCCCTGAAGGGCGCGACCGTCGAGACCATGTGCGAGGCGGGCCTGCTCAATCATGGCGAGGGCATCGCGGTCCCGTACGACAAGTTTCGCGATCGGGTGATGTTCCCGATCTGCGATCGCAACGGCCATGTGATCGCATTCGGGGGTCGCGCGCTCGAAAAGGATGTGCCGGCCAAGTACCTGAATTCGCCCGAGACGCCGCTCTTCCACAAGGGCTCGCTGCTCTACAACCACCACAACGCCCGTAAGGCGGCCCACGACATCGGAACCGTTATCGCGGTCGAGGGCTATGTGGACGTCATTTCCATGACCATGGCCGGCTACCCGAATGTGGTGGCGGCTTGCGGGACCGCGCTGACGCCCGATCAGTGCGAACTGCTTTGGCGCATGGGCGAGGAGCCGATCCTGTGTTTCGACGGCGACAAGGCCGGCCGCAAGGCCGCCTGGCGCGCCATCGACACCGCATTGCCGCTGCTCGGCCCCGGCAGAAGCCTGCGCTTTGCGTTTCTGCCTGACGGTCAGGATCCCGACGATCTCGCCCGCACGGGCGGGCATGACGCTGTGGCGGATGTTCTGGCGGCGGCGCGCCCGTTGGTCGACGTGCTGTGGTCGCGTGAGGTTGAGGCTGGCCCGCTCGATACGCCGGAACGTCGCGCCGCTCTTGATCGTCGCCTTTTGGGTTTCATCAACGAAATCAAGGATGAAACCCTGCGGAGTTACTACCGCGACGACATCCGCGCCCGTCTGGCCCAGATGCAGGGGCGCGGACCGGCACAGAACGGCGCCATCGCCCGGCGGGGATCGTCGCAGCCGAGGCGGGCATGGCAACCGGGACGCGGCGGTCCGCAGCCGCCGCAAGGCTACCGGTTTTCGGCTCCGGGCATCAGTTCGAGCCTGAGCAAGACTGCCATGTTCTCCAAATCCGGCGGCGTGCCGGCCCGCGAGGCCCAGATTGTGCTGAGCCTGCTCAATCATCCCGCCTTGCTGGGTCGCCATCTGGAAGATCTGGCGGATCTGGAATTCACCAGCCGCGACGTCGCCGCCATGCGGGACGTGCTGACCGGGCTGGCGTCCGAGCAATTCACCGACCACGAAGACCTGCGCAGGGCGGTCGACGAGGCCGGGTTCGGGGAGGTGCGGCGGCGGATCGAGTCGGTCGAGGTGGTCTCGACCAACTGGTGTGTGAAGCCCGAGGCTGCCGAAATCGACGCCGAAGGCGCGCTCCGGCAGGCGCTGGCCTTGCATCGTCGCGCCCGGGCGTTACATAAGGAACTGAAATCCGCAGAATTGTCGTTGGCCGAAGACCCTTCCGAGGAGAATTTGGCCCGTCTGCGGGAAATCCAATCTGAACTCGCGGCCAACGACGGCCGCGAGGTTGCGGTCGAAGGATTCGGCATCCTGTCGGGGAGGCCGCCGCGTGCATTCTGAGCTTGCGATTGTTTTGACAAAGTCGCGAAGCCAGCGTGCCGGGACAGGATGGTTAAGACCGGCTTAAGCCGCATCTGGCAAAGGTCGGGTATCGAATCGTCAGGACGTCGGGCTTCGGCCTTCGTTCAGGTGTATTGCGGCAATCGTCCGACAGGGCGGTCGCCACAGACGGAGTTGGAACAGATGGCGAAGAAAGACGACGAGAAGGCGGAAGGCGAAGGCGCCGCGATCGAAACCGTCGACGGGCCGTTGCTCGACCTTTCGGACGCCGCCGTCAAACGGATGATCAAGCTCGCCAAGAAGCGCGGCTTTGTCACCCATGACGAACTGAATGCGGTGCTTCCCTCCGAGGAAGTTTCGTCCGACCAGATCGAGGACGTTTACTCGATGCTCAACGAGATGGGCATCAACGTCGTCGATTCCGAAGAAGCCGAAGAGACCGAGAAACCCGAAGAGCCCGCCGCAGCCGACGAAGAGGAAGCCGAAGGCGGCGATCTCGTCGAGGCCGCGCGCCCGGCCGCCATCGTGACCGTCCGGTCGTCCGAACCCGCCGACCGCACCGACGATCCGGTGCGCATGTATCTGCGCGAAATGGGCTCCGTTGAGCTTCTGTCGCGCGAAGGCGAAATCGCCATCGCCAAGCGCATCGAGGCCGGCCGCGAGGCCATGATCGCAGGCCTCTGCGAAAGCCCGCTGACGTTCCAGGCCATCATCATCTGGCGCGACGAGTTAAACGACGGCAAGGTTTTG
>CANJWR010000162.1 GCA_947478455.1 Beijerinckiaceae bacterium | reverse complement strand
ATGGAGGATACTCAATGCTGATGATGTATTTAGATCATCACAGAGTGCGATAAGAAATTCGGGAGGTATATGTTCGAAATCAATATCCCACCCGCTGGCTAGCTTTATCCATTCGTGAAGCGTTTCACGGGCTTCAACAAGACGGCTTGCGGTCCAATCAACCGGCTGTCGATAATGCGTCATGAGCATTGAAAGTCGAAGAACGCTTCCATGCCACATATTTAAGCCAAACTTATCCGTGTGCAGCAACTCATTAATCGTCACGAAATTGCCCAGGCTCTTGGACATCTTCTCGCCCTCGACCTGCAGAAACCCGTTGTGCATCCATACCTTCGCCATCACGTCGTGGCCGAAGGCGCAGCGCGATTGCGCAATTTCGTTTTCGTGATGCGGGAAGATGAGATCGAGCCCGCCGCCGTGAATGTCGAATGTCTCGCCCAGATAGCGGTTGCTCATGGCGGAGCATTCGATGTGCCAGCCGGGACGGCCATAGATCGACACCGTTACGCCCGCCTCGACAAAATCCGCATGCCAGCCCGGCTCATCGGCGGCCGATTCCTTCCACAGCACGAAATCGCCCGCATCGCGCTTGTGGGCTTCCACATTGATGCGCGCGCCGGCCTGCTGATCGTCGAGATTGCGCTTCGAGAGCTGGCCGTAATCTTTCATGCTGGAAATCGAGAACAGCACCTCCCGGCCCTCGTTGCCGGACGCGATATAGGCGTGACCCTTCGCCAGAAGCTGATTGATGATCTCCGCCATCTGCGCAATGTTTTCGGTGGCGCGCGGCTGATGGGTCGGCGGCAGGCAGCCGAGCGCCTTTACATCCTCGAAAAACTGGTTGGCGGTTTTCTCCGTCACCTGACGGATCGCGTCGTTCAGCGGCATTCCGGGAAAATCGCGGGCAGCGCGCGCGTTGATCTTGTCGTCCACGTCGGTGATGTTGCGAACGTAGGTGACGTGATCGGCCCCGTAGAGATGCCGCAGCAGTCGGTACAGCACGTCGAACACTATGACCGGTCGCGCGTTGCCGATATGGGCGAAGTCATAGACGGTCGGCCCGCACACATACATCCGGACATTGGTCGGATCGAGCGGCTGAAAGTCTTCCTTCTGGCGCGTCAGCGTGTTGTAGAGGCGCAGGCTTGGCGTGGGCGCAGACATGAATTTCCTCGGACCTGCTGGCCGGGATTTCTGTCTCTTCGCGATGGAAAAAAGACGGCTCCAGCCAGCGTGTGGGCTAGCTGATAATAATCCGGCAGATGCAGAAATGCTGGGCCGATTTGCTCGTCATGGTAAATACCATGCGCCCGCCGCCCCGCCGCGTCAAGATATGCGGGCGGCTTCGAGTTCGGCGACCGCGTCCCACAACTGGTCGAAGTGGGCAATCACCCGGTCGGGATTGAAGGTCTGCACGGACTCATCCGTATAGCCGAACTCTACCGCCACCACCGGCACCTTCGCCCGCTGCGCGGCCTCGATGTCGAACCGCGAGTCGCCCACCATGATTGACCGCGCAGGATCGCCGCCCGCCTTCGCGATGGTCATCAGGATATGACGGGGGTCGGGTTTGGCGATCCCCTGCCCGTCCACCCGGAATGTGTCCTGCCCGCAGATGGCCCGGAAACGCTCCGCAATGCCGAGTTCAGTCAGCAATCTTACCGATGGGTGCTCGACCTTGTTGGTGCAGACCGCAAATCGCCAGCCGGCCGCTTCGAAACGGTCGAGCGACGCCACGACGCCCTCGAAAAGGTGGCTTTCCACAGCAATATTGGCCTCGTAATAGTCGAGGAAATCGCGAAACAGCTTTTCCAGCGGCGCGCCCTCGATGGTGAGCCCGGCCTTGCCGAACCCGGCCTGAATCAGCGCCCGCGAGCCCTGCCCGACCATCTTGCGGGCTTCCTCGAACGCCACGGGCGGCAGCCCCTCGCGATCCAGAATGTAGTTGAGAGTGCGCACGAGGTCGCCGGCGGTTTCGGCCAGCGTGCCGTCGAGATCGAAAACCAGAAGGGGAGCGGATGCGTGTGTCATACGCCCCGCCTATCGCATCTGTATGACAATTTGAAAGGCTTTTTCGAAAATGGCGCGATCCGACCACACCGGACGGAATTTTGCCGCGAAGCAACCGGAAAAGGCCGCTGAGCTCGGGAACTCTATAAAATGAGCCGGGCGATTCGTTTTACTGGAGGCCATCCGATGAATTACCGCCATTTCTTCCGGGCCGCGCCAATTATGGCGGTCGCTTCCCTCGCCTGCGCCGGTGCGGCGTTTGCGGCGAATTTCGAATTTCTGGCGGCGCCGGAAATCGACCTCAACCGCGTTTACCGGCTCGACCGCGCCACCGGCGAAGTCGGCGCCTGCCAGTACGGCCTGAAGGACAATTCCATCGGCGTCACCCTCTGCTACCCCTCGGGCGAGGGCGCGGGCGCCCAACCGCCGAGCGAATACGGCCTTGTGGCCTCCCGGCACGAGCGCGAAGCTGGCGTTTTCCGCGTCGACCTGCGGACAGGCGCAATGTCGATCTGCTATGTGCTCAATGACTCTGTGGTCTGCACCCCCCCTGCCAAATAGCGAGTTCCAGTGATCGCCCTTTCGATTGATGACGCCAAACGCCTCGCCGCCGCCAAGGCCGCCGAGCTGATCCGCCCCGGCATGAGGCTGGGGCTGGGCACCGGCTCGACCGCCAAACATTTCGTCGATTTCGTCGGCGAAAAGGTGAAGGCTGGCATGAACCTCATCTGCGTTCCGACCTCCGAGCAGACCGCCGCTCAGGCCCGCGCGCTGGGCATCCCGCTGACCACACTGGACGAGACGCCGGAACTCGACCTCACGGTCGACGGGGCTGACGAGTTCGACCCCAAACTGCGCCTGATCAAGGGCGGCGGCGGCGCGCTGCTGCGCGAAAAGATCGTAGCGGCGGCATCCGCCCGCATGATCGTCATCACCGACCGTTCCAAGCAGGTCGAGGTTCTGGGCAAGTTTCCCCTGCCGGTCGAGGTTGTTCCGTTCGGGTTGGAAGCCACCAAACGCCGGGTCGAGAAAATCACCCGCGCCGTGGGGTCCCGCGGCCCGGTGAAATTGCGTCGCGACGCGGCCGGCCTTCCTTTCGTCACGGATGGCGGCCACTACATTCTGGACTGCGAATGCGGGTCCATCCCCTATGCGGAGGCGCTTTCGTCTGCCCTTCTGGCCATCCCGGGCGTGGTTGAGCATGGCATGTTCATCGGCCTCGCAAAGGCCGTGATCGTGGCTGATTCCACCGGAGTGGACATCATCGGCGACCTCGGCTAGGCCCATTTCAAACCTCGGGCGGCCTCATTGGCAGCCACACAGGAGTTTCTCGTGACGAGCAGATTCATTCGAAACAGCCTCCGGGCGATGCCGCTGGCCATCCTTCTCGCCGCCAGTCCGGCTCTCGCCCAGCAGCCGGCTCCGGCAGCGCCCGCCAGTCCCGCCGGTGGTGTCTCGCTGGCCGTGACGCCTCCCTCGGAAGCTCATATCGCCATGGCGCGCGAACTCGTGAACCACATCGGCGCCGAACGGCTGATCCAGGCCATCGTGCCGAACATGGTCACCCGCATGATGACCAGCGTCACCGCCACACGGCCCGAACTGACCAACGACATGAAAACCGTGATGGAACAGGTTCGCGTCGAATACGACAAGCAGACCGGACTGGTCCTCAGCGATGCGATCAATGTTTTCGTTCGCGCCATGACCGAGCAGGAATTGCGCGAAACCACAACCTTCCTGCGCTCGCCCGCCGGGCAGAAATATCTCGACACGCAGGGCCAGTCCGTCGCGCAGATTTCCAACATGCTCGAACAATGGAGCAAGCAGATTTCGCAATCCATGTTCGAGCAGGCGCGCGCCGAAATGAAGAAAAAGGGTCACGACATCTAGGAGCGGCCTGAAACGGGCCGCAAGGGCCTTCGCACGGGCTGAACCGGAGCTGGGGATATGGCTGATTTCGACGTCGACCTTTTTGTGATCGGAGCGGGCTCCGGCGGCGTGCGCGCGGCGCGCATAGCGGCCGGCTATGGCAAGCGCGTCATGGTGGCCGAAGAATTCCGCATCGGCGGCACCTGCGTCATTCGCGGCTGCGTCCCCAAGAAGCTCTACGTTTACGCCAGTCGCTTCGTCGACGAATTCGAGGATGCTGCCGGCTACGGCTGGATAATTTCGCAAAAGCCGACCTTCGACTGGCGCAAGCTGGTCGACTCGAAAGAGCGCGAGATCACCCGTCTGTCGAGCATCTACCGCGCCAATCTGGAGCGCGCCGGCGTCGCCATTGAGGAAACCCGCGCGACCATCGAAGACCCCAATTGCGTGCGGCTTGCGGCAGACGGACGCCTCGTGCGCGCCCGCTACATTCTGGTGGCGACAGGCGCGTCGCCGGCGCTCGAACCCGCCGTACCGGGCGTCGAACATGCAATCACGTCGAACGAAATTTTCGATCTGCCGGAATTGCCGCGTCGCCTGCTGATTGTCGGCGGAGGCTATATTGCGGTCGAATTCGCCAGCATGCTGGTGCGGCTCGGCGTGCAGGTGACCATGTGCATGCGCGCCGACAACATTCTGCGCGGCTTCGATGAAGACATGCGGACCGGCCTGCGCGATGCGCTCATCCATGCAGGCGTAACGTTCCAGTTTTCCGCCCTTCCACTGCTGATCGAGAAGAACGCGTCCGGTCATCGGGTTACCCTGACGGATGGCGGAGAAATCTTCGCCGATCAGGTGATGATCGCGACCGGCCGCATCCCCCATACGCGCGGACTGGGTCTCGAAAACGCCGAAGTCGAGACCGACGAATTCGGCGCCATAAAGGTCGATGCGAATTCGCGCACCAACACGCCTTCGATCTACGCCGTCGGCGACGTCACCAACCGGGTGAACCTGACGCCCGTGGCGATCCGCGAAGGTCATGCATTTGCCGACAGCGTTTTCGGCGACAAACATGTGCAGGTTTCGCACGCCAATATTCCGACCGGCGTTTTCACCACGCCGGAAATCGGCACGGTCGGCATCAGCGAAACAGAAGCCCGCCGCACGCACGATGTTGTCGATATTTATCAGGCGAGCTTCCGGCCCATGAAGGCGACGCTGTCGGGCCGTCAGGAAAAGACGATCATGAAGATCGTCGTCGACGGCAAACACGACAAGGTTCTGGGCGTTCATATTCTCGGTCACGAGGCCGGCGAAATGGCACAACTGCTCGGCATCGCAATCAAGATGGGCGCGACGAAAGCCGACTTCGACGCCACCATGGCGGTGCATCCCACAGCCTCCGAAGAACTCGTCACCATGCGCACCCGCACTGCGCGGCACGTCCGCTAACTCCGTCATTGCGAACGAAATGCAGCAGTCCAGACTGCGTGCGCTGGACTGCTTCGTCACTGCGCTCCTCGCAATGACGTAAATCCAGCATTTGCCTCCGGCCCCGCCCCCGCTATTGTGTCTCCCAACATGGAGGAGACGCATGAACATCAAGGGTAAGGCCGCCATCGTCACGGGCTCGAGCTCGCCGGAAGGCATCGGCGGCGAGGCCGCCAAACTGCTGGCCTCGCGCGGCTGCAATGTGGTCGTCAACTATGCTGGCAACAGCGACGGCGCAGAACAGGTCGCGGCCGATTGCCGGGCGTTCGGCGTCAAGGCCATCGTGGTGAAGGGCAATGTGGCCGAGGACGCCGATTGCGTGAACATGGTCGCAGAAGCCATCAAGGCATTCGGTCGGCTCGACATCCTGATCAACAACGCCGCCACCACCAAGCCGATCAAGCATAAGGACATGCATCTGCTGGATCGGGCGGAGTTCGAGCGCATTTTCGCCGTCAACGTCATTGGCAATTACCAGATGTGCCGCGCCGCCGCGCCGCATCTGAAGGCCAACGGCGACGGCGCAATCGTCAATATCTCGTCGGTCGGCGCCTTCCGGGCGGGCGGCAGTTCCATGGCCTATTGCGCCTCGAAGGCGGCGGTGAACAATCTCACCCTTTCGATGGCGCGCGCGCTGGCTCCCGAAGTTCGCGTCAACGCGCTTTGCCCGGGCGGTCTTTTTGGTCCGTGGACCAACAAGATTCTCAACGAAAAGGCCTATCAGGCCCGTGTCGAGGCCGCCAAGGACGAATACCCGCTCGGCAAGGGGCTGTGGCCGAAGGATGTGGCAGAAGCCGCGCTCAGCCTGATCGAGGGCTTCGGCACCATGACGGGCGAGGCGATCCGCATGGACGCCGGCCAGCATCTGGGCGGCGGCAGCGGCGCGTGACCTGACAGAGCGCATCGACTGCGACAATCGGCGTCCCACGACCATCGGACAATCTCGCAATTGCGTGATCGGTCGTATATAAGGCCGCTCTTGCGTCGGGTCCGCCCGGCGCAGTATGGAGTATCGCCATGTCCGCCGAACGCTGGTCACCCGAGAGCTGGAGATCCAAACCGATCCAGCAGGTACCTGACTATCCGAACGCTGCGGCGTTGTCGGATGTCGAGCGGGAACTCGCGGGCTTTCCGCCGCTGGTGTTTGCGGGCGAGGCGCGCAAGCTGAAAAAGGCGCTGGCCAAGGTGGCCGCCGGCGAGGCTTTCCTGATTCAGGGCGGCGACTGCGCCGAGAGTTTCGCCGAACATTCCGCCGACAATATCCGCGACTTTTTCCGCGTCTTCCTGCAGATGGCCGTTGTGACAACCTTCGCGGCCGCCTCGCCGGTCGTGAAAGTCGGCCGCATCGCCGGCCAGTTCGCCAAGCCACGCTCCTCACCCATGGAAAAGCACGACGGCATCGAACTGCCGAGCTATCGCGGCGACATTATCAACGGCAACGAATTTACCCCGGAAGCCCGTATCCCGAACCCGCGCCGCCAGCTCAAGGCCTATCGCCAGTCAGCAGCGACCCTGAACCTGCTGCGCGCCTTCGCGACCGGCGGCTACGCCAATCTCGAAAACGCCCATCGCTGGATGTTGGGCTTCGTGAAGGACAGCCCCCTGTCCGGCCGCTATCAGGAACTCGCCGACCGCATCACGGAGTCGCTCGGCTTCATGCGCGCCATCGGGCTTGATCCCGAAGCGCATCCCGAGATGCGGCAGACGGATTTCTACATTTCCCACGAGGCGCTGCTGCTTGGCTACGAACAGGCCATGACCCGCGTCGACTCGACCAGCGGCGACTATTATTCGACCTCTGGCCACATGATCTGGATCGGCGACCGCACGCGCCAGTTCGATCACGCCCATGTGGAATTCTGCCGCGGCGTGAAAAATCCCATCGGCATCAAATGCGGCCCGTCGCTCAAGCCCGACGACCTGCTGCGTCTGATCGACATTCTGAACCCCGCCAACGAGCCGGGGCGTCTGACCCTCATCTGCCGTTTCGGGGCCGATAAGGTGGCCGAACATCTGCCGCCGCTCATCCGCGCCGTGAAGCGCGAGGGCAAGACTGTCGTCTGGTCCTGCGATCCGATGCACGGCAATACGATCAGCGTCGGCGACGGCTTCAAGACTCGCCCGTTCGAGCGCGTGATGGGCGAAATCCGCAACTTCTTCGCCGTTCATCAGCAGGAAGGCACCTATGCGGGCGGCGTTCATCTGGAAATGACTGGCAAGAACGTCACCGAATGTCTGGGCGGTGCGCGCGAGATCGCCGAGATTGATCTGCAGGATCGCTATGACACGACGTGCGATCCGCGTCTCAACGCCGAGCAATCCATCGAGGTGGCTTTCCTGGTGGCGGAACTGCTCAAGGCGGAGCGCGCCGGTAAACCAGCCGAAGCGAAAGCCGCAGAATAGCCGCACGCCGGCAGGGGGAAACGACCGGGTGCATGCGCTTCTGAAAGCATTCCGCAACACTTGCGCGGGCCTGCTCCATGCAGGCTCGACCGAACGGGCGATCCAGCAGGAAATGATCCTGCTGGCTTTGTCTCTGCCTGCCGCCTTTGCGCTGGGTGCCACCGCATGGGAGCGTATCGGGCTCATCTGCACGGTGCTGCTGCTGCTGGCGATCGAGCTCCTCAATACATGTATCGAGAAGCTCTGCGATCACGTCACGCCGCACACCCATCCGCAGATCAAGATCGTCAAGGACATGGGCTCCGCTGCGGTCTTCTGTGCGCTCTGCATCGCCGGACTGGCGTGGGGCGCGGCGCTTCTGGGGCGTTTCGGGTTTCTTTAGGCGCAGCGGCGAAAGTCTTCGTTTGCGTCGCCGCAAGTGCGAAACCCGATCAGAAGCCTTATCTGTGCATCAACAGGGCGTTTGCCCGGAGGTGAATGATGTCCCAGACCAGGTTGCCTTCCGTCTTCGTGTCGCACGGCTCGCCGATGATCATGCTGGAGAACAGCACTGCGCGCGAGTTTCTAAAGGATTTCGGCCACACGCTCGGCAAGGCAAAAGCCATCCTGATGTGTTCGGCTCATTTCGAGACCGGCGAGCCCCGTCTGTCCGCCGATGCGCACCCTGAGATGATCTACGATTTCGGCGGATTCCCGAAGCCTCTGTATGAAATCGTCTATCCGGCTCCGGGCGATCCGGCTCTGGCCGCGAAGGCCGTCGCCATGCTCAAGACCGCCGGCTATCGCGCCGCCCCTATAACCAATCGCGGCTACGATCATGGCACCTGGACGCCGCTCAAGCTGATGTATCCCGACGCCGATGTGCCAGTGGTGCAGATTTCCATCCAGCCACAGGCCGGCGCGGCCCATCATGTGGCGCTAGGTCGGGCGCTAGAACCCTTGCGCGATGAGGGCGTGTTGATCGTTGGCTCCGGCACCATGACGCATAATCTCTACGCCTATTCGCAGGTGCGGCGTTTCCCCGACTACCCGACGCCCGAATGGGTGTCGCGTTTCGGCGACTGGGTCCATGAAAAGGCCGAAGCTGGCGCTGTCGACGACATTGCCGACTATCTGAAACTCGCCCCCTACGCGCGCGAGAACCATCCGTCGGAAGATCACTTCCTGCCCCTGCCCTTCGCGATGGGCGCTGCGGGCGAAGGCGCAAAGGGCAAGCGCGTCCACACCAGCGAACAGAGTGGCGTCATGCTGATGGACGCCTATACGTTCGGTTGATCGTTACTCAGGAAAAGGTTTTTCATGTCCGGTAAATTGACGACAATCGTCTTCGACATCGGCAGCGTCCTGATCAGATGGGACATGAGAAACCTATACCGGAAAGTGTTCGACGATTCCGCCCGCATGGAGTGGTTTCTGGCCAACATCTGCACCCATGATTTCAACATCGAGCAGGACCGGGGCCGCCCTTTCGCGGAGGCGGTAGCTGATCTCAGCCGGAAGCATCCGGAATGGAAAGCCGAGATCGAACTCTACGACAGCCGCTGGACGGAGATGCTCGACGGTACGATTTCGGGAACCGTCGACATATTGGGCGAATTGCAGCAGAAGAACTGGCCGACTTACGCTATCACGAATTTTTCGCGTGAAAAATTCGATGTGTCGCGCAAGCTGTTTCCGTTTCTCGATACGTTTCGCGGCACAGTCGTTTCGGCTGACGAACGGGAGCTATGTCGGAAACTGGGTGACGGTATGAAGAAGGCGGCGTAACGGGGTTGGTGCTGAAGCCACCCGAACCTCCCGAAGGAGCGTTACGCCATGAACGTGGATAGTGTGATCCCGCTCCGCAATAAAGGCTAAATCGACGAT
>CANJWR010000161.1 GCA_947478455.1 Beijerinckiaceae bacterium | reverse complement strand
GGACTTCTGGAGGCCATCAACGGAAACGTCCAGGCCGCCAAACGCAAGGCAAAAGGCTATCGCAGCAAGCGCAACCTCAAGTTGATGGTCTACCTCATCGCCGGAGGGGTGCTGGACACGCTACCCACATGAAACAGCGACGAGCCTAAAGTTTCACAACGGCGAAGACTTCGATGCCGAGGCGGTGAAGTTCACCTTCGACAGAGCGTTGAATCCTGAATTCAAAGCGCCGTATTTCTCGCGTATCTCGGCCATCAAGAGCGTCGAGATTGTCGATAAACATACGGTCAACTTCAAGACTGCTGCGCCCTTCCCGACAATGCTTTATTCGCTCGGCGAAGCCTCCTTCGCGGCTCTCATCGTGCCGCCGAAATATGTGGCCGAGAACGGTCCCGACGCCCTGCAGAAGAAGCCCATCGGCACAGGGCCCTACAAGTTCGTCGAATGGGTGAAGGATGACCGCGTTGTCATGGACGCCAATGCCGACTATTGGGGCGGCGCCCCGAAGGTGAAGAAAATCACCTGGCGCCCGATCGCCGAAGTGCGCACCCGCATTGCCGAACTCAAGAGCGGCGGCATCGATGTCGCCGGCGATATCCCGCCGGAAGACGTGCCGGCTCTCAATGCCGGCAGCACGAAAGTCATCACCGCGCCCAGCGACTTCCTGTTCTTCTTCGTGTTCGACACGCTGAAGCCCGGACCGTTGCAGAACAAGCTCGTTCGTCAGGCGCTGAATTACGCCGTCGATGCGGATGCGATCCAGAAGTCGATCCTCGGCGGCATCGGCAATCGGATCGCCATCACCCTGCCGACCAATGCATTCGGCTATGACAAGGCCTGGCAGCCCTATCCGTTTGATCCCGCGAAGGCCAAACAATTGCTGGCAGAAGCCGGCTTCCCGGATGGCTTCACAATTCCGCTCGTGACCCGTCAGGGCCGCTACCTGAAGGACAAGGAAATCGTCGAGGCGACCATCGGCTATCTGGCGAAGGTCGGAGTGAAGGTCGAGCCGAAATATCTGGAGCCCGGTGTCTGGGCGCAGGTCTCGGAGAAAAAGGCCCGCGACGGTATCAGCTATCCAGGCTGGAGTGGCCTCGATCCCGATCTGGTCTGGTATCCGATTCTGTTTACCGGCCAGTACCAAAGCTATTATGCGAATGCCGAACTCGACGCCCTGCTCACCAAGGGCCGCCAGACTCTCGACGAGAAGGAACGTCTGGACGCTTACGGCAAGGCGGCTGCTATCATCAAGGAAGAAGCCCCGCATATTCCGATGTTCCAGCCCTCGCTGATCTACGCGACGGGATCGAGCCTCAACTGGGTTCCGCGCGGCGATTCCATCGTCGATCTGCGGAGGGCAGAGTTCCGCTAATATGGCCCGTTACCTTGCGACAAGGGCCATTTATTCTGTCCTGGTGATCTTCGGCGTCGCCGTGCTGGTCTTCTTTCTTGTCCGGCTCGGCGGCGACCCCACAGCCCTGTTCCTGCCGCCTGAATCTTCGATTGAAGAGATCGCGCGATTCCGTCGGCAGATGGGCTTCGATCGTCCATTGCTGATCCAGTTCGGCGAATTTGTCTGGCGCGCCCTGCAGGGCGATTTCGGCAAATCGCTTCGTTACGGCGAGCCGGCCATGCGGCTCGTTTGGGACCGCTTCCCGGCGACCCTGCAACTCAGCGCCGTGTCGCTGCTCCTGTCGGTCGTGATCGCTGTGCCGCTCGGAATCGCTGCCGCCGTCAACCGCGATTCGCTGACGGATCGTGTCGGGCTTTTCTTCTCTCTTGTAGGTCAGAGCTTCCCGACCTTCTGGCTCGGCATCATGCTGATTCTCGTGTTTTCTGAAAAGCTCGCCATCCTGCCGCCGTCCGGCAGGGGGACTTGGCAGCAACTCGTGCTGCCTGCGGTTTCCCTCGCCGCTTATTCGACCGCCATTATCACCCGACTTCTGCGCTCCAGCATGCTGGAAGTCATGCAGGCCGATTACATTCGCACAGCGCGCGGCAAAGGGTTGAGCGAGCGCGTGGTGGTCTATCGTCATGCGGTTCGCAATGCGGCGATCCCGACCATCACCGTTATCGCCCTTCAGGTCGGCGCGCTGCTGGGCGGCGCGGTCATCACGGAAGAAATTTTCGCCTATCCGGGAATGGGGCGGCTGGCTATTCAGGCCATCGCCAATCGCGATTTCACCATTGTGCAGGCTTTCGTGATTTTCATGGCGGTGCTCATTGTGGCGATCAACCTTGCGGTCGACGCCTGCTACGTGTTGCTCGATCCCCGTTTGAGAAAGTCCTGACCCATGGGCTTTCTGCGCAAAATCGTCGCCAGCAGACTGGCCGCCCTGGGGCTGATCCTGACGGTCGCGGTCGCCTTCATGGCGATCTTTGCGCCATGGCTGACGCCGTTTGACCCTGCGGCGCAGGATGTGACGCAGCGTCTGATTCCGCCCTTCGGCCGCACGCCGGAAGGGCTGCATCTGCTCGGCACCGATGCGCTTGGCCGCGATGTGCTGAGCCGTCTCATCATCGCGTCGCGCATCTCGCTGCTGGTCGGCGTTGCGGCCGTGATCGTCTCGGGCTTTTTCGGCGTCATGCTCGGCCTGATTGCCGGCTACGACGATCAGCGCGCTGGCCGCGTCATTATGGCTGTTGCGGATGTGCAGCTTGCTGTGCCGTTTCTGGTTCTGGCGCTGGCGGTCGCAGCCGTACTGGGGCCGAGCGTCTTCAACCTCGTTGTGGTGCTGGGCGTCACCAACTGGGTGCAATATGCCCGCGTGGTGCGCGCCGAAGCGTTGACCCTGCGCGAACGCGAGTTTGTGCAGGCGGCGCTGGCGCTGGGGGCCTCGACGCCGCGCATTCTGGCGCGCCATCTTCTGCCGAATGTCATGTCATCCGTCATAGTGATCAGCAGCCTGCAGGTTGCGCGCATGATTTTGTTCGAGGCCTCGCTGAGCTTTCTGGGTCTTGGCGTCCCGGCCCAGATTCCCACATGGGGCAGCATGATTGCGGATGGACGCAATTACGTCTCAAGCGCGTGGTGGGTTGCGGCCATGCCGGGCATTGCTATCTTTCTCACCGTTGTCGGTATCAATTTGCTCGGCGACCGCCTGCGCGATCTGCTCGATCCAAAACTCCGCCATATGGAGCGCTGAACATGGCCGTTGAATTCGACCGCTCGTCAGAAGGTATTTTCCAGCCAGCGCGCCGACTTGCGGTCTCGCGCGAAGTCGATCTGCTCGTTGTCGGCGGTGGAACCTCGGGCTGTGCGGCGGCCATTTCTGCGGCCCGCGCCGGGGCGCGCGTGTTGATCGTCGACCGCTACGGATTTCTCGGCGGCACCGCCACGGCCGCCATGGTCGGCTGCTTCTGCGGCGTCTACACATGCGGACCGGACTCGACCCATGAATTGCTGGTCGGCGGTGTGCCGAAGGAAGCCATGGACAGACTCGTCGCCGTCAAGGGCGGCTACAAGTATCGCCACCGCTTTCAGGTCGACCACGAAATCTTCAAGGTCATTCTCGACCAGTGGCTGCTGGAAGCCGGCGTCGAAATTCTGTTCCAGACACTCGTGGTTGAAACCTTGATGTCGCACGGCGAGATCAAAGGCGTCGTCGTCGAGCACAAGGGCGGGCGCGAGGCGATTCTGGCGCGCATCGTCATCGACGCATCGGGCGACGGCGATGTGGCGGCGCTCGCCGGCGCGCCTTTCGAGAAGGGCGACGAGACCGGCTACATGCAGGCGCCCACCATGGTGTTCGACATGGGCAATGTGGATGTCGGTCGCGCCATGCAATTTCCCGAGAGTGAAATTCGCAAGCTTCTGGTCGAAACCACCGAAGCAGGAGAATTTCAGTTTCCGCGCTTCAGCGGTTCGTTCTCGCCAATTCCGCAACCCGGCAAGGTGCATGTCAACATGAGCCGTGTTGCGGGCATTGACGGCGTCGATCCGTGGAGCCTCACCGGCGGCCATCTGGAAGGCCGGCGACAGGTTAACGATTTCGCACGCTTCCTGGTCAAATATATTCCGGGATTCGAAAACGCCCGTATCGACGCTGTCGCGCCGCAACTCGGCATTCGCGAGACGCGGCGCATTATGGGCGATTATGTGCTGAACCGTCAGGACGTGCTGGAAGCGCACAAGTTCGACGACGCCATTTGCCGCAGTTCGTGGCCGATCGAGGATCACACGCAGGGAACGGAAACCATCCGCCTGCATCTCGAAGGCGACGATTTCTATCAGGTTCCCTACAGGTGCCTGTTGCCTCTGGAAGTTGAAAATCTTCTGATCACTGGCCGCTGCGTGTCCGCCACCCACGACGGGCAGGCCTCTGTCCGCGTCATGGGCCCCGGCATGGCGATGGGCGAAGCGGCCGGCATGGCGGCCGTGCAGGCCTTGCGTGAAAGTCTCGCGCCGCGAAAGATCGACCGGCAGAGTTTGCAAAGCGCGCTTGTGGCGCAGGGCGCGTTGATATGAACGCAAAACTCCCGACGGACGGCGGGCGTCATGGCTGAACCTCTGCTGGAGGTCCGCGATCTCGTCACGTGCTTCGAAGCCGATGGCGGAGAAATCGCCGCTGTCGACGGCGTGAGCCTGCATGTCGATGCAGGCGAAACGCTCAGTATCGTCGGCGAATCCGGCAGTGGCAAGAGCGTGACGTCGCTGTCGATCATGCGGCTTCTGCCGAAGCCCGCCGGATACATTCGCAGCGGCGACATCTCTTTTGAAGGCGAAGCTCTGCGAGACAAAAGCGAAGCCGATATGCGCCGCGTGCGGGGTCGCCGGATCGCGATGATCTATCAGGAACCCATGACGTCGCTGAACCCGGTCTTTACAGTCGGCCAGCAGATCATGGAGGCCATCGAGCTTCATCTGGGATTGTCGCGTCGCGATGCGCGCGCCAGAGCCATCGACATGCTGCGCCTTGTGGGCATCCCGGCTCCCGAAGATCGTATCGACGACTATCCGCATCATATGTCGGGCGGCATGCGCCAGCGCGTGATGATCGCCATGGCGCTGTCGTGCGAGCCCAAGCTGCTGATCGCCGATGAACCCACGACGGCGCTTGATGCGACCGTGCAGGCGCAAATTCTCGAATTACTGCGCAAACTGAAACGCGAGCTCGGCATGTCGATCATGCTGATCACCCATGATCTCGGCGTTGTCGCCGAAACCTGCGACCGCGTTGTGGTCATGTATGGCGGCAAGATCGTCGAGGAGGGCGATGTCCGCTCGATTTTCCGCAAGCCCCTGCATCCCTATACGGAAGGCTTGCTGGCCTCGATCCCGCGCATCGACGAAACACGCGAGCGGCTGCACGTCATTCCCGGCATCGTTCCCAATCCGCGCGATCGCGGCGCCGGATGTCGTTTTGCGTCGCGCTGCGCCTACGTGATGGACGAATGTCGCGCGAGGCTTCCGGAACTTAGGCAGATAGCAACAGGCCGTAACGTCGCATGCTTCCTTGCAGAGGAGCGCAACCGATGAACGGCGCCGCGCAGCCTCTGCTCGAAATCCGTGATCTGCGAAAATATTTTCGCGCTTCGGGCTCAGGCTTTTTCACCGGAGAACAGCCGCCGATCCGTGCCGTCGATGGCGTTTCCCTGTCCATCGAGCGCGGCCAGACATTCGGCCTTGTGGGCGAATCCGGCTGCGGAAAATCAACGCTCGGGCGGCTGATCGCGAGGCTGATCGAACCGACCTCAGGTTCGATATTCTTCGAGGGTCGCGACATTACCGGTTTGTCGAGATCGGACATGCGCGAGGTGCGCCGCCATCTGCAGATCATCTTTCAGGATCCCTACGCGTCGCTCAATCCGCGCATGACGGTGAGCGACATCATCGGCGAAGCTTTCGAGATTCACGGGCTGGCGCGCGGCGCTGCAAAACGTCAGGAGGTCGCCAAACTTCTCGACGCAGTCGGCCTGTCGCGCGCCCATATCGACAAATATCCGCACGAGTTTTCCGGTGGTCAGCGTCAGCGCATCGGCATCGCGCGCGCACTGGCGCTCAAGCCGAAACTGATTATCTGCGACGAGCCCGTGTCGGCGCTCGACGTGTCCATCCAGTCGCAAATCCTCAATCTGCTGAAAGACCTGCAACGCGAGTTCGGCCTCGCATATCTTTTTATCGCTCACGGGCTGGCGGCCGTCCGGCATATTTCGGACCGCATCGGCGTCATGTACCTCGGCAAGCTGGTCGAAACCGCGCCGTCATCGGAGATCTTTACCCATCCGGCGCATCCCTATACGCAGGCGCTTATCTCGGCGATCCCGCGTCCCGATCCGGACGCCGTGCGCGACCGCATCATTCTGGAAGGCGATCTGCCTTCGCCGGCCGCGCCGCCGCCGGGGTGCAGATTTCACACGCGCTGCCGCGAAGCGTCGCGCCTTGGGACGCGCTGCATGACACAGGAACCCGCATGGCATGCGGCGGGGGCCGACCATCTTGCCGCATGCCATCTAGTCGAAAATACTGGAGCGCAATGAGCGCTTTAAACTGCGTGGCCGACCATCGCGCCGATTGCAGCCGTCGCCGCCATCGCAAACGCTCCCCAGAACGTCACACGCAGCGTCGGCTTCAGAATCCCTGCGCCGCCGACCCAGGCTCCGAGCGCGCCCAGCGCCGCCAGACAGACCAGCGATCCTCCTGAGACGACGGATGCGATTGAAGCAGCGGGGGTAAAGGCCGCGAGCGCAAGAGGAACCGAAGCGCCTACCGCGAATGTCAGAGCCGATGTCAGGGCTGCCTGAACTGGACGCGCCACCACATGGTCAGACAGTCCAAGCTCATCGCGCGCATGCGTCGCAAAGGCATCTTTCTGGGTCATCTGGATCGCAACGGTGCGGGCTAGATCGGGCTCGACCCCGCGCGCCACATAAATGGCGGTCAATTCGTCGAGTTCGGATTCCGGCTGTTCGGCCAGTTCGCGCCGCTCGCGCGCCAGATCAGCGTTTTCGGTATCCGCCTGCGAACTGACCGAAACATATTCGCCGGCCGCCATCGACATCGCGCCCGCCACAAGCCCAGCAACGCCGGCGACCAACACTTCGCCCGGTGACGTTGCGGCGGCCGCCACGCCAACGACGAGACTCGCGGTTGAAATGATCCCGTCATTCGCACCCAGCACAGCCGCCCGTAGCCAGCCGATTCTCTCGATCAGATGCGTCTCGCGATGGGAAAGCAACATATTCGATCTCCAGAATGCGTCGTCGCCTCGTAAGGCCAGACATATGGTTGAGAAAAAGCACCTTGCATGACAATTTGCATTGATGGCTGTCAAGAAAGTACAGGCCTCTGAATCATTTTTGGTTGGCGAAGCGCCAATTCGACGGTCTTTAGGGCCCTGGATGTATCGAATCCGTATCGCGCTGTTCGCTGATGTTCTATTGTGCCAGCTTCGGCATCCATTCTCGCAATCTTGTCCAGATCAGGTTCTGTCGGTGAACTTTACATTTCTGCACGCCGCCGATCTCCATCTTGGTAGCCCTTTTACCGGTCTGGCGATAAAGGACGCTACGGTGGCCAAGCGCTTCGCCGAGGCGAGCCGCGCGGCTTTCGCCGAACTGATCCGACGTGCGATCCTCGAACAGGTGGCGTTTGTGGTGATCTCCGGCGACGTCTATGACGGCGACTGGAAAGACATGGGCATTGGCATGTTCTTCAACCGGGAAGTCGCAAGGCTGACCCGGGCGGGAATCAATGTCTATCTCGTGAGAGGCAATCACGACGCCGAAAGCGAAATCACCAAGGCCGTGCCGCTGCCGGAGGGGGTCAGGCTGCTGTCTTCCCGCAAGCCGGAGACCGTGCGGATCGAGGCGCTGAACGTCGCTATCCACGGGCGCAGCTTCACCGACAGGGCTGTGACGGAGAATGTCGCCGTTACCTATCCGCCGGCGATTGCAGGCAGTTTTAACATTGGCCTTCTGCACACGTCGTGCGAAGGGAATTCGCAACACGCGACCTATGCGCCCTGTTCGATTTCGGATCTTGTCGGGCGCGGTTACGACTATTGGGCGCTGGGCCATGTGCATCAGTTTCAGGTGCTTTGCGAAGACCCGTGGATCGTCTATCCGGGTAATCTGCAAGGCCGAAGCGTGCGCGAATGCGGCCCCAAAGGGGCGGTTCTGGTCGATGTCGCAGATGGCCGCGTCAGCCAAATCCGACATTTGATTGTCGATCAGGGCCGCTTCCTTCACGAGACCGTCGATGTGAGCGAAAGCCCCGATGCGACCCATGTTCTCAATGTAATCAGGCAGGCCCTTCAAGCTCCATTGGCTTCAACAGGCGAAATGCTGGCGGCGGTGCGGGTGACGCTTCGAGGCGAAACCGCTCTGGATGCAATGTTGCGCGCCCGCATGACGGGTTTGCGCGACGACGCTCAAGCTGTTCTTCACCACCTTCATCCGGATGCCTGGCTTGAGTCGCTGAAACTCGCGACATCGCCGGCAAAGTCGACTGTCGACATAGCGTCTGTCGCTTCCGGCCTCGATCCGGAATCGCTGCTGGCGGACTTGCAGAACGATGTGGAAATTCGTTCGACCTCTGAACAGTTTCTGGCACAGATCAGCAACAGGCTTCCCGGTGGTATGGGCGTTGAAGCGCTCGGCGATCTCGATGCGCTGATGTCGGATGCGCGTGCGCTGGCCGCCATGCGCGCCCTCGGCCGGGAGGCCTGAACTTGCGCCTTTTGAACATCGACCTTGACCGCTACGGGGCCTTCAACGGGCAGCGACTGGTCCTCCGGGAGGACGCACGTCTTCACGTCGTTTATGGACGAAACGAAGCCGGAAAGTCGTCCGCCCTGGCGGCGATCACGGATCTGCTGTTCGGGTTCGAACGTCAGACGCGCTACGACTTCCGGTTCGAGAGCCGCGAACTTCTGCTCGGTGCGACCATTCGCGATCAGGCCGGCCGCGAACTGTCGTTTCGTCGCCGCAAGGTGAAGCCTTTACTGTCCGATCTGCAGAATGGCGCGCTAGCAGACGACGTATTGACGCCGTTTCTCGGAGGACTATCGCGCGACGTCTTTCGCCGCGCCTTTGGTCTGGATTCAGAAGCCTTGCGGCGCAGCGGCGAAGACCTGCAGAACAGCGATGGAGAACTTGGAGCAGCGCTTTTCGCCGCCGCTTCCGGGTTGCGCGGGCTTGGTCAGTTGCGGGCAAGTCTGGAGGGCGACGCAGACAAGATTTTTGCAGATCGCAGATCGCAAAACCGGACCTTCTATCAGGCGCTCGACCGATATGAAGCCGCCCGTAAGAGTCTGCGGGATCACGAGACGCGCGCCGGAGCCCTGAAGGAGTTGCGTGAGAAGGTCGAAAGGCAAACTCTCGAACTCGCCTCCATCGCGAACAGGCGCGCAACGATCGCTGCGGAACTTGCCCGTTCCGATCGAATCCGTCGAACCCTGCCGACGCTGCAATCCATCGCGGCGTTTGAATCGGAGCTTGCCGGTCTCGGCGATCTGCCGTCCGCCCCCGAGGGACATGGGGCGTTCATTTTGGCGGCGCTCGCAGAAGCATCCGACGCCCGACGCCTTCACGATGAGGCCGCAGCGATTCTGAAGCGGATCTTCGATCAACACGAACTCATTGTGGTCGACGAGGCCTTGCTGGCTGCGCGCGAGCAGATCGAATATCTCAAGAGCGAGCGCGGACGATACGCCAAGAATCTGCAGGATATTCCTCGCATTCAGCATGAAG
>CANJWR010000160.1 GCA_947478455.1 Beijerinckiaceae bacterium | reverse complement strand
GGCCAATCAGAAAAAACAGCGCCGCAAATGTATAGCCAAAATTTTTATTGCTCGGCATTGCTTACCAATCTGCGATAACTTGGCAAGGTAACGTCGGTCTGCGTCGCCAAAGCCATTGACAAATTTTCACCGATTATGTCGGTATTGTTAAGCATTCATGCACAAGGCTTGAGTGTTTGGCAAGTCTGAACCGCTTCGAGTTTGCCGGAGGCTCGGTAATTTGAGCCAAGCAGTCCAGCCGATCGCTGCCGGGTTCGATCTCAGGATCGGAACAACAACGCACGGATTTTTCTGAGGAGTAGTATTTTCCTGCCTCTTCAAAGGCTTGGACGATGTCAATGCGCGTACTCTCCGCTATGTTTAAGTTATAAAAAGCCTCTTGTAAGGAGGGGACGCCACATGTGATGGGCCGACAACTGGCCGATGCAGTGGATGTTCTTCAGCCCGATGGCAATCACTTTCGCAGTCTTCTGCGCAGCGATGATGTTTTTCATGATGCGCGGCGGGATGGCGCATCGCCAGCGCGATGCGATCGATATTTTGAAGGAACGCTTTGCGCGTGGCGAAATCAATCAGGCGGAATTTGAACCGCGCCGGCATTTGATGCAATCATGAGCGCTTACTACATACTTTAGCGCTCAAGGCATTCCGTTTCACATGACGCGAAATCGCAAACGCCCCGCCATTTTTGGTCTTGCAGTTACAGGCGAGTCGCGCCGCGAAATAAAGCCCGGACAGGTGGCGAAGCGGAAATTCTTCGCACCCGTTGAACCCGGCCGCAGCAGTCCATTGACCCGCTCTGGAATGATCCGATCAAGTCGTTCGGCGTCGACGGAGCGGCTCAGCCTGTGAGAATAGTCAGCGTCTTGCGAAGCTCGCGGGTGCGCAAGGAAAAGAGCTCGTCAGCACTTTCGAGCGCCTTTTCGAGCCGCTTTTTCTGGCCGCGTCTCAGCGCGCGAATTTGTTTCGCATCCACCCCATGCTCGACCAACAATTCGCGAACACGTTCGATATCGAGATAATCGCCGAGGTTTTCGCGCAGTATCTGCACCTGCGCCTCGCGCTCGCGCAGGATCTTGCCGTCAGCTTCAGCCAGAAAGGCCATCTGGTAGCGATGGTCCACCACGGCCGATCGGAAGGCGTGGAGATCGTCCAGCGGAGCGTCAATCGCCGGAATCAGGACGCGGGCCTTGCGGTAGTTTTTCAGCACATGCTCGATCAATTCCGCATCATCGCTTGTGGGCGTATCCCATCCCTCGATGCCGGCGATGCAGGCGTTCAGCCGCTCCGTGGCTTCCCCGATGGTCGTGTCCGAAATGGCGGCTTCCTCGGTTTCGCAATGGAGCGCCAGCTTTTCCTGCGCGGCCCGGATCGCGTCCTCATCCAGTTTCGACTTGCCGGAATAATGTTGCAGCAACGTAAGCGACACGCGTGCATCGCGCGCGGCCCCGAAGGATTTGCGCACGTTGCGTAAAGCTTCGCGCTGTTCTCGGGCTCCATCATGGAGATGAGCAGGTGCGAGTTTCAGCAGAGCTCGGCCTTGTTTGGCAGCCTTGCGAATGTCGTGAATGCGGTCCTCGAGCGGAATTGCCGCATCGACCAGTTCGTCGGCGGCAGAGCACAACAGTCCGGTCAGGCGCGCGCGCCATGAGTCAGTCAGATGACGCGCAGATTGCTTCTTGCTCACCCGGAACCCGAATTTCTACCGACAGATCGATAATCCGTAGGTGGCATTTATGACGGCCATGCGACGACCGCCTTGTCGATGGTCAAACGTGGAACGGCCGTGCTTGTTCCCTCGTGGCTGATCTGCCCTGCATTTACGCCAATTGACACCCATTCGGCGCCCGCCTAACCCTCCCGGCGCGTGCGACCGACTAAGCACCGCGCAAGCCAAACCCAACCGGAGGCCTGACGATACCATGCGGAGGCTTCTGCCGCTCGCGCCGCCTTTGCTGGCGTTTTTCGCCCTGCTGGGTATTGGGGCGCTTGTGCCGGCGCTCCGGCAAGTGCTCGATCTGGCGCTGCCGTTCTTTGGCCTGATCCTGCTCGGCTACATCTGCGGCAAGCTCGCCGGTATTCCCGAGACGGGCGTCGCATGGATGCAGATGTTCATCATCTACATTGCGTTGCCAGCTCTGTTCTTCAACATCATCTCGGCGACGCCCATTGCGGAACTCGCTAACTGGCGCTTCGTGTTGCTGACCCTGTCGAGCACGACCATCATCTTTCTGGCAGGTCTCGGGATCGGCTACTGGGTGACGGGCGGCGATCTGTCGAAGGCCGCCATTCAGGCCACAGCCGCCGCTTATGCGAACATCGGCTATATGGGACCGGGTCTGACGCTGGTGGCGCTGGGGGCGGGATCGACCGTACCGGTGGCGCTGGTGTTTGTGTTCGACAACCTGCTGTTCTTCACCGCTGTGCCTTTTCTGATGGGGATCGCCGGGGCCGGGCAGGGCAGATTTGTGGACATCGCCCGTTTCGTGGCGCGTCGGGTGCTGACCCATCCGTTCAACATCGCGACCGCAGCGGGTGTGCTGGGCGCCGCCATCCAGTTTCAGCCGCCGGTTCCGATCGCCAAAATGCTGACGCTTCTGCAGGGCGCAGCAGCGCCCTGTGCGCTGTTCATCATGGGCGTAACGGTGGCTATGCGGCCGTTGAAGAAGATCGAGGCCGAAATGCCGATGCTTCTCGCGCTGAAGCTGATCGCACATCCTCTGCTGGTCTGGACCTTGCTGTCGGCCTTCGGGGACTTTGGCCGCATCTGGACATTCTCAGCTGTGCTGATGGCCTCGCTGCCGCCGGCCCTCAATGTTTTCGTGATGGCGACCCAGTACCAGACCTATGTGGAGCGCGCCTCCGGACTGGTGCTGGCCGGAACCGTGGCGTCGGTCGTGACCGTGACGACGCTGCTCTACCTGATCGCCGAAGGGACCGTTCCCTACAATTTGTTCGCCCACTGAGCTTCGCGCCGCATCATGGCGGGCGTGCGGCCTGACGGAGCGACGCCCTCACGCATGATGGCGCGCCGCAACGGGCCGAATCCAGACAGCGCCAGCAGACCCGCGCCGCGCAGAAAATCCACCGGCAGGAATTGCGTCAGCAGCGAGCGGTTCAGCAGATCGACGCCGCTTGTCCGCAGCCTGATGTCGGCATTGCGGCGCTGGGAATAATCTTCGAGTACGGCAGAATCGCCCGGATCGCTCTTCCCGTTGGTCGTCTCGACCAGATGGCCCACATCGCGAAGCCCGAGGTTGAGGCCCTGCGCCCCGATAGGTGGGAAGGAGTGTGCGGCGTCGCCGACCAGCGCGACCCTGTCGCCCGTCAGGCGCTTCGCCTGCATCAACCCCATAGGGAAAAGTCCGCACGGCCCGGTCAGGCGCATCTTGCCCAGCATGGAATGGGCCTGCTTCTCGATAGCGCGGGCGAGGTCCATCTCCGGCAGGGCCGCGAGACGCTCCGCTTCGGCCGGTTTCATCATCCACACGAGGCTCGAGCGATTGGGATCGCCATCGCGGGCCGGCAGCGGCACCAAAGTGAACGGGCCGGCGCGGGTATGGAACTCGGTCGAGATTTCGCGGTGGGGCCGCGTATGGGAGAGCAGGGCCGTCAGGGCCGTCTGCGGATAGGCTGTCTCGGTCACCTCGATCCCGGCGGCGTCGCGCACGGCAGAGCGGCGTCCGTCTGCGGCGATGATCAGCCGGGCGGCGACCCGTTCGCCGTTGTCCAGACGCCCGGAGGCCTCGGTTTCGTCGAACCGGAAATGGTCCAGTCGCCCCTCGACCAGCGTCAGGCCCGGCGCGGCGTGGGCGGCGTCCACCAGCAACCCGATGAGATCGTGGTTCTCGATATTGAAGCCGAATGCGTCCAGCCCGATTTCGTTGGCCACGAAATCCCGCTGGGGCAGCCGAAACAGCGAGCCGGTATCGTCAACGATCCGCATGACTTCGAGCGGCGCGCCGCGCGCCTCGATTTCGCCCAGCAGCCCGATGGATTCGTAAAAGCCCAGCGAGGCGTCGAACAGCGCCACAGTGCGGGCGGTCTGGCGGGTTTCGACCTGGCCCGCGACCACGACGGAATGGCCGGCTTTCGCCAGCGCAATTCCGGCGCTGAGACCTGCCGCGCCTGCGCCGACAACCAGAATGTCCGGGTTTTTGCTCATGGCTTCAGAATAGGGCAGTCGGGCCTTCGGGGCGAGTGGCGAGGCGTCGCGGAGTTTGCGGCGCGCCACCGCATGTGCTGAAAAGCCCCAAGGAGGATACATTGAACGAGCCGCAAACATCCCGTCACCAGATAGCCGCCCTGTCGGTGCATCTGTTCACCGCCGCAGGCGCATTCTGCGCCTTCATGGCGCTGGCCGCCGTGCTGGAGGGTTTTCTGGGTGCGGCCTTCGGCTGGCTCGGGCTGGCGCTGGTGATCGATGGCCTCGACGGCCCTCTCGCCCGTCTGGTCGATGTCGAAACCAATGCGCCTCATTGGAACGGCGCAATTCTGGATCTGGTGGTCGACTATCTCAACTATGTCCTGGTGCCGCTGGTGGCGGTCTGGCGCGCCGGGCTTCTGCCGGACGAGATCGCCACGCTGCTTTGCGGCGTGCTCGCGGCTCTGTCGGCGCTCTACTTTGCCGACAATCGGATGAAGACGCACGACAATTGGTTCCGGGGCTTTCCGGCCTTGTGGAACGTGTTGGCGCTCTACCTGTTCTGCTTTCCGCTTGCGCCCGCCTTCAACGCCGGCGTGCTGGTGGTCTTCGGAGCGCTCATGTTCGCGCCCGTGGTATTTGTTCATCCGGTGCGGGTGGAGCGCTGGCGTGCACTGACGCTGGTCGTGACCGCAGTCTGGTTGGGGGCAGCCTTCTGGGCTTTGTCCATCGGCTTTGGGCCGGCGCCGGCGCCTCGCGCCCTGCTGCTGCTGACGGGCCTCTATTTCCTCACACTGGCGGGCTGGCGCTCCCTGTTCGCCCGCTAGACCGTTGCGGCTCGGCTGGTCAGGGGTACAATGCCGCATGTTTCGTCAGGAGGGGCCATGACCAAAGCCATACGCATTCATCAGCCGGGCGGACCGGAAGCGATGCAGCTCGACGATATCGAGGTTCCTGCCCCGGGGCCGGGCGAGGTTCAGCTGCGCCATCGCGCCATAGGGCTGAACTTCATTGATGTCTATTTTCGCACCGGCCTCTATCCGGGCAAGCTCCCGCTGGTGCTCGGCAACGAGGGCGCGGGCGAAGTGATCGCGCTCGGCAAGGGCGTGAAGGAATTCAAGGTCGGCGACCGAGTGGCCTATGCGGCGACGCCCGGCGCTTACAGTGAAGTGAGAAATATCGCATCCAATGTATTGGTAAAACTGCCAAAAGTGATCTCGTATGAGACCGCGGCAGCCATGATGCTGAAGGGCCTGACGGCGCAATATCTGTTGCGCCAGACATTCCGGGTGAAGAAGGGCGACACGATCCTGATCCACGCCGGGGCCGGCGGCGTCGGGCTGATCGTCTGCCAATGGGCGAAGGCGCTTGGGGCGACCGTCATCGCCACGGCGGGATCCGCGGAGAAGGCCAAGCTGGCGAAAAAATTCGGCGCAAAGCACGTCATCCTCTACCGCACCGAGAACTTCGTCGAACGCGTCCGCCAGATCACCAAGGGCAAACTCTGCGATGTCGTCTATGATGGCATCGGTCAGGCGACGTTTCCGGCCTCGCTGGACTGTATTCGCCCACTCGGCATGTTCGTGTCCTTCGGTAGCGCCTCCGGGCCAATCGAGGCCTTCAATATCGGCCTGTTGAACCAGAAGGGCTCGCTGTTCTGCACGCGGCCGACACTGTTCACTTACACGTCGCAGCCCGGGAATCTGGCGAAGATGGCGCGCGATCTGTTCCGGGTTGTCTCCTCCGGGGCGGTCAAAATCCCTATCAACTCGAGCTATCCGCTTGAGCAGGTGGCTGATGCGCATCGAGCTTTGGAGGCTCGCGAGACTACGGGGTCGACAATTCTCATCCCATAATATGGGACTGCGCGCTATTGTCGCGGCCAGGACACAACTTTGCGCTGGCCAAATCGAGGGAGACTGAATATATTATATTCAGTTGCGGTAACGAGGTTCCTCCCTCCTCGCATCATGATCGCAACCGACTAGCAAGCCCGGCCCGGACGAAAGTCCCCGCCGGGCTCTTTCTTTTCCGGCGTCCTTTTTGGCGCTGATGTGTGGGAAACAGGTTGAGATATATCCATCAACCTATTCTGATTATTTATAAAAATGTGCTTTAAAACTCAGACGGCGATCCCGTGCAGATCATAGGTGTCGGCCTTTTCGATCTTCACAGACACGATGTCGCCCACCCGCAAGGGCCGCCGCGACGACACATAGACCGCTCCATCGATCTCCGGCGCATCGGCCTTGCTGCGGCCTTTTGCGACGGTCGGACCAGCCTCGTCGATGATGACCTGCAGGCGCTTGCCAATCTTGTTACGCAGGATTCGTGCGCTGATCGCCTGTTGACGTTCCATGAACCGCTTGTAGCGATTCTCCTGAACTTCGGCAGGCACGAGCGGCAGGCCCAGATCATTGGCGACCGCGCCGCGCACCGGCTCGTACTTGAAAGCTCCGACACGGTCGAGCTTCGCCTCGGTCAGCCAGTCGAGCAGGAATTCGAAATCCTCCTCCGTCTCGCCTGGAAAGCCGACGATGAAGGTCGAGCGGATCGCCAGATCGGGGGCGATTTCGCGCCATTTCTTGATCCGGTCGAGAGTCTTCTCCTGATTGCCGGGGCGCTTCATGGCCTTCAGGACGTTCGGGCTGGCGTGCTGGAACGGAATGTCGAGGTAGGGCAACACCTTGCCCTCGGCCATCAACTCGATCACGTCGTCCACGTGCGGGTAGGGATAGACATAGTGCAGCCGCACCCAGGCGCCGAGTTCGCCCAGTTCGCGCGCCAGATCGAGGAACTTTGCCCGCACCTGACGATCGCCGAACTGGCTTTCCGCATACCGGATATCCACCCCATAGGCGGACGTATCCTGTGAAATCACCAGCAATTCCTTGACGCCGGCCTTCACGAGCTTCTCGGCCTCGCGCAACACCTCGCCCGCCGGGCGGGAAACGAGATCGCCGCGCAGCTTGGGGATGATGCAGAAGGAGCAGCGATTGTTGCAGCCTTCCGAAATCTTCAGATAGGCGTAATGGCGCGGCGTCAACTTCACGCCCTGCGGTGGCACCAGATCCACGAAAGGATCATGCGGGGCCGGAACGGCGGAATGAACGGCCTGAACCACGCTTTCGTAGGCTTGCGGGCCCGTGATAGCGAGCAGGTTCGGATTCTGAAGCGCCGGAAATGCGGCGTCGATGTCGGCGCGCTCGGCCCCCATGCAGCCGGTGACGATGACCTTGCCGTTTTCCTTGAGCGCATTGCCGATGGCGGCCAGCGATTCGGCCTTGGCGCTATCGAGGAACCCGCATGTATTGACGATGACCGCGTCCGCGCCTGCATGGGAGCGGGTTAGCTCATAGCCTTCGGCGCGCAACTGGGTGATGATTCTTTCCGAATCCACCAGCGCCTTGGGGCAGCCGAGCGAAACGAAGGAGATTTTGGGACTGGTCTGGGTCATGGCCTTCGATTGCCACGACCGTCACCGGCGGGCAACCGTTTGATTCGTCCTGAAGCCGCCGAACAGCAAAAACCCGGCCCCAGGCTGGGGTTGGTCTGGTTGGATCTCAATATTTGGCGATTAACGGGGCCGGCCGCTCGCCAAACTTGTAGGACAGCCCCAGCATGAACGCGTGAGTCCGCAGGGCAATCCGCGTCGTCACCGTATCGGCGGCGGTCGGGGAGAAGAATGTTCGGGTCTGCGAACCGTAGTCGCTGTAGCGATATTCCGCGCGCGCAATCCAGGACGGGTGCAACATGGCGTCCACGCCAGCCCCGATGGTCCAGCCCGTGCGGGTGGAAGTCTGGAACTGGGATTGTCCGGTCGAGCACCATGATCCAGCCGGGAATGCGCCGGGGCAGTTGATCCCGTACCGGGTGGATGCAAAGGCGACGCCGCCCGTCGCGTAGAACAACGCCGTCGGAGTCGCCAGCAAACCGACCCGGCCGCGAATGCTCGCATCCCACAGGAAGACGCCGCGAGTCAGATCGTTACTTGTCGTCTGGGTCAGCAGGGTTGCGCCGCCAAACGTGCCCGGAATGCCCTGAAATCGATGGGAGTCGTAGGATGGACCGCCGATGTCGGCCTCAAGGCCGACCACGAAGGTCTGGTCGATCTGGAAATTGTAGCCAACATGTCCGGCAGCCTTGAAACTGGCGCTGCCCAAATTGGCCTGCGCTGAAGCCGAATTGAAAAAACCGGCCGCAGTCGTACCAGGCATCTGGAGCGACTGGGTCGTCCACTTGTGATCGGTCGATTGCACGCCAGCGGATCCGCCGATGTAAAAGCCGCTCCATTCAGCGACGGGCTCGGGTGCGAACACTGGCGGTGGTGGCAGAGGTTCGAATCGTGATGGCAAATCGGCAGCCAAAGCGCCGGACAATGACAGGCCAAGAGTGGCGACGAAGGCAGCAGGGCGAGTGGGCATTGTCATGGGATTCGACCGGGTGAGAGAGCTGACTCGCCGGAAACTCGAACGCCGCTACAAAATCTGCTCGACTACGCCGCAGATGCTTCCCTGACCGGTAGATGATTCGTCTGGACAAATAGTTAACGCTGTCGGGCTCGCGGCATTCCGGGCTCTCTCGGCTAACTGCCTGTCGGCCAACAAAAAAGCCCGGCTCGAAAGCCGGGCTTTGATCCAGAAAAATCCGGAAAAATTAACCGGTCGCCTTGGCGACCGATTTTGTTCGATCAGTAACGGGCCACGACGGACGAAGCCGGCGCGTTGAAGTGATAGCTGACGCCGATGCGGACCGAGCTGTCGGTCAGGCGCTGACGGATCGAACCAGCCGGGAGCAGCGGGTCGCCAGCGAGGGTGTTGTAGCCCCAACGACCGAAGTCGCTGTAGCGATATTCGCCGCGAACCGACCACTGGTTGTTGATCGCGAACTCGATGCCGCCGCCGAGCGTCCAGCCAGTGCGGCTGGTCGAATAGGAGGACGAAACCGCGCCGAGCGTGTTGGTCGACTTGAAGTTCTGGAAGGCGACGCCGCCCGTTGCGTAGATCAGGGCGCGGTCGACTGCGAAGCCGAGGCGAGCGCGGATCGAGCCGCGGAAGTCGTCACGATCACGAATGAAACCGCCGCCGACAGCGGTCGAGCCCGAAACGCCTGACAGTTCAGCATCGCCTTCGAGGCCGAGAACAACCTGGCTCATCTGCCAGTTGAAGCCGGCATGAAGGCCGCCGACGACGCCGCTCGGAGAAACGCTGACCCCAGCACCGGCACCGACGAAACCCGGAGCGATGTACGGGGTGACACTGGCAGACGTCCAGGCTCCGCCGATCTGACCACCGACGTAGAAGCCCGACCAGGAATAGGCGCTCACGGGAGCGACAAAAGCCGGAGCAGCGGTGCGAACCGGAAGGTCAGCCGCGAAAGCCGAGCCGGAGATCAGTGCAGCGCCAGCAACGGTGGCGAGGAGAAAATTGCGCATGTTATTTTCCTTTGGTTGGTTAGAGAAAATCGAGGCTCTTCGCTGAATCGTGTGGGTAGAGGTTTCAACCACAAGTTGAATATTTTGGTTTCCGCTGGCTCCGCGTATTTTCTGATGCATGCGTGACACGGATCTTTTTCAGGCGGCGCTCGGGCTTTCC
>CANJWR010000159.1 GCA_947478455.1 Beijerinckiaceae bacterium | reverse complement strand
GACTTCTGGAGGCCATCAACGGAAACGTCCAGGCCGCCAAACGCAAGGCAAAAGGCTATCGCAGCAAGCGCAACCTCAAGTTGATGGTCTACCTCATCGCCGGAGGGGTGCTGGACACGCTACCCACATGAAACAGCGACGAGCCGGATTTCAGACCAAATCGGGATTTCGACCATGATCAAAAGAAAAATTGCCCTGGGGGCTCTGACGGCGGCCTTCATTAGCTTCGCTGTTCCGGCGCTCGCTCAATTCTTCCCGTCCCCATACCAGCAGGCGCCGCGCTATTATCAACCGCCGCCACCGCCGCCCTATTACTCCCCTTATCAGCAGCCCTACCCGGCCCAGCCTCGCGTCGACCGCCGCCGGGTCGTCAATTATTGCGAGACCCAGGTCGGCACTTGCCAGACGCCCGGCCCCACTCATCTGGGCCGGGGCTGCAACTGCTATTTTTCCGGCTACGGAAAAGTGCCGGGATTCGCGGTTCAGGGCGGGTACTAAAGGCCTATCCGGGATCGGAAAGGCGCTCCACGACGGCCCCGCAGGCGCCAAGCTTCTGCTCCAGCTGCTCGAAGCCGCGATCCAGATGATAGACGCGGTGGATGGTGCTCTCGCCTTCCGCCGCCAGAGCGGCGATCACCAGTGACACCGAAGCGCGCAAATCCGTCGCCATCACGGGCGCGCCCTTGAGTTTGGCGACGCCCTCAACAATCGCCGTATCCTCATCCAGCCGGATATGAGCCCCGAAGCGGGTCAGTTCGGCCACATGCATGAAGCGGTTTTCGAAAATCGTTTCGGTGATGCGCGACGTGCCGCCGGCGCGGGTCATAAGCGCCATGAACTGCGCCTGCAGATCGGTCGGGAAGCCCGGAAACGGCTCGGTCGCCACATCGACCGGCGAAATACCGCCGCCATTGCGCTGAATGCGGATACCCTCATTCGTGCATGTGACGCGTGCGCCGGCCTTTTCGATCAGATCGAGCCCCGACTGAAGCAGATCGGGCCGGTTCATGCCCAGCATCACATCGCCGCCCGTCATGGCGGCGGCGATCGCATAGGTGCCGGTCTCGATCCGGTCCGGCAGGACTTCGTGACGCGCGCCGTTGAGCCCGGCGACACCCTCGATCTCGATTTCCGACGTGCCTGCGCCCTTGATCTTCGCCCCCATGGCGACCAAACACTTGGCCAGATCTGCGATTTCGGGCTCGCGCGCCGCATTGCGTATGAGCGTATGGCCCTTGGCCCTGACCGCCCCCATGAGGGCCGTATGGGTTCCGCTGACGGTCACCATCGGGAAGTCGATTTCCGCACCGCGCAGGCCCTTCGGGGCCTTGGCCAACACATAGCCGCCCTCGATATCGATATTGGCGCCAAGCTTTTCGAGCGCCATGAGCAGCAGATCGACCGGTCTTGTACCGATGGCGCAACCGCCCGGCAGGGAGACCTTTGCCACGCCCATGCGGGCTATGAGTGGCGCAATGACCCAGAAACTGGCGCGCATGCGCGACACAAGCTCATAGGGCGCGGTCGTATCGACAATGTTGCGCGCGGTCAGGTGCAGCGTCTGGCCGGCAATGGGCGCATCGCCCGGGCGCTTGCCGTCAATGGCGTAATCGACGCCATGATTGGTGAGAATGCGCATGAGCAGACGGACATCCGCCAGACGCGGCATGTTTTCCAGCGTCAGCGTGCCCGATGTCAGCAAAGAGGCGATCATCAGCGGCAGGGCGGCGTTCTTTGCGCCGGAAATCGGGATCGAGCCGCGCAACTCGTTGCCGCCCACAATGCGAATACGGTCCATTAGTCCTCACTGCGGCGCAACGCGCCTCGAAAGAATGTCGCCCCCACGCACCGACGCATCCTCCGGGCGGCTGACGACCGCCCTTACTTCCCCATGGCCCGCTAAACGGGCTCTCCGGGCTTCGACCCCTGCGGGTCCACAACGTCACGCCGTTCACGGGCCTGCGCCTTGCGACGCTTCAGGTTTTCCCGCAGCGCCGCCGCAAGCCTGTCGCGCGCCGCCTCCTGCCGGGACCGGCCAGAGGGCTTCGGGTCGCTTGTCTTGTCCGGGGACTGCTGGTCCGGCGTCATGGCCGAGGGTTTTGCTTCTGCCGTTGGAACTGGCCGCCCGACGACGGCATTTCGATTCGCTTGTAAGACGTCGAGGCCGCACTCGCAAGCAGACCTGTGGATCAGACAGGGCCGACGACCCGCTAAAGCCCCCCTATGCAATGCCTACGGCGAATTTCACGAAGTGGGCCCGTAGCGCTGGACACGCCCCGCCCCCTGTGGCAAAACCCGCCCGCGTCGCCGCCCGGCCCGAAGCCGCCGCGATCCCGAACGCTTCGCTGCGGTAGCTCAGTGGTAGAGCACTCCATTGGTAATGGAGAGGTCGAGAGTTCAATCCTCTCTCGCAGCACCAGTTTGGGCCTTGCTTTGCGCCTTTTGCCGAAGCCTGGATTGCATGAGGACGGCAGGCCGCATGCGGCGCTTTATATTGTTCAATTCGCACTCCACTCGACACCGCTGTGCGGCTTCGCACAGTCGAACCGTTGGCGTTCGGCTAGTTAGAAGCCGCCAATTGGAGGTTTAGTCCATGAAAAGTCAGCTAGCCATTGCCTTCATTCTCGCCGCTCTCGCCATCGGCGCAGCGACGTCCGCCGCGCGGGCGCAGAGCGTGCGGCCTCCTGCGGATATCCAGAAGGACTACGATCAGTTCATCGTCAAATTCCGCGTCGCCCTGAAAGCCAATGATGGGGCCGCGGTCGCGAAGCTCACGAAGTTTCCGTTCTACTGGAACGAGATGCGGGATGAGGCCTATTTCCGCAAGAATATCTACAGCAAGGTTTTTACGTCGAAAGCCCGCGATTGCATCGCGCGCGGCAAAGGAACCTATGCGCGCGCGCCAAACGGCGAAGAAAATTTCAGCATCTTCTGCGGCAATGACCTGTTCCTTTTCACCAGAACGCCGGGCGGGTTCCGCTTCGCGGAGGTCGGCGAAAACGACTAGGCGTTTGAGCGCGCGCGCCGACGCAGCCAGAGCCAGCCGCCGAGCAGCATCAGCGCCGCTCCCACCGCCAACGTGCCGACGCCGTCGATCCAGCGGTCCGAGCCTGTATCCATGCGGCATGACCGCTTGGCCCCGCCATCCCGAAGGCAGGTCACCCGCACGCTCTGGTCAATCCGCCAGGTGTTGTTTTTCGTCACGCGCGCGACGTGCCCCGCGCCACCGCCCTCGAGCGCGACCTCGAGCGCCGGTGGATTGATCGCGGTGATCCTGCCGGAGAGCTGCACTCCGTCACGGCCATAGGACCATTGGTCCGCGACATTGTGAGCGCCGGCGCCGAGCAGCACGAGTCCCACGATCGGCGCGATGAAGCGCAGGAGCCGCATCGCGGAGCTTTCGGGTCTCACAAAGCCGGCAAAAGCCCCCTCAACCTTTCTTCGCTCGGCAGGGGGAACGCCATCGCCATTGTCATCGTCGTCGTCGTCCGGTTCGGACTCGCTCGCGCCGACATCGATCGGAAACGCCGCGCGATAATGCAGCCCGTTCATCGGCGCGGAAACCGAAAGCGTCCAGTAAATCGCATGTTGCTCGACAGCCCCGCCCCGGCGGTTCGGCAAGCCATCGGCAGGAATTTTGAATTGAAACGGAATGCCCACGCTCGACAGCGTCGAAGCCGGAGCGCTCACCGAGGTTTCCCAGCGGATCGCCCGGCCCTTGCTGCTGGAGTTGTCGTCATTCACGTTGGCGTAGGCCTGGCTCTCGCACAACAGTCGGATCGTATAGGGGCCAGTGACAACAAGCGGTCGCTGGGTGCGGACCTTGCCTCGATAGACCTGCCCGAGGACCGCGCGGTTCGCATCGAGCGCCGAAAGACCATGTTTGTTGTTTCGGGCGGCCTGAACAAGACCTTGTCCGAGATGTGTCGTCCCGAACCCGACAAAGACGAGAGCAAGCAAGTCAAAGAATGGAATAAAATCCGGCGAGTCCGGCTCGAACATGGCGGGCAGCCCGAACCCGTAAATTCCCGCGCCAAGGGTCAGCGCCGCCAGCCCCCAAAGGGCGAGGCCTATCCGGATGGAGCGGCGCGCCTGCTCACCGGTACCGGAAATCGATGCTTCGTGTTTTTTGCGCATTTGCTTTTCCCTTTCCAGGGGGGCAATGACTGTCTCGCAAATGAAAAGCAGTGAACATTATCCCCGGTTCCGCCGCACCACAAACCCGCCGTTGTGCCTGCCTCCCGCCCCGCCAGCAGTTCCCGCAAATTCGCCAGCGGCGTAGAGGCCCCTGACAGGCTCCAAAAGTTTGCCGCGCACGCGGCAGCGGATGTCGGTTTTGACGCCGCCGAAATTCTTCCACGCCGGCGGGAACACCGGCGTCGCCGAACAGGCGGCGTAACGAACTGTCTTGACGCGCCCTGTGGCTTGCCAAAACACGTGGCGGTTTTCAGGCCCTGCGCGAAGGCGGCATTGTAGCCCGTGATGGTGTCGAGGAAGACATTGTCATCACCTTCGATCTTCGCGGCCAGCTCGGCGAACGTGTTCGCCTGCAGGTAATAACGCATACTTCAAAAAAACCTCCATTTTCAGGGGTTAGGTCAATCTCAGAGGCAGTTTAAGACGCCCATTTTGAAAGAGGCTACGGGGGAACGAGGTGTCACGAAACGCCTGCTATGCAGTGATCCCTGCTGGACCAAATGTTACTCGCTGAGACTAAACTTTCTCGCGTTTTCTGCGGCTCTGTACTCCCCGAAACTCGGAGTGTCGAGCAGAAGCCCGGGGTTGCTCAATAGGTAATGGAGCTGTCGAGAATTCAACCCGCTCCCTCAACACCAGTTTGACACCGACAAGCGGGAACAACGGCTACAGTAACTTTTGCCAGGCCAATTAGCTTCGATCAGAGCCTGTTCGATGTCTGCTAAATTGAACCCGTCGCCTGCGGAAGATTTGAAAACGGGTTCGAAATTTATGGGTCAGGCGTAAACGGACAAATATGTTCTGCTTGTCCAATTCCAGCCCCACGCGACAGTCATCGGCTAATGAAAGCTCTAGTCTTCGCTACCCTTCACCAAACGGTCGAGAAGCAGGAGCACAAAAACCATGGCGAGTTGAATGAGCGCGATCACGGCCAACACGCCCAGCTTCCCCTGTTCGTAGTAGGTTAGAAGCGCCACAGTCAGCGTCTCCGTTCCGCCCTGATACAGAAGCAGGGGAATTGTCAAATCTCGCGCCGCGACTGCGAAGACGATCACGAATGTCGCCACCGCGCCACGGCGCAGCAGCGGCCCCCAGATGAACGCCACCGTCTTCAGCCATGAACCACCGTGAACGCGCGAACATTCATCGAGCTCGGGGCTGATCTGGTGAATTGATGATTGCATGGTAGCAGCGCCGAGCGGCAATCCCTTCACCACGAAGCCGATGATGATGACGAGCGATGTGCCGTAGAGATTAAACGGCGCAGGCGGTAGTGCCCATGCCCAGAGAAGCGCAAGTCCCATGACAATGCCCGGCAATGTCCAAGGGGCCCAGGCGGCAAGTTCGAGATAGCGGCCGAGCCAGTGGGTCGTCCGAACGCGGATATAGCCGATCAAGCCGCCAATAACCACGACCGCCGCGGCAGCGGCTGCGGAATAGACGATCGTGTTGCGCATTCCGTTGACGGCCTTCTGGTCCTTGAACACATTTCGCCAATTATCCAGCGTCATAATATCCCACTGGTAGAAGCCGAAAATTGGAAAGAACGAATTCACGATGATCTGCCCAACCGGGATCACGATCGCCAGGATGAAATAGATCACGAACAGGCTAAAGATCGTCCAGCGAATGGAGTTCGGCAGTTTCAGCTTTCCGGGCCGATAGCCCTTGCCGGTCACGACCGTAAACTGGCGACCACCAACCTTGCGCCACTGCATGGCCAGCAAAACGAAAGTCGTGACAATCAGCAGGATCGACAATGCTGTTGCGGCCCCGTATTGCGGCGGATGCCGGTACGCCAGCATCCGGTATATTTCGTTCGAAAACAGATAGACTCCACCGGGATTGCCGAACAAAAGCGGATTTTCGAACGATTCAAGTCCGTGAATGAACACGAGCATCGAGACGCTCATGATAGCCGGCGTGAGCATCGGGAAAGTGATTGTCAGCATGGCCCGATACTTGTTCGCTCCAAGCGTGATCGCCGCTTCCTCGTATGAGGAGTCCATCGTCTTGAAGAATCCCACGAGCATCAGGAACATGAACGAGATTGTCCCCAGCGATGCGTGGAATATCAGGCCGCCCCAGCCATAGAGATTGATCACGGGTTCGCGTATGCCGAACCAGTCCGCCGCCAGAATATTGATGAGGCCGTTCTGCGGGTTGCCGAGCATCAGCCATGAAATGCCCGTCAGTAGATCAGGCACGAAAAACGGCACGGGAATCAACCAGCTCATCGCATTCGCATATGGCACATCGGTGCGCGCCACCGCCCACGCGAACAGAAGCGCGAAGAAAAGCCCGATGGCGAGACGCGCTGTCGCAAATATTACGCTGTTGGCAAGAATCGGCAAAAGATCCCAGCTTTGCAGCCATGTCTCGTAACTGCGAAGGGTGAAGTTTCCCAGTCGCCCGGGTTGACCCGTATAGAAACTGGCAACCAGCAGCACGACGAACGGATAGACCACCAGCACGACGAGAAGCAGGGCCAACAGCCAGGCAAAAAACGATGGCTTGAGCCCCAGTCTGTTGACCCACGATACCGGAACTTCTGGCGGCGCTGCCGTATCGAAGAACCGGGGTGCAGAACTTCGCCCGAGATTGCTGTCCACACTGCTCATTTGTAGAGAACCATTTCGGTCGGGGCGATGGCGAGCGCGACCTGAGCATCGACGTCCCAGCGAGGACCACCGGCAGACTTCACTTTCAGTGACATGCCGGAATTAAGCGCCACAAGATATTCATGGTGATCGCCGCTATAGGCGCGCCCGCTGATGCGACCGGGCAAGTGTACGGCGCCGTTTTGCGCAGCCGTCTGCGGCGCGAGCATGGCGATCTTTTCGGGACGAATGAACAAGCAGGGTTGCGCCTTGGTAAGCGCCGCAGCGTCGCCCGGGGCGACGCGAACGGATTTCGGCGGCAGGACAATCCGCACCGGCGCCTCAAATGTCGGCAAGTCGAAGGCTGCGCCATCGCCAGAATGATCAATATGCCCGGCGATTTCGATCATATTGCCTTTGCCGATAAACTCGGCAACGAAACGCGTGGCGGGACGCTCGTATATTTCTTCCGGCGTCCCGATCTGTTCGATCCGTCCCTGATTCATCACAACAAGTCGATCCGACAAAGTCAGCGCTTCATCCTGATCGTGAGTCACAAACAGGGCGGTGAGGCCAACACGCTGCTGCATCATTCGCAATTCGAAACGCATATGTTCGCGCAGCTTCGCGTCGAGATTGCTCAGCGGTTCATCGAGCAACAGAATCTCGGGTTGAAATACGAGGGCTCGCGCGAGAGCAACACGCTGTTGCTGTCCACCGGAAAGTTTCGTTGCCGGCTTTTCGCCGAAGCCGGCCATTCCGACGAGATCGAGCACATCACGCACCTTCTCGGCGATCTGCGCCTTCGACACGCGGCGCATTCGCAACGGATAGGCGACGTTCTCGGCCACCGTCATGTGCGGCCAGATGGCATAGGACTGAAACACCATGCCCAGCCCGCGATTCTCGGACGGCACATCTATGTTTTTGGTTGAATCATAAATCGTGCGTTCGCCAATCCTGATGTTTCCGCCAGAAGGTTCCTCAAGCCCTGCAACCATCCGTAAGGTTGTGGTCTTGCCACAGCCAGAAGGGCCAAGCAGCGTCAACATCTCGCCATCTTGCGCGCTGAGATCAGACGGATGAACGGCGGTGAAAGCACCAAAACGCTTGGTTAGCCCCGTTAGATTTATCTCTGGCAAAAAATTCCTCCCCCGAAGAGGTTTCTCGCAACAGGAACGAAGAAGTGTTGCGCCGCATTTCAAATTTGCAGCGCGCGCCAGTTCGTGGCGCGCATCATACACTCATCTGCTTCCGGGCGCTGCGAGTCCTCCAAATTCATTTCATTTGTTCATTCACCCTCTGGTGGAGGATGCTGGAATAAACATGCCTGCCCCCCGGTCTTTGTCAAGCCGGCTTCCTGGCGTCTCCTCGCAAATACCATCTGGCGCATAGCTCGAAAACATGATTTCATTAGCTTCAAGCAAAGCGCCTTGCGGAGCCTGGATTCGGATTCGAAGAGGCGCGGAGATCATGGGAAGGAATGACGATGTCCGTCTGGAAATCACGGCGTATTGCCCTTCAAATTTTTGGAACGATGCTGCTCGGCGCGCTCCTTGGCCAAAACACGCAGGCCCAGCAGCTTTCCGCAAGCCTTGCAAATGATCCTGTGACGAAACTGCTTGGCGCGGATGTGATGGCCGCAGCCGTCAAGGAGGGAACGCTGACCTGGTACGGATCCAGCACCTCGCAGGACTTTCTCGAAAATGGCGGCAAGGAGCGTTTCGAGAAGCGCTTCGGCATCAAGATCAACACGGTATTCGCGCCACTGCGCAACATTACCGACCGTCTGCGCACGGAGACGGCCGTCGGCAAAGTTGTAGCCGATGTATTCGACGGCAATGATCAATATATGCTTGAGCTTTATGACCTTGGCGTTTTGATGAAATTCCGGCCCCCGTCACCTGAGCTGAACCGTATCAATCCCATCACATTCGTTCGCGAACCGGAGGGTTACTGGTCGCCAGTTCATCTCAGCGCTCAAGGCATCATCGTCAACACGCGTCTGGCTGACCCGAAAGAGATCAAATCCTACTGGGATCTGATCAACCCGAAATTTCGCGGCAAGATCGGCATTCGCGATCCGCGCGCGTCGAGCGGCGGCGCGTGGCATATGCTCAACATCTACGAGCAGCCCGGGCTTGGAGTCGACTACATCAAAAAGCTGCAGGAAACCGTGAAGCCGGTCATCGTGGGCGGTTCTGCCGACGCCATGCGCGACGCCGTTGTTCGCGGACAATTCGCAATTGGCTTCTCGGGGCGTGGCGAAAACTTCCGCGACCTCCCGAAGGGAGCGCCGCTTGCCTGGGTCGTCCCGACGGAAGGTATGGCCTGGACGCCATCCTCTCTGGCTATCCTGAAAGACGCGCCACACCCGAATGCTGCAAAAGTGATGCTGACATGGTTCTTCGATGTGCCGCAGCTTCAGCTTTGGACCGATACCGGACGGCCAGTTCCGCATCCGGACGTCAAGGTTCCAGTGCCGGAAATGAGTGTGTCCGAATATCCCCTGATGGTGCGCATTCCCGACAAGCATCTGGCGGAGCCCAATTTCTTCTTCAAGGAAATGGAGCAGATTTTCGGGGTCCGGTAACGACTGCTGTCGTGACGATCCGGCGTTCTCAGCACCTCGTCACAAGGGTGCTGTAAACGCACCGCCGGCCAGTTTTGGGGCGGGCTTTCCCTTCCGTCCTTGCGGCATCGAGCTTTGCGGTGACGCAGGACGGCAATGCGGCGGGTGCGCGCTTTCCGCGCCCCTGCAATTCGATTTTGCAGGCATCCACCGCTTCGCCGCGCGTCAAAGCCTGCGAAGGGGCGGCATGGGCCACAACCAGGGCTCGTCGCTGTTTCATGTGGGTAGCGTGTCCAGCACCCCTCCGGCGATGAGGTAGACCATCAACTTGAGGTTGCGCTTGCTGCGATAGCCTTTTGCCTTGCGTTTGGCGGCCTGGACGTTTCCGTTGATGGCCTCCAGAAGTCCG
>CANJWR010000158.1 GCA_947478455.1 Beijerinckiaceae bacterium | reverse complement strand
CAGTTTGCGTCCGACGAAAAGCTGCTGAAAACCTGACTTGTCCGTACAAAGCGAGGCAGCCTGCTGCTCAAATTGCCGAGCCAGCGCAACAAGCGAACCATAACTTGGTTCACTGGGTGCGCGTGCTCCATTATTGCTCGCGAGCAGAGCTAAACATTTAAAAGATACATCGTCAAAAATCACGAACGGAATTGCCGCTTGGCGACGGCGGCTGCGAGTTCACGCTAGCCAGGATTCCACAATCAGCGTGAACCGGCGTTGCAGTGTCAGATTCACGTCAGAACAACAAATCGGTCGCCGCACAACGACCGATTGTCCAAACAGAAAATTCTCTATTTCCGGGCGCTGGCCGCGTATTTGTTCCAGATCACCAGGAACCTGTCGATGGTTTCCTGATCGTCGTACGATGCAAAGGGTTTGCCTTCCATCTCTTCCGGCAGCGTGAAGAACTCCTTGCGCTGCAAGTCCTTGTGGACAGGCATTGTTCCGAACACAGCAACTTGCGACAATTGTCCCTCGCTGGACAGCAGCCAGTTCACATAGAGCCGTGCAGCATCAATTCCGGGGCTACCGCGAAACACGGAGAGCTTGGACATTTCTAGCGGAACCATGTCGGGGCAATGCCAGCCGATTGGGGTGCCCTTATCCTGCAACTCCTTCACGCGCTCCGGATAGGACGGCACCGAGACGTAGTTTTCACCAGCGCCCACAAGAGCCATGGCGGCATTGAGACCTTCCGGCCGAATTTGCGGCTTCATCTTAACAAAGAAATCGTCGATATATTTCAACGCCCATTGCTCGCCATACGTGTGCCACAGAGGCATGAGCCAGAGATGCGGCAGCATGACTGCGCCGATGCGCCCATTGGCGAGAATCGCCGTGTCGGGGAACTCTTTCCAGGTCTTCGGAAGTTGCTCCTTCTTGAGCAAATTCGTGTTGTAGGACATGCAATAAGGCCGCGACCGGAAGCTGACGGCAAGCCCGCTCGGGTCATGCGCGCCCGCAACCGCTGACTTGAATACCGGCAGATTCGACAGGTTCTCAGCTGCATTCATCTTTGTGAATTCTGCAATCGAACCGTTGACGCTCTGAGCCACGTCAGTCAGGAACCGGCCCTGACTGTACGCCATAAGCGGACGAACGACGCGCTCATTGGCTGCGCCGCGCGAGTATTCAACCTTGATGAACGGATAGCGCTCGGCGAACGGCTTCATCAGCGCCGCCTGCATCGGCGGCTCGTCGGAACCCGTGATCTTGAGAACATTCGCCTTGCGGGCGCCGTCAATCCAGGCGGCCGGAACCGCGAGCTCCTCGTCCAGGCCCTTCAGCAAATCTGCCGAAACTTTCAACTGCTGCAGGATGGCCTCTGTCGCCTTCGGGAGGTCCGCCGCGGTAGCGGCAAGCTGCGAGGACGCCAGCCCGGCCGTCAGGGCGACGCCGAAAATTACTGGAAGGGCCGGAAACCTGGCATTCTGCCGTTCGAACATTGTTTTTCTCCCTCGACCGGAAATTGGCAATCTCGTCTGTTGTTTCAACAGCTCATTTTGTGATGAACCTGTTTGACTCCGAAATGCCCTTGGTGTCAAAAATTCTGGAAGATTTGACGAGTCCGCGAGCGCGCGGAACGTTGGGAGGATTCCATGCAGGCGGAACGTAACGAACTCTTGACCCGGGTCAGCCCTAAAACCCGTATGGGGGCGCTGCTTCGCCGCTACTGGTGGCCCGTGGGGTTTTCGGAGAAGGTCGACAAACTGCCGGTTCCGGTCCGCCTGCTGGGTGAGGATCTGATCATGTTCCGCGACGGCAGCGGCAAGATCGGCCTCATGGACCGATTTTGCGCGCACAGGCTGGCATCGCTCGAACACGGACGCGTGGAAAGCAACGGCATCCGGTGCTGTTATCACGGCTGGCTGTTCGACACGTCCGGCCAGTGCATCCAGATGCCGGCGGAGCCCGATGACAGCAAACTGCATCTCGAAGTGAAGCAGAAAACCTACGCGACACAGGAATTGGGCGGCCTCATCTTTGCCTATATGGGTCCGACCCCTGCGCCGTTGCTGCCCAGTTACGATCTTCTCATCCGGGACGACGTGAACCGCACGCTGTCGGCGGCACGGGAGTTTTGCAACTGGCTGCAAAGGGCAGAAAACGCCGTCGACGTCTACCACAGCATGTCGCTCCATGCGCCGGTCTATCCGTCCATGGCGCTGAAGCGGCCGGAAGAGGTGCGCTGGGAGCAGAAATGGTACGGCTTCCGCCAGACCAGCAAATATCCCGGCCGGCTGGAGAACGTCAGTCACTTCATTTTTCCGTCACACACGAGACGTTTCAATGCGCGCGTCGGCGAGGAGCCCTCGCACTTCCTCCATCTTCGCGTCCCGGTTGATGACGAAAATACGATCACCTACTTCATCAAGGCGGTCGGGACGGAAGATGGGAAAAAGGGTTCGTTGAACACAAAGGGTTTCGAACCGGATGCGCAACGCGGCGTTTACCAGACCGTCGAAGACGGCTGGTGGCGGCTTGCTTCATCTGAACAGGACCGCGCTGCTCAGGAGAGCCAGGGCGTCATCACCGACCGCACGCGCGAATTTCTGGCGTCGTCGGACCGCGGCATCGTGATGATGCGCAAGATGCTGGTGGACTCGATCGAGGCAATTGAAAAAGGTCAGGATCCATTCGGCCTCCTGCGCGATCCTGCTCAAAACGTCAGCATATCTTTCGACGCCCAGAAGAACTTCAGCGACGTCGACAAGGACTTTTCCGGCAACAAGATCCCCGAGGCGACGCCGGCCGAGTAGAAGTTCCCAGCGCAAACGCGACGTCACGACGCCGTGAGCTCTGCTGCTCACAGCCAAATGGGTGAAAACGCCCAAACGGGAGAGCAATCTGATATGAGCGCCGTTACCGGCAGCCTCAAGCCCGGTTATGTGTCGCCGCGCCGGCGACGGATCGACTGGGTGCGCCTCGATCCGTGGCGGACGCTTCTGTTGGCAGTCCTGGCTCTATCCGTCGGAACGCCGCTCGTGTTTCTTGTGCTCGGCAGCTTTTCGACTGCCCGCATGCCGAGCCAGTTCACGTTCAACACGCTCACGCTGAAAAACCATATTGAAGTCTGGAGCGATCCGGGAACCTGGGCGGTCTTCGGCAACACGTTCTGGTACGTCATCGGCAGCACGGTTAGCGCGGTCGCCATTGCGGCGTTGCTTGCTTGGCTGGTCGAGCGCACAGACATGCCAGGCAAGATTTGGGTTTATGCCGCCATCCCGATGACGCTCGCTATGCCAGGCATGCTACAGGCCATGGCGTGGGTATTGCTGCTCAGCCCCAAGATTGGCCTGTTCAACAAGAGCCTCATGCAGGCCTTCGACCTCGAAAGCGCACCGCTCGACATCTACAGTATTGGCGGGATGATATTCGTGGAAGCCTTTCGGTTGGTTCCAGCCGGCTTCCTGATGCTGTCGCCGCTTCTGCGCAACATGGACCCTGCGCTCGAGGAAGCAGCCGCCATGTCGGGCGCTTCAAATGCTCAGATTTTCTGGCGCATTACCGCACGCCTGCTGGCGCCGGGCCTTGCGGCGATTGCGATCTATCAGGGCATCACGGCGCTTGAGGTTTTCGAGATTCCCGGCATTCTGGGCCTGCCAAGCGGCGTGTTCGTCTTCAGCACCAAGATATACGCCATCATGCATTCGAGCAGCTTTCTGCCGAACTATGGTCAGGCCAATGCGCTCGCAACCTTCTACCTTGCCATCGCGGTCGCGGCGACGCTCGCCTACGGACGTGTTCTGACGCGCTCAGAGCGCTTCAGCACCGTCGCCGGCAAGGCCTTCAGACCACGAAGGAAGGCGCTCGGCGGGTGGCGCCACGCAGCGTTAGGTCTGGTCGGAATTTATCTGCTGCTGTCCCTCCTCTTGCCCACGCTGGTTCTGCTCTACATTTCGTTCATGCCTTACCTGCAGACGCCGTCGCTCGCCTCGCTGACGCGCGCAACCCTCGACAATTATCGCGCCATATTTTCCATGAGCTCACTATCGGTTGTGTTGTGGAACACAGCCACATTGGCGCTCGTGACGTCACTCGCCACTGTCGCCGCTTCTGTTCTCATTTCGATGGTGGTGGTCCGCAGCCGGTTCTGGGGTCGCAAGCTGATCGATCTGCTGGCGTTTGTCCCCCATTCGATTCCCGGCATCGTGACGGGCATCGCGATGCTGTGGGTTTTCCTTGTGCTGGACCGGCTCGGCGTCGGACTTTTCGGCGGCATCTGGTCGGTGTGTATCGTGTTTACGATCGGGTTCCTTGCTTACGGAACGCGCGCGATGTCTGCAGCCATCCTGCAAATCCACAAGGATATCGAAGAGGCTGCATTCGTCAGCGGCGCCCCGACATGGCAGGTGATGCGGCGCATCCTGCTGCCATTACTCCTGCCAGCCTGCATGGGCATCGCCTTGTGGACCATCCTTCAATCGATCCGCATGGCAAGCCAGCCGCTGATCCTGCTCGAAGGTGCAAAGAACGAAGTTCTGGCGGTGACTATCTGGAACCTGTGGGGAGAAGGTCAGGCGGCGCAGGTCGGGGCGATCGGCGTGATGATGATCGCCGCTATGCTGGCGCTGGCGACCTTACTTCGCCTGGTTGCGTCGAGATTCGATATTGCTCGGTAACGTTTCGAGCAAAAAAGCAATTCGACGCTACTAGACGACGTGAAAGTCGTTGTATGTTGCATTGGGATTTCCGCTCAGCGCTGCAATCCGGATCGCCTGCCCGACGCCAGCGCCGTCGGCGTCGAACCAAAGTGAGCCTGACGTCTGATCGTAAACGAGGCTCGCGGCTCCGCCGCTCGCGACGGTTCCCAGCACGAAATTCACGCCTGCTGTCGCGAGCGAACCAATCCCCGATAGCCCGAATGCTGATTGTCCGATTGCGATCCTGTCGGCGCCTGAAACAAAATCCCCGATTGTGTCATATCCATTTCCAGGCGAGGTCAGCAAAAACGTGTCAGAGCCACCGAGGCCCCACAATGTGTCCGGACCTCCTCTTCCGTCCAGAATGTTGGCTGCTCCGTTGCCGATCAGCGTGTTGCCATAGCTGTTCCCGGTCAAATCGACAGCCGATGTCCCGCTGGCCGACAAAGTCTCGATCTCCGAGCCTTCATTGAGGCCATACGTTGCGCTGGCATAGATCGTGTCATTGCCACCGCTGCTGCCCTCTGCCACCTGATCCGAAGCTCCATCGACCAGGTACGTGTCATCTCCCGCCCCGCCGAAGAGATGACCCGTTCCGCCGCGGGCGTCGATGATATTGTTGTTGGCATTATCGTAAATCCAGTACTCGCCCGAATTGCCGACGCCGCGCACGGCCGAGCCACCAAGGTTCAATACCTCGACGTTCTGCGGCAGCACGAAGTCAAGCGAAGCATAGACGGTGTCTGTCCCCTCGCCGGCATTCTCGGTGAGGCTGTCGCCAATGCTATCGACGAAGTAGATGTCGTCGCCGACACTTCCGAAAAGGTGTCCGGACCCGCTCCGGGCGTCAAGCGTGTTGTTGTTGGCGTTGCCATAGATCCAGTACTCGCCCGAATTGCCCCAGCCACGAATGGCCGAGCCCTTCAGGTTCAGTACCTCGACGTTCTGCGGCAACGTAAAATCGAAATAGGCGTAGACGGTGTCCGTTCCCTGATCTGCATCCTCTGCCAGCCCGTCTCCTGCGCTATCGATGAAGTAGACGTCGTTTCCCGCCCCGCCGAATAGATGCCCGGCGCCGCAACGGGCGTCGAGGCTGTTGTTGTTGGCGTTGCCGTAGATCCAGTACTCGCCTGAATTACCCACGCCGCGAATGGCAGCCCCCTTGAGGTTCAATACTTCGACGTTCTGCGGCAGAACGAAATCGATGGAGGCATAGACGGTGTCAGTTCCCTCCCCGGAATTCTCCGCCATCCCGTCACTGGCGCTATCGATATAGTAGATGTCGTTACCAGCGCCGCCGAAAAGGTGCCCGGCGCCGGAGCGCGCATCAAGGCTGTTGTTGTTGGCGTTGCCGTAAATCCAGTATTCGCCTGAGTTACCAGCGCCGCGAATGGCAGTGCCCGTGAGGTTCAGCACTTCGACGTTCTGCGGCAGAGTGAAATCCACACAGGCATAGACAGTGTCGACACCCTCGGCGGCATTCTCCATCACCGCATCGCCCGCGCTGTCGACATACATGATGTCATCGCCCGCGCCTCCGAATAGCAGGTCGTTACCCACGCCGCCGTCGAGTCGATCATTTCCGTCGCCTCCGTTCAGCGTATCGTTGAACGAGGTGACTGCCACCAGCGTCGTGACAGCTGGCGCAATGCCAGTCCCGGCCGCCACAGTCGGCGCAGCGCCGCCGTGTGCATCGGTCAACACGCCGTTCGCGCCCACTTGCCAGTTGAAGATCAGGCCACCCGCATGAACCGGATCTGCGAGCGCTGTTGGCGCTGTTGCAAGAATTTCGCCTGCGGACAGTGCGCGACTATAGAGCCTGATATCGCCGATTGCTCCGCCCACAGGATTGAACGTGACGCTTCCGGCTCCAGTCGGATTCAGGTTCACGCCGGTCTGGAAGCCTGTTCCGCCCTTAACCAGCGCGCCATCGAGATAGTGCGCATAGGCTCCGGTCGCACTGTCCCATGCGAACGAGATGCGATGCGAGTTTCCGTCGCCCAGTTGCGACACCGTGATCTGAGAGTAGGTCCAGGAATTGTTGAGCAGAACCCAAAGGCCCGGAGCCCCTGTGTTGGTGGGATCAAACATCATGCTCAGCCCGGGGGCCGCGACAAACCACTGGTATCCCGGATTGGCCGCGAACCTGACGTCGAACTCGATTGTCATCCCGGTTTGCGGGAGCCCGGACATGCCGGTTTTCCTGATCGACTGACCTGTACCACCAGAGTTGAGCGTGAGTCCGTAGATCGCCGAATCAGGAACTAACAGGCCGCCGTCGCCCAAAAGGATGTCGTTGCCCTTGCCGCCTTCGACCACGTCGTTGCCTCGCCCTCCGTTCAGCGTGTCATCGCCGAGACCACCAGAAATGGCGTCATTGCCGTCACCGCCACGCAAGGCATTGGCTGCATCGTTGCCGGTGATCGCATCGTTGCCCCGCCCACCAACGGCATTCTCGACGATCGCCCCCAGTGCAATTGAAACGTTGTGAGAAAGGCCGCCGACATCAGAGAAGGCGCCGCCAACGAGACTGATGTTCTGGTTCTGGGTGAAGAGAGATACGTCAAGCGTGTCATTGCCGCCAGAATCCCATATGCAAAGACCGGGCTCGACGTTCTGCGTGAAGTCGTAGATGCGGCTGCCCGCATTGGAATTGAACCCGTAGACTGTATCGCCAGTGCGGGTATTCATATTGGCGCCGAACATCAGCTGCAACGCCATGATATCGTAAAGCATGGGCGTATCGGCATCGCCGCCGACCGCGCCGAAATACCCACCCGTCCGGCTCGGACCGGAGTAGCTCAGATTGGTGTATTGTACCCTGACTCTGCCGAAACGCGAGATATCGCTTGCCATGGGTGAGTTTGAGGATTCGTCTGACGGACATGATTCGCCGCCGTTTTTTGCCTCCCGTTGATCGAGCTGATCTGATCGCCCTGGCGAAGGATGGCTCGGCGGAGCATCGCCTTGCGCGGCGCGCCAACGCGCTTCTACTCTTGGACGATGGCTGGAGCTGCGAAAAGATCGCCGGGGCGCTGTATCTTGACGACGCGACGATCCGCGCCTGGCATAAATTGTTTGTTGAGGGCGGGGTTGAAGGCTTGGCCTGTTTTGAATCTGGCGGCAGCGCTTGCCAGATCAACGGCGAGCAACGGGAAAAATTAAAGGCCTGGGTTAGCGCGACATTACCGCCCTCAACGCGTCAGATTGGCGCGTGGATTGAACGGGAATTCGGCGTCGCCTACGCGGGTCGTTCCGGGTTGATCGCGTTGCTGCATCGTCTCGGCCTGACCTACCGCAAGCCCGAGATCATCTCGCGCAAGCTCGACGTCGACAAACAAAAAGCGTTCATCGCGTCCTACGAAAATCTATTGAATTCATTGCCTGATAACGAGGCCGTCGTGTTTGTTGACGCGGTCCACCCAACCCATGCGGCGCGCCCAGCGGGCTGTTGGTCTCTCGCGTCCGACAACCCCGCGATTGAACAAACCAGCGGGCGTCAGCGCATCAACATTCACGGCGCGATCGATCTTGAAACCGGCCAGACGCGCATGATCGAGGTCGAAACCGTCGATGCGGCTTCGACGATCAGGCTGCTGGAATCAATCATGGCGGCGTGGCCGATGATGGCTTTGATTCATGTTTATCTCGACAACGCGCGCTATCACCACGCCAAGCTCGTGCATGCGTGGCTTGAGAGGCCCGGCTGCCGGATCAAATTGCATTTCATCCCGGCCTATTGTCCCCATCTAAACCCGATCGAGCGGCTCTGGGGCGTCATGCACAGGAACATCACGCACAACAAAACCTACGCCACGTGCGCGGAGTTCGCCGACGCGACCCTCGAATTCCTGCGCGAAAAAGTACCTCGAAACTGGCCGCGGTTTCGCAGCGCCATAACCGACAATTTCAGGGTCATTGATCCGAAAGAATTCCGGATTATGGCGTGAACATGGTATAGTATTTTTAAATGGATGTGCGGATCGGGCGGAATTTTACCGTTTGGGCTCTGGCGGCGGCGCGCAATCGCCTTCAGAGATTAAAGGTCCGAATGGCATTCGATGATCGCGCGGCGGGTCGTGGATGAACCAGAATATCGCCCAGACCGAAACGGTCGCTCCTTCGCCCCCCCCGCTGGATTCGGGGCTTGCCTGCGTGGCGGCGGTGGCGGGTTACTATCGGATCGCGTCTGATCCGGTTCATATGTACACTCAGCTGGGACTCGCAGGACGGGCGGCTGCGCCCGACGACCTTCTGCGTGCGGCCAAGTCCGCAGGACTGAAAGCCCGCAATATCGACCTGAAAAACGTCAAACGCCTTGAGATGGCGCCGTTTCCGTCGATCCTGCGTATGCGGACCGGAGCTTTTGTTATCTTCGGTGGGAAGAATCCGTCGGGGCTGTACCGGGTTGTCGATCCCATTTTACGACGCGACCGGGAAGTTACGCTCGACGATCTGTTCGGCGAAATCGAGCCATTCGTCATCCTGCTGGCGCGGCGGATCGGCGGCGAGGGGATCGATCCGAAGAGTTTCGGTTTCCACTGGTTCATGCAGTCGATCTGGCGCTATCGCCGGCCATTGTCGCATGTAATGCTGGCGTCTTTTTTCGTGCAGATATTCGCACTCGTGACGCCGCTGTTTTTTCAGGTCATCGTCGACAAGGTTCTGACCCACCGCGGTTATTCGACACTGTTCGTACTCATCGGCGGGTTGGTGGTGGTCGGGCTGTTCGATGTGATCCTGCAGTATCTGCGCACTTACGCGCTGTCACATACGACCAACCGCATTGACGTCGAACTTGGTCAGCGACTGTTCCATCATCTTCTCCGCTTGCCGCTGGGCTATTTCGAAACGCGCTCGGCTGGCCAGACTGTTGCGCGCGTCCGCGAACTTGAAAACATCCGGCAGTTCCTGACCGGTCAGGCGCTGTTCTCATCGCTCGATTTCCTCTTCACGTTCGTGTTCTTCGCTGTGCTGTTCGCCTATTCGTGGAAGCTCACGCTCATCATTCTTGCGTCGGTTCCGATCTATGTGCTGATCGCCACAATTCTCCGGCCGCCGCTGCTTGAGCAGGTGAAAGAAAAGTTCAATCGCGGCGCGTTGAGCCAGCAATTTCTTGTCGAGACCGTGGTGGGCATTCACACGGTCAAGGCCGCAGCCGTCGAACCTGTCATGCAGGTGCAGT